>CAMNDJ010000005.1 GCA_946535225.1 uncultured Lachnospiraceae bacterium
GCCGGGGCGACCGCAGCAGGCAGCAGCGCCACAGCACCTATGCCTGCCCTTATATATGAAGGCACCATAGAGCCTTCAGAGCGAGCGAAGATATTGGCGGATGCAGAGTGCGTAGTCACTGCCGATTCCGACGGCCAGCATTCGATAGAAGATGTCTTACAGGTCGCTGCAAGGACGAAACAGGAAGGGAGCGCCCTCATCTTAGGCGCCCGCGATTTTGACAGTGATAATGTACCCTTCAAGAGCAGGAAGGGTAATAAGATAACAAGAAGGCTCTTTAAGATACTTCACGGGCTTGATCTTAAGGATACTCAGACGGGACTCAGGGGTATTCCCGTAAGTCTCCTTCCCGTATTTATGGAGGGGAAGGGGGACAGGTTCGAGTACGAACTCGATATGCTCGTGATCGCGGCAAGAGAGCACATTCCGGTTGTTGAGGTCCCGATAGAGACGATATATGAGAATGCAAATGAAGGCACGCATTTCAGAGCCGTAAGGGACAGCATATCGGTATATAAGATATTATTCGGGACGTTCTTTAAGTTCTTACTGACATCACTGTCATCTTTTGTGGTGGATATACTCGTCTTCAGACTCATGCTCGCGGTATTCGGCGGACTGGGCGAAGGGATAAGGATCACTTTGGCGACGGCGATCGCCAGAGTCATTTCTTCCGTATATAATTTTCTGATGAACAAGAATGTCGTGTTCCTTAAGGAAGGTGAGCTGGTGCGCAGCGCGCTCGGATATTATGCTCTGTGCGTTCTGCAGATGCTCGCTTCGGCGGGACTTGTCATTCTGGTGCACAGGATGCTTCCCGTTCCCGAGACTTATGTCAAGATAATCGTTGATTCGTGTCTGTTTGTCATCAGTTATCAGATACAGAAGCGTATCGTGTTCAGAAGGTAACGGCATCAGATCAGACCTGAGAGAAGCCTATAGAACAGGCCGTGTGCGGGACATATCCTGCATTTTTGGCCGGGCCGTAAGGAGTCATATGCCCCATAAGAAACTCTACGATCTAATATATGACAGGCTTAATGACTTAAGCATCAAAAAGAAACTGTTCTTAGTATATGTGGTTTGCATGTTCATTCCGCTGATACTCACGGACGGTATCATTTTCGGCCTGCTTCAGCGCAATGAGCGCCGTGAGGAAGAGTACAGGATGAACCAGGCCGCGGAGTCTGTCAAATATCTGATAAACAGTACTTTTGATGAAGCCGTGACGGCGATCAATAAGATATATCTTAATGAAGATGTTTATGAATTCCTGGATGATGATTTCGAATCGGATTATGACTTCTTCGAGAAGAGATATAAGATACAGAATGACGTCATAAGACCTCTGGCCGGAGGTAAGGAGTCTTCGATCAACAATATCATCTTATGCAGTGACAATGACAGGCTGATCAACGGAGGTAACTTCTACAAGATCAAGGATATCGGGACAGTCACATGGGAAGATCTGCTTGCGGCCAAGAACAACATGGTAGTCAACTTCTTCTATACGGGCGATGAGAACAAGAAGGAGATGAACCGTAAGAGGGTGACTCTGATAAGGGCGCTTGATCATTTTGAATGGTACAAGCGTCATATGATGGTATATGTGGACTTAGACTACAGTAAGCTTCAGCGTAAGCTAAAAGGTCTTGCCTATGATGCACCGGTATATCTCTGTGAAGGAGACAGAGTGCTCATGGTAAGTACCATACAGAAGAGTCCGCAGGTGGACTATGAGTCTTTAGATGAAGATGTTCAGATAGGACTCGTCGTTCCCTGGAATGTTTACGGCAGGAACTTAAGCATAATCGTTTCAAGGAATGAGAGTTCGGTATCCGAAGTGATAGGCGATAACATCGGTATCGTGATAGTTCTCATTCTGTTAAATATCGTGGCTCCGATACTTCTGATAAGCGTCATCAACAGGTCTTTTGCCAAGCGTCTTTACGGTCTGTCGCGTGCCTTTGACGAAGCTGATATCGACAATATCAAGGGAATAGACACATCCGATGCGGGCAAGGATGAGATAGCACTGCTCATGCGCGGATACAACAAGATGGTAGAAAGGCTTAACAGCCTGATCCAGACCACATACAGGGGCAAGCTTGAGAGACAGGATATGGAGCTTGCCAGACAGAACGCCGAGCTTTCGGCTCTGCATTCGCAGATTAACCCGCATTTCCTCTTCAATATCTTAGAGAGCATTAGGATGCGAAGCGTCTTAAAGGGTGAGAGTGAGACCGCGGGAATGATAGAGAAGATGGCGACGTTAGTCAGACAGAACATCAGCTGGTCTACGGATAATTCGACCGTGGGAGAGGAACTGGATTTCATCCGTTCCTATCTGGAACTGCAGCAGTACAGATTCGGAGACAGACTGCGTTTTGATATACAGGCATCCGAAGACTGCGCCTCTTATCATATACCGAGACTGACTCTTACGACGTTTGTGGAGAATGCCTGTGTGCACGGTATGGAGGGCAAGACCACAGCCTGCTGGGTATATGTGCGCGTATACAAGGAGGAGCTCACATCCGGGACGGATAATGAAGACGGCAGGGAACAGCTTGTCATGGAGATAGAAGATACCGGACGCGGAATGAGTGAGGAAGATGTCAGATACTTAAATGACAGGATGAACAACTGTACCATAGATGATGTCAAGGACGGCTCTCATGTCGGTATGCTCAATGCCTGCTTAAGGCTTAAGATGATCACCGGCGGTGAGGCGCATTTTGAGATAGAGAGTGAAGAAGAGGTAGGTACTTACATAACGATAAGAGTACCTGCAGGGAGGCTTATGTTCAATGCTTAAGGTGATGCTGGTTGATGATGAACCGTTTACATTGGAAGGACTGTCCGTTCTCATAGACTGGCAGGAGCAGGGATGTCAGATCGTTAAGAAGGCTTCTAACGGTAAGGAGGCCTATGATTACCTTAAGGATAATGAGGTGGATCTGGTCTTTGCCGATATCAAGATGCCTGTCATGACGGGTATAGAACTGCTGCAGGCAGTCAGGGAAGAAGAGATATCCAATGCATATTTCGTCATAATAAGCGGTTACAATGATTTTCGCTATGCGCAGGCAGCGATCAGGTATTCTGCGCTTGAATATCTGCTCAAGCCCGTCGGAGCAGAAGGTCTCATCTCTGTCATCAATACGGTAAAGGGCAGGATAGAATCTGACGTAAATACGGATGATGTCGTACAGGATGTCCGCAAGGCCTATCTGACTCAGAACATCATGCTCATACTCGCGGGCAAGCATAAGGACAAGCATATCGACTATGTGAAGAGGAACCTTCACCGCTACGGCGACGGAGATTTCAGGTTCGTCAATATCTGTTTTGGCAGCATCAATACGATGGAAGAGAAGTCCGATGATGAGATAATTGATATCAAGAGCAGGATATGCGACAGACTAAGCCTCGTACTCGGCCACAATACCGACAGGCTTTTTGCGGATATCCCGGGCTATACGGATGAATACGAGCTTTCCTTCATATATTCGGATGATCTCGGAAGCGAGTACGGCTCCGATGTCTCTAAGTATGTAGAGAAACTGTCGGAAGCTGTCAAGGAGTTAGATGATGAATTCGGCGTGTCTTTCCTCGTGGGCAAGCGCGTGGATGATCTGTCCAAGCTGTCTTATTCGTACTCTTCGGCGGCGGCACTGCGCCCTTATCGTTCTTTCGGCCAGAAGAAGCGCATATATATATATGAAGATGATGTTCAGGTCGGAGAGGTCAATGTCATGCTTTGCAAGGACGAACTGGACGGCCTGATATCCGGTATCGAGCTTGCTGACAAGGACGCCATAAATGCGTCGGTGGATTCTCTTTTTGACAAGATCTTAGGCAAGGAAGGCGGCGCCATTTCCGAGAGAGCCGTATCCATCAATACGAACTATATGATCTTCAGGCTCCTGCATCTGGCGGTTGAGATGGACGAGAGCGTCAATCAGGAGGAGGTAATGCTCTATATCTCCGACAACGCCCTTCTTCACGGTTCCGACAGAGGTTCGAGCATGCATCTTAAGCAGTTCGGCTATGAATATGCGGAGTATCTGCAGTCCCTGCGTAAGAACGCTTCAAGAGGCATACTGCATGATATTGAAAAAGAGCTCGCGACTAACTATGCGGGCAATATCACTCTGCGCGATCTCGCGGCGAAGTATTACGTCAACAGTTCCTACCTTGGCCAGCTGTTTAAGAAAAGATACGGAGTATCCTTTAAGGATTATCTTAGTAATATAAGGATAAACGAGGCAGCTTCACTCCTTCTTAAGACCGATAAGAAGATATCGGAGGTAGCGGAAGAAGTGGGTTATCATGATACCGATTACTTCATAAACAGGTTCATCGCGCTCAAAGGCTGCACTCCGTCCAAATACCGTAAAAACAACTAAAATTCACTAAAATTTCGCCGAGATTTTTTTCTTAAATTTCTCCCCCTTTTTTCTAGAATTCCTCCGTGGAATGATTTCCTCCCTAAGATTAATATGTTATTAACGGGGTTATGGTACCCTGCAACAATAATACAAAGGGAGGAAAAAAATGAAAGCAAAGAAAATTGCAGCATTATTGTTGAGTATGGCAATGATGACATCTATGCTTGTTGGTTGTGGCGCTCAGGGCGGTGCAGCTCCGGCAGCAGACGGCGGCGCAGCTGCTACAGATGCAGGCACAGCTGATGCTGGTTCTGCAGATGCAGCACCCGGCGAAGTTACTGAGTTTACGATGTTCATCACAATGCCCGGTTCAGAGATCAACGACGACAACGAGATCGCTCAGATGATCGCTGACAAGTGGGGCGTAAAGGTTAAGGAGACATGGCTTACCGGTCAGACAGCTTCTGAAGCAACCGGTACACTTATCGCAGGTGGTGAGTATCCTGATTTCATCGATTCAGATGAAATGAACCTGCTTATTGATGCAGACGCACTTGTTCCCCTCGATGATTACATCGATCAGTATCCTGAGTTCAGAGATACATGGTTCACACCTGAAGAGTGGGATAAGTTCCGTCAGCCCGATGGACATATCTACTGGATAAATCCTTTCGGCAATACAATGGGAGAGACCAAGCAGACAACTCATAACGACGAAGCATTCTGGATTCAGGTAAGAGTTCTTGAGTGGGCAGGCTATCCGAAGATCGAGACAATGGATGAATACTTCAAGCTCCTCGAGGATTACATCGCAGCTAATCCTACAATGGAAGATGGTACAGAGAACATGGCTTACACCATCCTCTGTGAAGACTGGAGATACTTCTGCCTTGAGAACGCAGGACAGTTCCTCGCAGGATATCCTAACGACGGTTCTGTTATCGTTAACAAGGACACAATGACTATCGAAGACTACAACACTTCTGAAGATACAAAGCTTTACCTTAAGAAGCTTAACGAAGAGTATCAGAAGGGCTTCGTAGATCCCGAGTCATTCACACAGACATACGACGAGTACATCGCTAAGCTTTCTACAGGCCGCGTACTTGGTATGGTTGACCAGTGGTGGGATTTCGCTTACACGGTTAATGATTCATTCAAGCAGTCAGGTCTTGACCTCAAGGGCTGCAACTACGTACCTCTTGGTCTTACGACTAAGCCCGGTATGGAGAACAGATGGCATACATATGATGATACTGTAAACCAGGCTTCAGGTATCGCTATCACAACAGACTGTAAGGATCCTGACAAGGCATTCAAGTTCCTTGTAGATTGTGCTATGGATCAGGAGCTTCATGATCTTAGATTCTGGGGCGTTAAGGGCGTTGACTACGACGTAGACGCTGACGGTTTATTCTACCGTACAGACGAGCAGAGACAGAACTGGGCAGATACAACTTACCAGGCAGCTCACAGATGTCAGTATTCTTACTTCCCTCAGTGGAATGGTACAAGCCGTGACGGTAAGAACGCTAACAAGCCTGAGGAACAGCCTTCAGAGTTCATGAACGACATGGCAGCACCTCTTAAGGCATGCTTCGATGCATACGGACATACAACATATCCTCAGTTCATCGGCTCTGTAGTAGAGACCAACGGACCTTGGTTCCCGATGTACTCTTACTCTAACAACTTCACGACAGAGACACCCGGTGGTGTAGCTTGGGCGAAGATGGGTGAGTGCAAGCATGAGTGGCTTCCTAAGGTCGTAATGGCTAAGGACTTCGACAAGGGTTGGAATGATTACATGGCAGCATACAGCGCATGTAAGCCTGAAGACTTCCTTGGCGAGATGCAGGAGATCCTTGACACATTCAAGTAAGATATAAGACTGTAAGACAAGTCTAAGGATATAAGGGCAGCAACTGCGCGACTGACAATGTTGCTGCCCTTTTTTTGAGAAAAACCAGTAAACAGAACTGATAGGAGTTAGATATGGCCCGGAATAAAACGCGTGAGAAAAAGGATGCCAAGATCACATGGAAAGAGATGAAGCGACAAGGCTTTCTGATGATAGTCTCTTTGGTTGTGGTCATTTACGGTATTATATTCTATTACTGGCCTTTGACGGGCTGGATAATGGCTTTTCAGAATTACAAGCCTAAGAAGGGACTTTTGGGTTCCAAGTTTGTCGGATTGGATAAGTTCAAATTCCTCTTCGGCGATGAAGTATTCATCAAAGTTATCAGAAACACATTTGCAATGGGTGTGATCAACCTCGTTGCGACTACGATAATGGCAGTGCTTTTTGCCATCATACTTAATGAAGTAAGAAGGGCATGGATCAAGAAGCCTATTCAGACGATCTCTTACCTGCCTCACTTCTTATCGTGGATCGTTGTTACATCGATCTTACATGTATCATTATCACCTACAGGTATCGTTAACGACCTGTTGATGAGAGCCGGATTTATAAAGCAGGCTATTAACTTCTTCGCATTCCCGAAATACTTCTGGCCGATCGTAGCTTTTGCGAACTGCTGGAAGGAGACAGGATGGAATGCCATCATCTATCTCGCAGCCATCACGGCTATCGATCCCGCGCTGTATGAAGCGGCTTCGATCGACGGCGCGGACAGATTACAGAAGATCAGATATATAACATTCCCGGGTATCAAGCCCACATTCCTCATTCTTTTGCTCATGAACGTCGGTAACGTTCTTAATGCAGGATTTGAGGTACAGTACTTGCTCGGTAACGGTCTTGTTCAGTCGGTATCACAGACTATCGATATCTACGTTCTGAAATGGGGTATCTCACAGAACGACTACTCACTCGGTACTGCGGCCGGATTGTTCAAGAGTGCGGTAAGTATAGCTATCATCGTTATAGCCAACAAAATTTCCAAGAAGTACAGTGATCAGAGATTATTCTAGGAGGGTATGGCGATGAATGAGAAGAAATATGAAGTAAGAAAACCGATAAGTGACACGATATTCGAGGTATTTGTGGTAGTGTTCCTTGTATTGTTCGTGGTCATCACACTCTACCCTGTACTTAACACTATCGTGTTATCATTTAACGATGGTATCGACGCAGTAAGAGGCGGTATATATTTATGGCCCAGAAAGTTCTCAATGAAGAACTACAAGACCGTGTTCGCTATGCAGAACATCTGGGTAGGCGCCAGAGTAACAGTTGCCAGAACAGTCATTGCAACAGTCACATCACTTGTTGCCAATGCATTGCTCGCATTCGTTGTAAGCCGTAAGAGATTCCTCTTTAAGTCACAGTTATCTCTTTTCTGGGTTATCACGATGTACGTTAACGGCGGTATGATCCCCGTGTTCCTGTTATACAAGAACTTAGGTCTTACGGGAACATTCCATGTATACTGGATCCCGGGTATGATCTCGGCATTCAATATGCTCGTTATGAGAACCTATATGGAGGGTATACCGGAGTCACTTGAGGAATCCGCACAGCTTGACGGTGCAGGATACTGGAGGATATTCAAGGATATCATCTCTCCCTTATGTAAGCCCGTGTATGCGACGATAGCACTCTTCATCGCGGTATGGCAGTGGAACTCATGGTTCGATGCAATGCTGTACAACCGTATGAAGACTGAATATACGACACTTCAGTACGAGTTGATGAAACTGTTATCATCCGTAATGCAGCAGTCAGGAAGTGCCGAGAATGCCAAGAACGGTGCGGCAACGATCACACCTATCACCATTCGTTCGGCAGTTACGGTCGCTACGATGCTTCCCATCGTATGTCTGTATCCGTTCCTGCAGAGATACTTCGTGACCGGTCTTACAATCGGTGGTGTGAAGGAATAAACCAAACTCCCGGTGGGAGAATAACTGACCCCAGAACGGCTCGGACTGCACTAACCTCATGAGCCATCCTCATGAACGCGGCGATTTCTGCGGAACTTGCTCACTGCGTGAGCTTCAGACAGTCCTCGAAATCGCCTAATCGGCTGACTCATTCGCTAAGTGCTGCCGGCTGATTGTTCTGAGACCAGTTATTCTCCCACCGGCTTTTTGTTTACATTCAATTCAGCGAGGGAGGGTGTATGCTCAGAGAGACAGAGACTAAATACGGCAGAGTAAGAGGGATAGAAGCAGCAGATCCGAGGATCACCGCATTTAAGGGGATACCTTTTGCAGCACCGCCTGTAGGAGAATTAAGATGGAGAGCACCGAGGTCTCCTAAGGCATGGGACGGAGTGCGTGAGTGTTACAGGTTTGCTCCGATATCGATACAGGATACTCCGGGACTCGGTACGGATATCTACTGCAGAGAGTGGCATGTGGATCCTGATATAGAGATGAGTGAGGACTGTCTGTATCTCAACGTCTGGACTCCGGCTAAGACTAAAGATGAGAAACTCCCCGTAGTCGTTTGGTTTTTCGGCGGAGCACTTCAGTGGGGTTATCCGTCTGAGATGGAATTCGACGGAGAGAGAGTAGCAAGGCGCGGAATAGTGTTCGTCTCAGTCAATTACAGGGTAGCGGCCATGGGTTTTCTGACTCATCCCGATCTTGTGAGGGATCAGAGGGACGAATGTGCCAATTTCGGTCTTTTTGACCAGCATGCGGGCCTTAAATGGGTTCATGAGAATATAGCAGCATTCGGTGGAGATCCCGACAATGTGACTATAGCAGGCCAGTCGGCAGGCGGCGGCAGTGTCATGGGTCAGATAGCTTATCCGGCCAATAAGGGGCTGTTTAATAAGGCCATAATACAGAGCGGAGTCGTGCGTTTCTTTAACGGAGAATCGCCTTTTAAGCCTCTTGCCATGGAAGAAGCGGTCAAGAAAGGTGAGAGCTTATTTGAGATATTGGGCGTTAAGACCGTGGAAGAAGCAAGGAAACTCGATGCTCTGTACATAAGGGATAAGTACGGCGAGTACTGCAGTTCGGATTTCTCTCCTGCAGGAATGCTTAAGCGCCTGATGACGGCCGTTGATGACAGGATATGCTTCGGCGATCCCTATGATCAGATGGTAAGCGGCAACTGCAATAACGTGCCTGTCATGGCCGGCAATACTTCGGATGAGTTCGCGGGCCTGTCGGGCAATAAGACAAATGAGATAAGCTATAGGACTGCGGCAGGTAAGGATAAGACCATAAGCCTTATAGACGGCGGCAATCCGTCGGAGGGTGCGATCAAGGTAATGGCACTTTTAAGAAATGACAACGGTATAGATAAGCCTTTGTATTACTACAGACTCGATACCGACATACCGGGTGATGACAATCCGGGCAACTTCCATTCGGTGGATCTGTGGTTCTTCCTAGAGACTCTGGCCAAGTGCAGCCGTCCCTTCGTCGGAAGACACTATGATCTGGCGCGTCTTATGTGTAATTACTGGTGCAACTTTGTAAAGAGCGGAGATCCGAACGGCACGGATTCGGACGGATCACAGATGCCTGAGTGGCTTCCATATGATGAAAGTCATATGTGCAGCATGATCTTCGGTACGGACGGCCCCAAGCCCGTTAATGCCGGGTGACCGGGCAGCATTAGAACAATGATGGATATTATATGACACAAGTGTCATGATTTTTATATGAAAGGATCATTGGTATGAAAAAACAGGCATTTAACCCCTATCTCCCTTCATGGGAATACATTCCCGACGGCGAACCTTATGTGTTCGGGGACAGGGTATATGTATACGGATCGCATGACTTCTATAACGGTCATGCATTCTGCCTCGGAGATTATGTATGCTATTCGGCTCCCGTAGATGATCTCGGCAACTGGAGATATGAAGGCGTCATATATGAAAGGACCGCAGATCCGCTCAATACACGTAACAATATGTGCCTCTATGCGCCCGATGTAACGGTAGGACCTGACGGAAGATATTACCTGTATTACGTTCTGGACAGAGTGAGCGTGGTATCCGTGGCTGTATGCGATACACCGGCAGGCAGATATGAGTTCTACGGATACGTCCACTATGAGGACGGGACAAAGCTCGGAGATAAGGAAGGCGATGAGCCTCAGTTCGATCCCGGTGTGCTCACGGAAGGTGATGTGACCTATCTCTATACGGGATTCTGTGGCAGAGGAGACAGGTCAAGGCACGGAGCGATGTGTACCGTACTGGATAAGGATATGTTGACTATCCGTAAGGCCCCGGTGTTCGTTGCGCCCGGTGTGGAATATGCGGACGGGACAGGATATGAAGGGCACGCTTTTTTTGAAGCTCCTTCCATAAGAAAAGTCGGCGATAAGTATTATTTCATATATTCTTCGACGAATATGCATGAACTGTGTTATGCGGTAAGTGACAGACCGGACGGCGGCTTTGTATACGGCGGATGCATCGTAAGCAACACGGATCTGGGCATTGATTCGTATAAGCCTGCAGATAAGATAGTGGCATACGGCGGCAACAACCACGGAAGCATCGTGCAGATAGGGGATGACTGGTATATCTTCTATCACAGGCAGACTAACGGTACATGGTTCTCAAGACAGGGCTGTGCGGAGAAGATAAGGATAGAGTCTGACGGAAGGATACCTCAGGTTAAGATGAGCTCTTGCGGGCTTAACGGCGGACCGCTTAAGGCTGAGGGCGAGTATCCGGCCTATATCGCATGTAATCTGTTTAAGGATAATGACATGGAGTTGATCGTGGGTGAGAATCAGCCCAGGATCGTTCAGGAAGGCAGGGACGGAGACGAAAACCCCGGATATATAATGAACATGTGTGACGGCGCTACGGCCGGATTTAAGTCTTTTGACTGTAAGGGTGTCAAGAGCATCGTGATAAGAGCCAGAGGCTATGTGCACGGAGTGTTCGAGATAAGGGATAAGATAGGCGCACAGGTGCTCGGAAGGACAGGAAGAGTGGAGCATTCGACGGTATGGGAACCGTACGAGGCACCGGTGAATCTCTCGGACGGAGTGCATGATATATATGTCACATTTGTCGGGGAAGGCAATGCGATGATAGGCTCTATTGAGTTCGTATGCTGATGTAGAACATCTTGTTGTATATACCGGGCAGATCGTATTTGCGTATGACCGGTTTCTGAACAAGCTTAAGAGAATAGCCGTGGAGGGAGATGATCTTGGCTGCGACCGACAGACCAAGCCCCGTACCGCCGCGGCTGGCTCTTGACTCATCGCCCATAACGAAGGGTTCAAATATGTGGATAGCGGTCTTCTCATCGATCATGGTCCCGCTGTCTGCTATCATAAGTCTTAATCTGGTACCGTCGGGTCTTAATATGACGCCTATGACGGTGCCTTTTTCATTGTGCTTGACGGCATTGACTAAGAGGTTGTTGATGACTCTCGACAGATGGATCCTGTCGGCGGATATCATGTATTTTGCCTCCGGTATATCAAGCTCAAGTTCCATTCCTGCATCCTCTATATCCTGATAAAGGGTTGCGACACACTCGCGTGTAAGCTCGCATATATCCAATGACTCTTTGTTTAGAGCAAAACCTTCGGAATCCAGTCTCACATAATCGAATAAGAGAGTGATGAGGTCATTCATCCTGTCTGACTTGCGGATGATGGCCTTAAGATACTCGTCTTTTTTATCTGCGCTTACCATATCATCAGACAGCGCCCTGGCATATCCGGATACGGTGGTCATGGGTGTGCGAAGGTCATGTGCTATATCGGAGAGCATGAGATTGCGCTGTCTCTGGATCGACCTGTCATTTTCCTTTTCTTCCTGTTCGAGGATCCTGAATCGCTTCATGGCCAGTGAACTGAAATACATGGCGCCGAGTATGTACGGAAGCAGCAATAATGCTGCCGTTACGATCAGTATGAGAAGCAGGATGATCTTTTCGGATGTTCGTAACGATATGTATTTATCGCTCTGCGGGAGATTGACCATGATAAGCTGCATATGCCGCTCGATATACTGTCTTAATCCTTCCGTCGTAAGCCTGAGTTGAGGCGGGATGATGTATTGTATGAGTTCGAGGATTATAGCTCCGAAGTACGCGATGATAGCCAGTATCACGGCATGTACCTTAAGAGAGGATATGTCCATGCCGTCAAAGAAGGCAACGGAGACTATATGCAGAAGAGTGGCATTGACCACGGTGACCATCAGATACTCGCCTATGCTTATGAGTATGATCGTTATGATGAACCTTCTGATTATGAAATTCTTAAGTTCTGTTAGACTGTTCATTTTCTGTCCAATCTGTAACCGAGACCGCGAAGTGTCTTGATATACTCTGAGGCATCATCACAGAGCTTGCTCCTTAACTTGCTTATGCAGACCATGATGTTATTGTCCGCGATGATATAGTCTTCGCCCCAGGCATATTCGTATATCTGCTGCTTGGTAAAGACCTTGCCGGGATGGGACATGAACATCTCCATTATCTTGTATTCGATATGGGTGAGCTCTATGTCTTCGTCCCCCTTCTTAAGTGTACAGCTCTCGGTATCGAGAGTGAGATCGCCGACGGTTATGAGCTTTGTGATTGTCTCTTCGCTGCCCGCACCGAGTGAGTAGAAGCGTCTCATCTGGGAATTGACCCTTGCCACTGCTTCGAGCGGATTAAATGGCTTGGCTATATAGTCATCGGCTCCTAAGTTAAGACCGAGTATCTTCTCTGAGTCCGCATCCTTGGCGGAGAGGATGATGACGGGCATATTGCTCTCTTTGCGAAGCTCCTTTAAGACCTGATAGCCGTCCTTACCCGGCATCATTATATCGAGTATGCACATATCGGGCTTGTGTTCACGCAGCTTAAGGATGGCATCATTGCCATCCTCAGCTTCGATAACTTCATAGCCCGCATTCTCTAAATACAATCCGAGTAAGTCTCTTATTTCCGATTCATCATCTGCTACGAGTATCTTGTATTTCATATTGCTCCTTTATGCCGGATCACTGTATATGATCACTGTGCGATAACCTCCGCTGCGTCTTCCACGGTCACCGTGATATCGTTGTCGCTGCCTATCTTAAGTACTTCATAGAGCGCTGCGCGTGTTGAGTACTTATACGGTGTCACATAGAATATACCAAGCAATCCGAGTGTTATGAGTGAGAGTATATCCCAGCCTATGAATGAGAGATCGAGTAAGAAGGCTTTCCATTTCTGACCGCTCATCATCTCTTTGGACAGGGCGAATGTTTCAGCCTTGGTCATCTCGGGGTTTTCCGCAAGGATATAAGGGATCATCCTGTACTCATAAGCCTTGACGATACCGGGGATTACAAATAACAGCGACCAGAGCACGATGCGGATATCACGCACGAACATGATCTTGGCGATGTTGACGAATCCGTGGTCGAAGCCGTATGCTATCTCGGCTACATCCGAATCCTCATCCAGGTTCTTATAGAAGAATCTGTTGCATCCAAGTTCCAGGGGATTGAAGATGAACGCATCGAGAAGAAGCACTATGGCAAATATCACGATAAAGATGATCGAAAATATCACTGCGACACCTGCAACCTGTGCAAGGGATTCCTTGCGTTCATCTTCAGACATCGTGCTGAGCTCAGGTGCATGAAGATTGATGCTTATGTCATTGATCTGATCCGGATCGTCTTCGGATTCATTTGTCGATATGCTGACATCTGTCTGACTGGCTTCACCGGCTGCCGTTCCGACCAGTCCGCTTGCCGCTATACCGGAAGCAGCCTTGCCGGGGTCGTTAGTCATGTTTGTGAAATTGCCGCCTCCGAATGCGCCTGAACCGCCGCCCGCTACGAGCGTGAGTATCAGTGCGACCAATACACTTTTCCAATAATTCCTGTTGAAGGCCTTCTGACCTTTTTCTTTAAGTTGTTTCCTTGTCCACATAACGATCTTCCTCCTCTTTTATATGACCCGTGTCGGGTTGTGTCCTGTTCGTTATGTGTACATGATAACAGTATAACCTTATTGGCAAAATCTATAAACCTTAACTTAACCTTAAGCGTAAATATAAAAAAATCTAACGTGACTATGGAAGATAAGAAGGAAAAGTGGTACTATGTTATAAGTTGATTTATGCTCAAAGAGGGGTTATGCGGGTATTAAGCATGCGACGGATCTGTATGACCGTTGTTTGGAGATGATGGTTCTATGATGAGAACACTTCAGACATATCAATTGACATTGATGCTAATACTGATAGGCGTGTGTGCCACGCTCGCCGTGCTGACATACTTATCCAAGAGTATGAGCAGTAAGAGAAGAGCGCGCCTCATGCTGATAGAGATAAGCGCCGTACTTCTTCTGATATTTGACAGATATGCATATATGTTCAGAGGAGATGAGAGTGACGTAGGTTACTACATGGTGAGGATCAGTAATTTCATGATATTCTTCATGCATGCTTTCCTTGCCTTTGCATTCTGTCTCTACCTTATAGATCTGTATACCAATGAGGGAGGCCTTGAAGCGCCGCCTAAGATATTTAAGGCAGTGTTCGTGATCACAGTGGTAGATGTACTTCTTATAGTGGTCTCTCAGTTTACGGGTATATATTATACGTTTGATGAGCATAACCGGTATGTGAGGTCTGCGGGACCCGCATATGCGCTCAGTTATATACTGCCGGTCGCTACGATGCTCATCCTTTTCTCGGTGATACTTAAGAATTATAACAGGTTAAGCAAGAATATCAGCACATCGCTGCTCGTATTCACACTCACCCCGATACTTGCCAGTATCGCACAGTATTTTCTGTACGGACTGTCCATAGACAATATCGCGATCGTGGCTACATGCGTGCTTCTGTATCTCTTCGCTCTTAAGGACATGGATGAGAGACTTGATAAGGCCAACAGGATAGAGATAGAGTATCTGAAGGAAGAACAGAAGGATATGGAGGAACTGTTCGTACAGACGGCTGAGGCACTTGCATCCGCTATCGATGCCAAGGACAAGTATACACACGGACATTCCACGAGAGTTGCAGAATATTCAAGAAAGATAGCCCGTCTGGCGGGTAAGGATGAAGAGGCCTGCAATGAGATCTATTTCGCCGCACTTTTGCATGATGTGGGCAAGATAGGTGTTCCGGACTCGATAATCACCAAGGACGGTAAGCTGACACCGGAGGAGTTTGACGAGATCAAGAAGCATCCCGTTATAGGCAAGCAGATACTCGGAAGTATCAATCGCTCGCCATATCTAAGCATCGGGGCCAACTACCATCATGAGAGATATGACGGTCGCGGATATCCGGACGGCCTTAAGGGCGAGGATATACCGGAGATGGCAAGGATAATCGCAGTTGCGGATGCCTATGATGCCATGACCAGTAAGAGAAGTTACAGGGATCCCATCCCTCAGCATAAGGTGAGAGAAGAGATCGTTAAAGGCACGGGAACTCAGTTCGATCCGCAGTTTGCCAAGCTCATGCTCCATCTCATAGATCGTGACGAAGAATACGAAATGAAGGAGAGAGAGGATGTCAAGGAACTCGCGGGCAAGGATATCCTCGTATGCGATGAATATAAGGAAGACGTATCGGAGGGTGTATTGCTCAATCCCTACAGTGTCAAGATCGGAATGCACGCCAAGTCGTCCGAGGGATATGTAGGATGCGAGAATATCCCGTCCCTGATAATCTTCGATTCGCTTGACGGAAGAGTATATACGAATGAGCGTAAGATCAAGGATCTGCTGTATTTTGAATATGCGGAGATCAGATTAGACGGACGCGTCATAAGCCACGGAGCAAGGAAGGTTGAGACCGAGGTAAGGGATCTGCTTCCGGATGCCGGCATCGATATGGAAGATATTTATTCCAAGAATCTCAGATATACCGTGGAGGCCGTGAGATACAGAGACCATGTACTCATCACCATCACCAATATATACAGGATAGTCAGAGTGACGCTCGCGCTGCCTGACAGCTCGAGATATGCTTATGCGGCTCTTACGGGTAAAAACTGTGTGATAAAGGATGTCAAGATAGACAGGGCGCAGGAGAAGATCGCAGCAGATTATATCCCGCGTATCGCCGATGAGATAAGCTATATAGACGGTCCTACGGGTGATATTCCGAATGTGCAGATAGACGGATGGTGTTCGGAATCATCTAAGCCCATAGAACTTAAAGAGAAACTGAAGTTATCTTTCCATACCAAGAGCCTTCCCACGGCCAGACTGATATGGCATTGTCCTTATATCAGGCTGTTCTATTCGGAAAACGGAGAGGTTAACGGCCCGGGATACAGGGATTACGTTTTAGTAAGACTCGACGGAGAGAACTGGGAGTCCGATGAAAACGCGAAGAACAAGATCATCGTGAACAATAGCGATGAGTTCAACGGCTGGGATGATTGGAAAAAGCAGAATAAGAACGGTATGGATTGCGAAGTGAACGTCATGATGAAGAATAAGACGATCACGGTGACCACGCAGAATCACGGTATCTCTATTAAGAGTATCACAACGCTCACGGAAGAGATGCCGGATAAGGTATATGCCACACTTACGGGAGATCAGGTGGCATTGACCAATATAAGGATAGAGTAGTATAGTATCGCATGGATAAGATACGAAGATGATGTCGATACGATGCTTTGCGGAGGAATGATATGGAAGAGAAGAAGGTGATGCTCTCGGGTATACAGCCAAGCGGTGATCTGCATTTGGGCAATTATCTCGGAGCCATCAAGAACTGGGCCGACAGGGTCAATGATTATGACTGCTATTATTTCATGGCAGATATGCATACGATAACGGTGAGACAGGATCCTAAGGAATTAAGGCGCCGTTCGATCGAGATGCTGGCACTCTACATATCATGCGGACTGGATCCGGAGAAGAACACGCTTTTCCTTCAGTCACATGTACCTGCACATGCGCAGCTCGGCTGGGTGCTTGACTGCTATACGATGTTCGGTGAACTCACCAGGATGACGCAGTTTAAGGATAAGTCGGATAAGCATAAGGACAATATCAATGCGGGACTGTTCACCTATCCTTCGCTCATGGCGGCGGATATCCTTCTCTACCAGCCCGATTACGTGCCGGTAGGAGAGGATCAGAAACAGCATGTTGAGCTTACAAGAGACATAGCGATAAGGTTCAATAACATATACGGTGATGTGTTCAAGGTTCCCGAACCCTTCATAAGCAAGGTGGGAGCACGTATATACGGTCTTACGACTCCGGGTTCGAAGATGAGTAAATCCGAGCCCAACGGATGCGTATTCTTAATGGATGAGCCTGACGTGATAATGAAGAAGTTCAAGCGTGCCGTGACAGATTCCGACAGCGAGAACCCCGTAAGATACGACAAGGAGAACAAGCCCGGTGTAGCCAATCTCATGAATATCTATTCTACGATCACCGGCAAGGACTTTGATGCGATAGAGAAGGAATTTGCAGGACAGGGATACGGAGTGTTTAAGTCTGCTGTAGGAGAAGCGGTCGTAGATACGCTCACTCCCATAAGAGAAGAGGCCAAGCGCCTCATAGCCGATAAGGCTTATCTTGATGACGTATACAGGAAGGGCGCCGAGAAAGCATCATATATCGCGAATAAGACACTCAGAAAGGTATATAAGAAGATAGGTTTCTATCAGCTCGACAGATAAGTCAATGACCACATATCCAAACAAAAAAGGCAGCGTATGCTGCCTTTTCTGATAGATAGGATCAAACCGTGCGTATCTTAACCGTTGTCGATGATCGTGTCAAGATCGTCCATGTCAGCACCGATATTCTGCATGTTGACGGTACGACGGCGAAGCCTTGCCTGCTCGGAAGCCTTGATGATGAAGTCCTTGATCTCCATGGACTGACGGATGTTCTTGAGTACCAGCTGCTTGTCGGTAGTATCACCGGTAAAGCATGTAACGGTACCGAGACCGAACATTCTCTGTCCGAGAGAACGGCTTAATCTGGCATCCTGGATCTTGTACATATAGCAGTCATTCTCTTCCTTCTTAAAGAAGCCTGTATCGACTGTAAGAAGGTCTTCTCCGATATTATATACCGTAAAGGTCCAGGGAAGTCCTAAGAAGCCCCATCTTTTCCTGGCACTGTATTTAATTGTCTCTCTGTCCATAACCGGTCCTCCGTGATTGAATCGCATATCATTGAATCGCTTATTAATATTGAATATGCTCTGTCTTTATGGTATCATACCACCGATGGCTAAATGACGCAAGAAGCGGAGGAATGAGCGTGAAGATTCTGGTATTGGCGGGTGGTATAAGCACCGAGAGGGATGTATCATTCGTATCGGGAAGATGCGTGTATGAAGCGCTGTTAAGAAAAGGACATCAGGTGATAATGGCAGATGCATATCTCGGACTGCCCGGATCGTATACGGACATTCCCTGCAGTGAGCTTTTCGGAAGAGATATCAACTGGACGGAACATATAGAGGGAATAAGTGAGACGGCCCCGGATCTTGACAGTATCAAGGCCATGAGAGATCCTTCGTACAAGGGATTCTTAGGACCCGGGATCGTAGAGCTGTGCAGGGAAGCGGATGTGGTATTCATCGCCCTTCACGGAGAGAACGGAGAGAACGGCAAGCTTCAGGCTTACCTTGATCTCGAAGGCATCACATATACGGGTACGGACTATATCAGTTCGGCCATTTGCATGAACAAGCAGCTTAGCAAGGAACTCCTGGCATATAACGGGATACCCGTTCCCAGAGGAAGAGTCATAAGAAGGGGTGAAGACAGGACCAATACGGTGGGTCTTCCCTGCGTCGTGAAGGTATGCGGAGGCGGTTCGAGCGTCGGCGTATATATATGCCACGACTCCGCAGAATACGACAGGGCTGTTGATGAAGCATTTATGCTTGATGACAATGTCATCGTCGAAGAATATATAGGAGGCAGAGAGTTTTCGGTATGCGTGACCGACTGGGAAGGTGAGCCTAAGGCTCTTCCCATAATAGAGATCGCTCCTACCGGAGAATTCTATGATTACAAGTG
Organism: uncultured Lachnospiraceae bacterium; assembly: GCA_946535225.1. GTDB lineage: Bacteria > Bacillota > Clostridia > Lachnospirales > Lachnospiraceae > Colinaster. The sequence goes on from CAMNDJ010000005.1 coordinate 19,316, forward strand.
TAAGTATCAGGAAGGTGCTACGGTCGAGACCTGTCCCGCCGATCTGCCCGATGCCAAGGCGGCTCAGATGAGCGCCTACGCAGAGAGAGGTTTTGCGGCGCTTAAGCTCCATTCCTATGCGAGACTTGATTTCCTTATGAGAGATACTGACGCAGGCCTGTATTGTCTTGAAGCCAATACACTTCCCGGTATGACACCCATGTCACTTGTTCCTCAGGAAGCAAGGGCATGCGGTATTGAATTTGATGACCTTTGTGAGAAGATCGTAAAATACGCCCTCAGAGAAGACTGAGGGCTTTTGCATAATATATATAACAGTAAACGGAGCTTTATGAGAAATATGACGTTACGGGCCGTTGCAGAATCCTGCGAAGGTACCGTATATTACGAAGAAAAATCAAACGCGCCTGATACAGAGGCAAGCGGGGTCTATCTGGATTCCCGCAAGATCACTCCGGGCAGCGTGTTCATAGCAACGGTCGGCGAGAGGGTCGACGGACATGATTTCATTCCTTCCGTTGCAGAGGCCGGAGCCATGGCCGCAGTCTGCGAGAAACTGCCGGATGAGCCGTATCTTCCCTGCATACTCGTTAAGGATTCCTTCAAGGCATTAAGAGATATAGCGGCATATTACCGCAAGCAGCTTGACTGTAAGGTCATAGGCATAACAGGCAGCGTCGGCAAGACGAGCACCAAGGAATTCATTGCGACGGTACTTGCCGAGAAATACAAGGTCTGCAAGACGATAGGCAATTTCAATAACGAAGTCGGGATGCCCCTTACGATATTAAGCGCCAGAGAAGATGATGAAGTGCTCGTACTTGAGATGGGCATCAATCATTTCGGCGAGATGGAGAGGATGACGGCTATAGCTGCTCCCGATATGGCTGTGATAACCAATATCGCCAATTGCCATATAGAGTTTCTGGGAGACAGAGACGGGGTGCTGCGTGCCAAGACAGCGATATTTACCGGCATGAAAGAAGGCAGCCCGGTATTCCTTAACTGTGATGATGATAAGCTTGCGGGTGTAGATAAGGTACTCGGAAGAAGACCGATATTCTACGGGATAAAGGGCAAGCAGCCCGAATATAACAAGTACAATGCAGGAACATCTGCCATAGCCAAATACTATGAATACAATCCGCAGATGCAGCATAAGGCAGAGCCTGACTATTATGTGGATGAATACATGGCCAAGGGACTTCACGGAACGGATGCCATGATCATAAGCCGCGTGACGGGTGAGAATATTCCCGTGAGCATCAAGCTTCCGGGTGAGCATATGTTATACAATGCGTTGGCTTCTGCAGCCGTAGCTGAGGAAATGGGGCTTAATGCGGATGAGATAATAGCGGGGATAAGCAAGGTCGCTTCCACGGCGGGCAGAGGACATATCATAGAAGGCAGGAATTATACCGTCATAGATGACTGTTACAATGCCAATCCTTCCGCCATGAAGTCGGCACTTAAGTTACTGTCGCTGGCGGATACGAGGAAGGTCGCGATACTGGGCGACATGTATGAGCTGGGTGATGATGCGGCCATGCTTCACAGACAGGTCGGAGAGGCCGCTGCAAGAAGCGACAACGATGTCATTATCTGCGTCGGAGAGATATCGCGCAACATGTACGAGGGAGCGCTTACAGAGCTTGAGGATTCTTCGCTCGCACTCGATCCTGATGATGACAGAGAAGGCCCGGATAAGTATGAAGGTGTTCGCCTCATATATTTCGCTGACAAGGAGAGGCTTGTAAGTGAGTTGCCCGGGGTTTTGCACAAGGGTGATTCGGTGCTCATCAAGGCATCACACGGAATGGGCTTCAGTGAGATAGTGGATATACTTAAAGAAGCATAGAAAGAGAATAACGGAGGGAGAAAATGCAAGGGAATTCAATAAGACATCTTATGAATCCGCTTGACTTCAGCGTCGAGGAGCTTGATAAGCTCTTTGATCTGGCGGGTGATATCGAACGAAACCCCGGCAAGTACAGCAAGGTATGTGAGGGTAAGAAACTCGCGACCTGTTTTTACGAACCGAGTACGAGGACGAGGCTGTCATTCGAAGCGGCGATGCTTAACTTGGGCGGAGAGGTCTTAGGCTTCTCGGAAGCGAGTTCTTCATCGGCGTCTAAGGGAGAGAGCGTATCCGATACGATAAGAGTAGTATCGTGCTATGCCGACATCTGCGCCATGAGACATCCCAAGGAGGGCGCGGCATATGTGGCGGCATCGAAGTCTCTGATACCGGTCATCAATGCCGGAGACGGCGGGCATCAGCATCCGACACAGACGCTCACGGATCTTCTGACTATAAGGAGCTTACGCGGATCGCTCGGTGGATTTACGATAGGACTGTGCGGAGATCTTAAGTTTGGCAGGACCGTGCATTCACTCATAAATGCTCTGTCAAGATATGAAGACATAAGATTCGTATTCATCTCACCCGAAGAACTCAGGGTTCCCGACTATATCACGGATATGCTCGGCAGTAAGGGAATAGAATATACAGAAGTGATAAGCCTTGAGGATGTGATAGGCGATCTTGATATACTCTATATGACGAGAGTTCAGAGAGAACGTTTCTTCAACGAAGAGGATTACGTAAGACTCAAGGATTTCTATATACTGACCAAGGACAAGATGGACAAGGCGGGCAAAGATATGCTCATACTGCATCCGCTTCCCCGCGTCAATGAGATCTCGGTGGAGATAGACGACGATCCGAGAGCGGCGTATTTTAAACAGGCGCAGTACGGCGTATATGTGAGGATGGCTCTGATCCTTACACTGCTCGGGACAGAGGTATAGGAGGTGACAGACCATGCTTAATGTAGGTAAGATAGAAGAGGGCTTCGTGCTCGATCATATTAAGGCCGGACAGTCGCTGTCCATATACCATCATCTTCAGCTTGATAAGATGGATCACACCGTGGCCATAATCAAGAATGCCAAGTCGGGCAAGATGGGCAAGAAGGACATACTCAAAGTCGAGTGTGACATAGATGAACTCAATCTGGATGTGCTGGCGGTGATAGACAAGAATATCACGGTCAACGTGATCAAAGCCGGCGAGATAGTGGAGAAGAGGGAACTGACACTCCCTAAGGAGATCAAGCACATATTCAAGTGCAAAAATCCCCGCTGCATAACTTCCATAGAGCAGGAGCTTCCGCATATCTTCTTCCTTGCGGATGAAGACGAAGGCATATACAGATGCAGATACTGTGAAGAGAAATTCGATAAGAGAAGACTGGTTCAATAGGGATTTTTATCAGGAGATAAGAACAGGAGAGAAAAAATGAAAAAGAGAGAAAACACCGCGTTTGTAGCGGCAGTAGTGTTCATCGTAATGGTTGCGATAATACTTGTGTTCAATTCCGTTACGGGAGGCAATTTCACGGGAACCATGTGGGCACTCGTTCCGCCTCTTGTAGCCATCGCACTTGCACTTATCACCAAAGAGGCATATTCTTCTTTGTTCCTCGGAGTGATACTCGGTGCGATCATGGCGAGCGGATGTTCCTTCATGGGAACGGTAGATATGGTCACGGTTGACGGACTGACCGACGCCGTAGCAGGCAATGCGGGAATACTCATCTTCCTCGTTATCTTAGGTACGGTCGTAGCACTCGTCAATAAGTCAGGCGCTTCACGTGCTTTCGGTAAGTGGGCAGAGACTCATATAAAGACCAAGACGGGTGCGGCACTCGCCACCTTCCTTCTCGGTGTGCTGATATTCATCGACGACTATTTCAACTGTCTTACGGTAGGTTCCGTTATGGCACCCATCACCGACTCTAAGAAGATCAGCAGAGTCAAGCTCGCATACCTCATAGATGCCACGGCAGCTCCCGTATGTATGATAGCTCCCATATCTTCATGGGCAGCAGCTGTTTCGGGCTGTGTGGAGAGTGAGAAGTATTCGGGCATAGAGCTCTTCATAAGAGCGATCCCCTACAACTTCTATTCGATACTCACACTCGTGTTCATCATAGTATTGTCGATACTCGGATTTGATTACGGCAAGATGCGCAAGTTTGAGCAAAGAGCTGAAAACGGAGGAGACTTAGGCGCTCTCAAACTCTCTGAAGAAGAGGAGAGGACACTTCGTGTGGACGGACCCGAGTCACCTAACAGAGGCAAGCTCATCGATCTTATCATCCCTATCGTGCTGCTCATCGCACTCTGTGTATGGGGACTTCTCTATAACGGTTATCAGGCTATAGGTGAGGGCTCAGTCATTGAGGCATTCTCATCAACGGATGCTTACGTAGGTCTTCCCTGGGGAAGCATCATCGCTTTGGTCGTAATAATAATATATATGGTACTTCGTAAGGTAATGACATTCTCAGAAGCTATGGAATGCGTTCCCAAGGGCTTTATCGCCATGGTACCCGCGATAACGATACTTACGCTCGCAACCTCACTTAAGAGCATGACAAATGCACTCGATGCATCAGGATTTGTCGGTGCGGCAATGGCTAACGCACAGGGCCTTCAGTGGCTGCTGCCCGCCATAGTCTTCGTGGTTGCCTGCCTTGTATCATTTGCGACCGGTACTTCATGGGGTACGTTCGGAATACTGATACCTATAGTATCGGCTATATTCCCTGAGACGAGCAATCTCTTCTTCGTGGGCATCTCAGCATGTCTTGCCGGTGCCGTATGCGGAGACCACTGCTCACCGATCTCGGATACGACGATAATGTCAAGTGCGGGAGCTCACTGCAACCACATCAACCACGTGGAGACACAGCTTCCTTACGCGCTCACTGTCGCAGCCATATCATTCGTATGCTACCTTTTGGCAGGTCTTTTCGGCCTTATCAATATGACATGGGTATCGATCCCTGTAGGAGTGGTACTCGTGATCTGCACACTCTTCTTCATCAAGAAGAAGACTGCTTCAGCTGCAGACTGACCGGTGTGACTTAAGTAAGCGCGATAGACGCTTAGAGGTGTGCACGTGACATACAAGCAGGCAATTGATCATATAACGGAATGTGCTTCATACGGCATAAGCCCGGGGCTTGAGAGCATAACCGGGCTGTGTCAGAGATTAGGGGATCCGCAGGATGAGCTTAAGTTCATCCATATAGCGGGCACCAACGGCAAGGGTTCTGTTGCGGCTTATCTAAGCTCGATATTTAAAAGTGCGGGCCTTAAAGTCGGCAGGTATATCTCGCCGACCATATCCGACTATCTCGAGCGCTTCGATATAAACGGGCGCTGTATGACCAAGAAGGACTTCGCCCGGTATATGGATATCGTCCGCCCCGTATGTGATGCGATGACGGCAGAGGGACTTGATCATCCCACTCCTTTTGAGATGGAGACGGCAATAGCTTTCCTGTATTTTAAGGAAAAAAACTGTGACATCGTGGTACTGGAATGCGGAATGGGCGGAAGGCTCGATGCGACCAATATAATCCGGAACAAGTTATCGTGCGTCTTTGCCCATATAGACATGGATCATATGCAGTATCTGGGTGATACTGTAGATAAGATCGCTTCAGAGAAAGCGGGGATAATCACAGACACAGTTCCTGTGATCACGGGACCTCAGTATGAGGCCGTTATGAAAGTGTTGAGAAAAGCCGCAGTGGATCATGATGCGGATATTTATACCGTTAAGGATGATAAGGATGTGATCCCTGCCCCCGGTGTTCGTGAGATGTCCTCATATATATCGGGTGTAAAGATAAACTTAAGAGGCGGTTCTTTTTACATGAGTGACGAGCCCGGTAAGAGGAAGTATAAGACTCCGTTACTTGGAACTCATCAAATAATAAACTCAGCCGTAGCGGTGCGGTGCGTGCGGGCTGTAAGAGAAGCCTGTGAAGACGGCAGATACGATATTGACGATGACCTAAGGGCAAGGATCATAAAGGGGCTTACGGAAGAATCGATCGCAGCGGGGCTTAAGAATGTCAAATGGCCTGCAAGGCTTCAGATCATATCGACAAAACCTCTGACTGTCATAGACGGGGCACACAATCCCGATGCGGCAGCAAGGCTTAAGGAATCACTTGATGAGCTCATTCCCGGAAGAGACAGGATACTCATAATGGGTATGCTTAAGGACAAGGATGCGGAAAAAGTCGCGGATATAATGTGCAGGGATGCCATGATGGTATTTACCGTAACCCCGCCGGATAATCCCAGAGCCATGAGAAGTCCTGATCTGGCTCGCATAGTCAGCGGATATAATCCGAGAGTGACGAGTCTTGACAGCGTTGAAGAAGCCGTGGAGATGGCAAGGATGTTTGCTGTGCAAAATGACAACAGTGTCATAATAGCCTTCGGTTCATTGTCATATATGGGCCGGATGTTAAAGATATATAATGTTAAGTAACAGAAAGCGGACTGAGATGAGTAATAAGGTTGACAAAGACAAGATCAAAAAAGCAGTCACGATGATGCTTGAAGCCATAGGAGAGGATCCGGAAAGAGAGGGCCTTAAAGAGACTCCCGACAGGATAAGCCGGATGTATGAGGAGATATTCTGCGGCCTTAATGAGGATGCCCATGATATCTTAAGCAAGAGGTTTAGCGTGGATAATTCCGAGATGGTCGTTGAGAGGGATATCACGTTCTATTCGATGTGTGAGCATCATCTGCTTCCTTTCTTCGGCAAGGCTCATGTGGCTTATGTGCCCAACGGAGAGGTAGTGGGACTTAGCAAGCTTGCAAGGACCGTTGAGGTATATGCTAGACGTCCTCAGATACAGGAGAGGCTGACGGCACAGATAGCGGATGCCATCATGGAAGAGCTTAAGCCAAAGGGCGTGATGGTCATGATGGAGGCTGAGCATATGTGCATGACGATGCGTGGAGTCAAAAAGCCCGGCAGTACGACAGTGACCGTCGCTACAAGAGGAGACTTTATCGATAACGAGAAACTTCAGGGAACGTTCTACGGAAGAGTCAGGAATTTCAGATTGTAAGTTATCGGGTATTGTTTTATAATATCAGGCAGAGAGTTGAGTATGTGAGCAGACGGATTTGCATCGTTTGCCGTGATGCTTACGAATGGAGGTAGTCATGAAGAAATTCGGAGTAAGAAGTATCGTTGCTACAGGTATCGGCGCTGCATTGTTTTTCGTTCTCGGAAGATTCGTAGCCATACCCAGTGGTGTGCCGAATACGAACATAGCGCTTCAGTATGGCGTTCTTGCGTTTATTTCGGCTGTTTTCGGTCCCATATGCGGACTTTTGGCAGGACTTATCGGACATTTCTTTATCGATTTCAGCTTCGGTTGGGGAGTCTGGTGGAGTTGGGTGATCTCATCTGCATTCTTCGGTTGCATTGTAGGTTTCCTTGCATCCAAGATCGATTTTGAAGGCGGAGAGTTCGGCGTATCGGGCATAATCAGGTTCAATATCGCTCAGGTCATCGGACATCTCGTTGCATGGGGAGCACTCGCACCCGTGCTTGACATCATAATCTATGCTGAGCCTGCTGATAAGGTATTCGTTCAGGGACTTGTAAGTGCCGGTGTCAATATCATCACAACAGCAGTTTTGGGCACACTTCTGTGCATCGCCTATACGGCAGCCATCCCTAAGAAGGGCAGCCTTAAGGAAGAGGAGTAGTCATTCGACTTTTGCATAAGGCGGGAAGAGATTCCCGCCTTTTTCAATATCCGTATGGACAGAAAGATCTTACTTAAATTCGACGGATTCGGTTTCAAGTACAACGCACAGTCTGAGCCGACTCTGTATGATATCAATCTAACACTTCGCAGAGGCGAGCGCATACTTATCGCGGGGCCTTCGGGCTGCGGCAAGTCTACGCTTGTTCATTGTATCAACGGCCTCATCCCGTTTTCATACAAAGGAGAGATGTCGGGGTCACTTACCCTCAAAGGCAGGGAGACTAAGGACATGTCGATATTTGACATCTCGCATATAGTGGGGACGGTGCTTCAGGATTCGGATGCACAGTTCGTCGGAATGACGGTGGCCGAGGATATCGCGTTTGCTCTTGAGAACGATTGTATCGCCGATCCCATGCTCCATGACAGGGTCAAAGAGGTCGCGTCAATGGTCGGTATAGATGACCACATGAGACATGCACCGGACGAACTCTCGGGCGGTCAGAAGCAGAGAGTTTCGGTAGCGGGAGTATTGGTCGATGATGTGGACATACTGATATTCGACGAACCCCTGGCTAATCTGGATCCTGCTACGGGCAAGCAGGCTATGGATCTCATAGACCGTATGCAGCAGGAGACCGGTGCAACGGTCATCATAGTCGAGCACAGGCTTGAGGATGTTCTGCACAGACCCGTTGACAGGATAGTCCTTATGAATAAGGGACGGATCGTTGCAGACAGCACTCCGGATGAACTGTTGTCATCAGATGAACTTAATAAGTGCGGTGTGAGAGAGCCTCTCTACATTACGGCGCTTAAATACGCCGGAGTATCGATCACTCCTGATAAACATCCATCATCACTTGGCAGAATGGTCATAGATGATGCCGATGCGCGTAAGGTAACAGACTGGTACCATATGAATACACGCGCCGTAAAAGAGGGCACAAGAGAAGAACTGCTTAAAGCAGAGGGCGTTGTATTTACCTATCCCGGTACCGAGAGAAAGGCACTTGACGGGATAAGCGTATCCGTAGGAAGAGGTGAGATGACGGCCATAGTCGGCACCAACGGAGCCGGCAAATCGACATTTTCCAAAGTGATATGCGGATTCGAGAAGACGGATGAGGGTATCATAACACTGTCGGGAGAAGATCTTGCATCCTTAAGTATCAAGGAGAGGGCCGAGAGGATCGGCTATGTGATGCAAAACCCCAATCAGATGATATCCAAGGTCTGGATCAAAGATGAAGTGGCCATGGGCTTAAGGACCAGGGGAGTTCCTGAAGATAAGATCGAGGAAAGAGTCGAGAAGGCTCTTAAGATTTGCGGCCTGTGGAAGATGCGTAAATGGCCGATATCGGCACTGAGTTTCGGCCAGAAGAAGAGGGTGACTATCGCAGCCATCCTTGTACTTGACCCGGAGATCATCATATTGGATGAGCCTACGGCCGGTCAGGATTACAGGCATTATACCGAGATAATGGAATTCCTGACAGAGCTTAACCGTAAGGGGATAACGGTCCTTATGATCACGCATGACATGCATCTTATGCTCGAATATGCCGACAGGGCGATCGTATTCTCACGCGGACATGTGATAGCGGATGACAAATGTTATAACATACTGACGGATAAGAAGATAATAAAAGAAGCTTCACTTAAGGAGACTTCGTTATATGACCTTGCACTTAAGTGCGGGATAGAAGACGGTACGGATTTTGTGAAGCATTTCATAGATCATGAGAGGGAGACTGTGAGAGTGGAGCAGTCTATGGAGGAAGTGTATGACTAATCTGTTCAATTACATAGACAGACCGTCTCCCGTACACAGACTGACCGGAGCGACCAAGTTCGTATGTCTGATGCTGTGGAGTTTTGCAGCCATGTCCACATACGATACGAGGATGCTTGCGGCACTCGTCATAGGCAGTATGATCATATTCAAGGTCGGCAGGATAAAGATCAAGGATGTTTCCTTTATGCTCGGGTTCACGGCGGTATTCCTTGTGATCAACAGCATCATGATCTTTGTGTTCTCGCCCAGGCACGGGACGGAGATATACGGCACATGTACATTCTTATGGGGGATGAGCGGCAGATATGCGCTTACGGCGGAGCAGCTTTTCTATCATCTTAATTACCTGCTTAAGTATCTGTCTACGATACCGATCGTGCTGCTGTTCGTATGCACGACAAATCCCAGTGAGTTTGCATCCTCACTTAACAAGATAGGTATCAAATACTCTGTTTCCTATGCGGTCGCACTGGCCTTAAGGTATATACCCGATATTCAGAAGCAGTATCATGAGATCAGCCAGGCAGGGCAGGCAAGGGGAATAGAGATGACTAAGAAGGCATCATTTACCGGCAGGATCAAGGCGGCTGCAGGTATACTGATACCGCTCATAATGTCGAGCATGGAGAGGATAGACATCATATCCAATGCGATGGAACTAAGAGGCTTCGGTAAGGGCAAGAAAAGGACCTGGTATATGGGGAGGCCCTTTAAGGTTCAGGATATACTGGCGATGGCGGGGTGCGGACTGCTCGTGGCACTCGCGGCATATCTTGCATATGTTAACGGCGGGAGGTATTACAATCCGTTCATATAGGGGAGAATATGAAGATCGGTAACAGAGAATTCGATACTGGGAATAACACATATATAATGGGTATATTGAACATCACGCCCGATTCGTTCTCGGACGGAGGAAGGTTTCTTGACGGTGGTATGAAAGATGCCGGGATATCCGAAGTCCTGCATGAATGTGACAGGATGATAAAGGCAGGGGTCGATATACTGGATATCGGCGGAGAATCCACCAGGCCCGGTGCCATGCCGGTCTCATCCGAAGAAGAGTATGAGAGAGTCATACCCGTCGTGGAGGCCGTCAAGAAGGAATTCGATACGGTAATAAGCGTTGATACGTACAAGTCGGGGACAGCCGAAGCAGCTGTCAGGGCAGGCGCGGATATGATCAACGATATATGGGGACTTAAAGGCGATGATCAGATGAGCAGGACTTTGGCCTCGCTAATAAGCGAGCATAAGGATACGGCGATCTGCATCATGCATAACAGAAGACCGGTGCACGATGGCAGTGATACGGGAGATGAAGCTGTTCCGGCTACGATGCACGGAGAAGAAACGGACTACGGTTACAGCAAAGATCCTAAAGGCGATATGCATAAGGCAGAGGAACTGTTCATACAGGATGTTATGTCAGACCTTGCAGACAGTGTAGATATTGCCGTCAATGCAGGGATAAGCATTGAGAGACTGATCGTAGATCCCGGTGTCGGGTTTGCCAAGACATATGAGCAGAATCTTGCGGTCATAAGGCGGATAGGACAGTTCGGATGCTTAAAGGGAACTAAGTATTCTGACAGACGTTTCCCGGTACTGTTAGGGTGCAGCAGGAAATCCGTTATAGGCAAGGCTTTAGACCGGACGATTGATAAGAGATTATACGGAACGCTTGCGACTACCGCCGTGGCTGCATTAAGCGGAGTCGGTTTTGTCCGCGTTCATGACGTGGAAGCGAATGCGGATGTCATAAGGATGATAAGAGCAATAAGAGAAGGATGTTGAGGGTATGGCCTTAATGGCTTAAAAGGAGGATTGCTATGGATGAGATCAGAATCAGGGAATTAAAGGTCAAGGGTTATCACGGAGTATATGCGGATGAGAAGGATAAAGGACAGAATTTCTTTGTAAATGCGACGCTTTATACCGATACCAGAAAAGCCGGTCTGTCCGATGAACTTGGTGATTCGACTGATTACGGAAGAGCCTGTGCTCTGATCCGTGAGGTGATGACCAAGGAATCCTACAATCTCTTGGAAGCGCTCGCCGAGAAGCTGGCCAAGGAGATACTCTTATCCTTCCCTTTGGTAAAGGCAGTGGATGTGGAAGTGCGCAAGCCTGAGGCACCGGTGCCCATGGAATTTGAATCGTTGTCGGTCAAGATAAGCAGGGCCTGGCATGATGTCTATATAGCATACGGCTCCAATATGGGTGACAGCGAAGAATACATAGAGGAAGCGATATCCTCCATAGCCAATGATCCCGAGATAGAGATGGTCAAGGATTCACAGAGGATAATCACCAAGCCTTACGGCGTGACCGAACAGGATGACTTCTTAAACGGTGCCTGCCATATAAGGACTCTGATGGAGCCTGAGGAGCTCTTAAGATATGTGGACAGGCTTGAGAAGAAGGCCGGAAGGACGCATGATGTCCACTGGGGACCGAGGACGCTTGACCTTGATATCCTCTTATATGACGATCTTGTATATGAGAGCGATACACTTGTGATCCCTCATATGGATATGGAGAACAGAGACTTCGTGCTGTTACCGATGTGTGAACTCTCACCCAACTTAAGGCACCCCGTTCTTAACAGGACGATGAGGCAGCTGCTCGAGATGTTGGATGACTGAGAATCCGGATGACTGATAAATGGCGATCGATGAACGGAGATGATATATATGGCTGACAAGACAGAAAAAGTACAACAGAATACGGCAACAAGACCTGACGGTATGGTGATGCAGATAGTGACATCACTCCTTTGCATAGGAACAGGCGCGCTCTTATTGTTCGTGCCGGGTGTCAACATGCTCTATCTGACATACTGCTTCTGCAGCGCGCTCATAGTAGTCGGTGTGGTACTCATAATCTCGTATTTCGTATCGGAGGCCTACAGGAAGTTAAACGACTACAGGTTCGCCATAGGCGTGCTCCTTATAATACTCGGTTGTGTCGAGCTTTTAAGAGCCAAGATATTAGCGGAAGAGATCATGTTCATAACAGGTCTTGTGACGCTCATCCTCGCGGTCATCATCATGCAGTCAGCTGTCCAGATGAGGATACTTAAAAGCGGCGCATGGATAGTACAGCTGCTGTTCACGATAGTTTCGCTTATCGGTGCCGTCTTCGTACTCATAGAGTTTAAGCCCGTGATGAGCAGATATCCGGCTTTCCCGTATCTTGTAATGGTCGTTACGGGTTCGCTCTGTCTCATAAGCCTTGTGATAGAGGCGATAGTACTTTGGGCTGTAAGACGTAAGGGAGCATCAGATGTAAAAGAAGAGGCGACTGAGGATAAGACGGAAAATACAGTGTCTGAGGGAACGGGCGAACTCTTAAATGAGAACAAAAAAGAACCTGCGGATGAAGACACCGCAGATCCTGAGATTCCTTCAGAGGAAAAGGATCAGTCTTAAAGATCCCTTCCGCCACGGCTTAAGTATGCTGCCAACATCCTGGCGGCTGAGAACATCACGGCAAACTCATCTTCCTGCCATATCCTCTGAGTTCCGGATTCGGCACATATGAGATATCCGTATGTTTTATGTTCGACACCTACGCGTACGGCGAGCATGGTCTCGATATCGTTATCCTTGAGAGTAAAGAACGTCTGGGGACAGATGTTCTTTATTTTGTTGATATCGTTGGTAGAGTATATCTCATCGATAACAAGGTCGTCTATGTCCGATACGGGACCTAAGGTATCCCCGGTAGTGAGACTCTTAAGCTCTTTGTCTTTTTCGGAGTAATACAGATCGTGTATGCGAAGATCCTCCTTGAGTACCGTGTTAAGTCTCATCACCTTGTCTTCGAACCCTCGCGCAGCATCAAAGACCTTGGCCATATCACGGCAGATATAATAGACACTGCGCTTCTTAAGGCTGTTCATATCAAGGTCCCTGTGCTTGGATTCTTCATATATGACATAGCAGTTTCTTCCGCGGCTCTTGCCGGCATAGAGTGCTTTGTCGATGATACCAAACAGTGCATCATAGTCAGAGGCATTATCCGGATAAACGGCTACACCTATTGTCGCGGTGATATAGGGATTGTATTCGCCGGCAGTTATATTGCGCCTGAAGATATTGTGAGATGAATACAACTTATCGAAGAATGCATCATTATCGGCAACAGTCCTCGTGTTTAGACTGATCAGTATCAGTTCGTCACCGCCGAACCTTCCGATCAGTCCGTTATTGCCAAGGAAAGCAGCCAGATTCTTAGATACTTCCATAAGGACCACATCGCCTGCATGATGGCCGTAAGTATCATTGATATATTTGAAATTATCAAGATCGATGATAGAGAAAGTAAAGGGGGTCTTATTGCTTATGAGCGACTTGGCAAAATCCAGTATATAGCCCCTTGAGATACTGCCGGTCAGAGGATCGAGGATATCCGTAAGTCCGATCTCGTCAAGCAGAGAGTCAAAATAGGGGATCTTGCGAAGCCTGTCCACCGTATAGAGTATCTGTACATCGGAAGAAGCCTGAGAACGTCTCACCGAATCGGTCACGTCCAAGAAACTGCCGATAAGGCCGATGATCTCACCGTCTCTGTATATCGGAGTCTTGGTAGCGACTATGTCTCTGTCTTCGCCGTGGACCAGGCACTTGCCATGCACTTTGTAGGTGCTCTCGCCTGCAAGCACGCGCAGTTCGTCCTGCTTGAAAGGTTCGGGATCGTTGTGCCAGCCCATATCCTCATCATTCTTGCCGATGAGCTCATCTGCGGACTCAAAACCGTAGAAATCCAGAAATGCCTGATTGACCCCGACAAATCTCCGGTCTTTGTCCTTCCAGAACACACAGTCCTGAACAGTATTTATGATCTTGTCAAATAGAGAATTGTCCATTATCATATGCGTCACCGAAATATGTAATATAATACCCCAAGTTGCCGTATCATTCAAGAATCGGAATGCGGTTTTATGATGAACTGCCGTCTCTGTGTCTGAGGACGGGTAGATCTGTAATGATACGGCATGCGCATTCGATTGCGGCAGGGAGTGAATGGGTGTATATTTATACAGGAAATCGTTAAGGTATACGCGTTAAGAGGTTGGGATAAATGACACTTAAAGAATTGGGCATAGGAGAGAGCGGACTGATAAAGGAAGTCGGCGGGGAAGGAGCGCTCAGGCAGCATTTTCTGGATATGGGCGTGATCCCCGGGACTACGGCGACCGTCATCAGATTTGCACCGATGGGAGATCCCGTTGAACTTAGGATAAGAGGATATGAACTTACGTTAAGACTTGCCGATGCCGACAGGATAACGATAGAAAAATGTGACGGTGAGGGAGAGAGAGAAGGCTCGCTTAAGAGCGGCCGTAAGGAACATCCGGGTCTCGGAGAAGAGGGTAAGTACCATTCCAAGGCAGATGAAGATCCGCTTCCCGATGATACCGTACTTACTTTTGCGCTCGTCGGCAATCAGAACAGCGGCAAGACCACGCTTTTTAATCAGCTTACGGGGTCAAACCAGCATGTCGGTAATTTCCCGGGTGTCACGGTAGATCGCAAGGACGGTCCGATAAGGGACAGACATCATACGAGTGTTACCGATCTTCCGGGCATTTATTCGATGTCACCATACAGTTCGGAAGAGTTAGTCTCACGCGATTTTGTATTGAATGAGAAGCCCAAGGCTATCATAAATATCGTGGATGCCACGAATATCGAGAGGAATCTCTATCTGACGATGCAGCTTTTAGAGCTCGGTATCCCCATGGTAGTAGCCCTTAATATGATGGATGAGATGACGGCCAACAGGGGAAGCGTGGATATAAATGAGATGGAATACCTTCTCGGAGTGCCGGTGGTCCCGATAAGTGCGGCCAAGAATGAGGGCGTGGATGAACTGATCCGTCATGCGATACATGTGGCTCATTATCAGGAAAGGCCGACAAGGCAGGATTTCTGTGACGAGAACGATCACGGCGGAGCGGTGCACAGGTGTCTGCATGCCGTGATGCATCTTATAGAGGATCATGCGAAAGCGGCGGATATACCGGTAAGATTTGCGGCAGCCAAGCTCGTGGAAGGGGATAAACTGATCTTAGATAAGCTCAGTCTGGATGATAACGAGAAGGAGATGCTTGAGCATATAGTCATTCAGATGGAGAAAGAGAGAGGATTAGACAGGAGTGCGGCGATCGCGGATATGCGGTTTGAATATATAGGCAAACTGTGCAGAGCTGCGGTAAACAAACCAAGGGAGAGCAAAGAGCACATACGAAGCCAGCGTATAGACAGGTTCCTTGCCGGCAAATACTCGGCGATCCCGTTATTCATACTGATCATGGGTGCCGTATTCTTCTTAACCTTCAATGTCATAGGAGCGTTCCTGCAGGGAGTATTGGAGAAGCTTATCGGCATGCTTCAGAGTGCGACATCTGATGCGCTTGATGCCTTTAATGTCAATGAAACGCTAAGAGGCCTTGTCGTTGACGGTATATTCGAGGGCGTGGGAGGAGTCTTAAGCTTTATGCCCGTCATAGTCACCCTGTTCTTTTTCCTGTCGATACTTGAGGACAGCGGCTATATCGCCAGGGTCGCCTTTGTTATGGATAAGCTGCTAAGGCGTATAGGATTGTCGGGCAGGAGCATAGTCCCGATGCTTATAGGTTTCGGCTGTACGGTTCCGGCGGTCATGTCCACGCGTACGCTTCCGAGTGAAAGGGACAGAAAGATGACTATCCTTTTAACTCCTTTTATGAGCTGTTCTGCGAAGGTCCCGATATATGCATTCTTCGTCAGCGCATTCTTCCCGGGCAGGGGAGGGTTCATAATGACGGCTCTCTATGTGTTGGGCATCATCATCGCGATACTCATAGCGCTCGTATATAAGAACACGCTGTTTAAGGGCGAGGCGGTTCCTTTTGTTATGGAGCTTCCAAACTACAGACTGCCGGGTATAAGGAACGTTGTCCTTCTGATGTGGGAGAAGGCCAAGGATTTCCTCGCAAGAGCATTTTCGGTCATATTGCTCGCGACCATAGTGGTATGGTTCCTTAAGAGTTTTGATACCGGACTTAATTTCGTGACTGATTCAGGCAGCAGTATAATGGCCCGCCTGGCCGGATCGATCGCTCCTTTGATGGCACCTGCCGGAATGGGAGACTGGAGGATATGTACCTCTCTAATATCCGGATTCATGGCCAAGGAGAGCGTGGTATCAATGCTTGAGATGCTCTTTGTAAATGAGGGCGGTGTGGCGAATGCGATGTCCGTGGCAACGGCAGCATCCCTTTTAGTGTTCAGCCTGCTCTATACTCCCTGTGTTGCGGCGATCGCTTCGATCGGTCGTGAACTGGGAAGAAAGTGGGCGGCATTTACCATAGTTTGGCAGTGTGCACTTGCATATCTTGTATCATTCATCACGTACAGCATCTTAAAATAAAAGTAGGCATTATGCACATATCCGATAAGTTAGCGCGCGCTAACTTTGTCGATTTGTTATATTTCCATAAAAACAGATAAATAGTACTATTATGAAGACATATCGTATGCTATCATGTATGTGCTGCTTTAGCGTACTGACGTGTGAATGTAATGTTCGTTTGAATTCAGGAGAAATATAGATGTCAAAGTTAAGTGTCAAAAAACCTTTCACGGTCCTTGTGGGAGTCATAATAGCCGTAGTACTCGGTGTAGTGAGTCTTTTGAAGATGCAGCTCGATCTTCTGCCGGAGGTCTCACTGCCTTACCTTTTGGTACTCACCACCTATCCCGGAGCCAGTGCCGAGAAGATAGAGACCGAGATATGTGAGCCGATGGAATCGGCTCTCGGTACCATCAACGGAGTTAAGAACGTTTACGGTATATGTAATGAGAATTACGGTATGGTCCAGCTTGAATTCCAGGACGATACGGATATAGACAGCGCCATGGTCAAGGTATCGGGCGCTTTAAATACGTTACAGCCGTATCTGCCCGAGGATGCGGGTAATCCTTCCATAATAGAACTGTCGACGGATATGGTGGCAAGTGTATATCTGGCGGTCAGCATGGACGGAATGGAGATAGATGAACTCTCACAGTTCATAGAGGATGACATCACTCCTCAGATAGAGAAGCAGAACGGAGTGGCTTCGGTAACAACGTTGGGACTTGTGGATAAGACTGTTGAGGTAAGGCTTGATCAGGCCAAGGTGGATGCCTTAAATGACAGGATACTCGCTTCTACCGACGGAGCCTTTGCCAAGGCCGTAGAGCAGCTTGATGATGCCAAGAAGCAGTTAGAAGATTCCAAGAAGACGATAGATAAGAACAGGGATAAGCTCGTTGACAGTCAGAAGGATCTTGAGGACAGCAAGCAGGATCTTATAGACGGACAGAAAGAACTTGATGACAGCATAGCGGAACTTGACAAAAACAGAGCGGACTTTGAAAAAGGCAAAGAAGATCTGGCTGAAGGAAAGCAGAAGTTAGAGGATGCCCAGAACGAACTTAATTCCAAGAAATCCGAAGCAAACAGTCAGCTGGCCGATGCAAGTGCCAAGATGGAAGAAGCTTCGACAAAGATCGATTCGGCCAGAGACTCTATAAGTGCCATTGATCTGGCGGATTCGCTGGATGCGAAACTGCCGGAACTTCAGCAAAAAAAGACGGAATTGGAAGCGGCTATAGAACAGCTTAAGCAGGAAGGCATCGGACCGGGAAACAAGCAATATGATGCGGCGGTTGCGGGTCTTGATAAGGTAAACACCGGAATAGCGGAAGTGACTGCGGCAGATGCTGCGGCCGACAGGATAGTTGCAGGCCTTGGTGCAGGCAGCAGGTCAGAGGCTAAGCAGTCTCTGCAGTCGGGTATAGCGGAATACGAGAAACAGTACAAGGCACTTGAAGAAGCCAAGCTTGCTGCTGCGGAAGAACTGGGAAGCGCCGATGCCCAACTGAATATCAGCAGGCAGCAGTTAGAGAATTCTGAAAGTCAGATGGAGTCAGCCGAGAAACAGCTTGATTCGGCACAGAAACAGATAGATAAAGCCAAGGATCAGATCACCGACGGCTGGGATGCGATAGTGGACGGACAGGATCAGATCAATGAGGGCTGGGATTCACTGCGTGACGGTGAGAAGCAGTTAAGCGACGGCTGGGATGATTATAATGATGCCGTTAAGTCATATGAGAAGCAGAGGGCAGAGGCCGAGAAGAAGGCCAATGCAGATCAGCTTCTTACGCTTGATGCTCTGACAGGGCTTATATATGCACAGAACTTTGAGATGCCCGCAGGTTATGTGGATGATAACCTTGATAATCAGTGGCTTGTCAAGGTCGGACAGAATTATGAAGAAGTAGATGAACTTAAAGACATAGTCTTGACCAACATCCATAAGGTAGGAGACGTGAAGCTTGGTGATGTTGCGGATATAACGGTCATTGACAATGCGGATGACAGTTATGTAAGACTCGGCAGGGACAAGGCCGTGATCCTGTCTGTTTTTAAGAGTTCGACTACGGGAACCAATGACCTGAGTAAGACCATAGATGCAGCCGGTGATGAACTCATGGAGAGATTCCCGGGACTGCATATCGTCAAACTCGTGGACATGGGCGATTACATAGACCTCATAGTCAAGAGCGTGCTTCAGTCCATGATCATAGGAGCCATACTTGCCATAATCGTTCTTGCGGTATTCCTTAAGGATGTTAAGCCTACGCTGGTCGTTGCGATAAGTATACCGCTAAGTGTCATGACGGCACTTATATGCATGTATTTCAGTGATATATCACTTAACATGCTCTCGCTCTCGGGTCTGGCTCTCGGTATAGGAATGCTTGTGGATAACTCCATAGTCGTTATCGAGAACATATACAGATTAAGGAGCAAGGGCATAGCCGCGCCAAGAGCTGCGGTTCAGGGAACGAAGCAGGTGGCCGGTGCCATTACGGCATCAACGCTCACCACGGCATGCGTATTCCTGCCCATGGTATATACATCGGGTCTTATCAATGAACTGATGTCTCCCATGAGTCTGACCATAGTGTTCTGCCTTATGGCATCACTTCTCGTTGCCATGACGGTCGTACCGGCAGCAGGTTCTACGATACTTAAGAATTCTTCTGAGAAGCAGCATCCGTTCTATGACAAGGTGCGGAATGCATACGGCAGGGCGCTCGCTTTCTGCCTTAAGGTCAAGGCAGTTCCGATAGCGGTCGCAGTCGGACTTCTTGCGATATCGATACTTTTGGTGGTTAAGATGGGTATAGTTGTCATTCCCGATATGACGATGAATCAGATAGAGGCCACGATAGAGTATCCGGATGATACGTTAAAGGAAGATGCCTATGCAATGACGGATGAAGTGATAGAAAGACTGCTTACGATCGAAGGCTTAGGTACGATAGGAGTAATGAACGGAGGAGATGAGGCTCTGTTCGTATCAGAAGCTGCAGAGAACCCGGATAATTTTCGTACGATCTCCTTCCTTATGATGACGGAAGATGAGAATGCGGGCGAAGAAGAGATCAGGCGTATCATGAGGGACATAGAGGCATCTGTAGCCGATCTGGATGTTGACTTCAAGATCGAGACCGCAGCTTCGGATATGGATCAGCTGACCGGCGGATCGGGTCTGAGCATCAATGTATACGGTGAGGATCTTGAGGTGTTGAGCGATATCACTCATGACATCATGGACATGATAGGCTCGATCGAAGGCTATAAGGATATAAGCAACGGTGAAGAGGATGCCGACAAGATCCTTCATCTGAACATCGACAAAAATGCCGCCATGAGCAAGGGACTGTCCGTAGTACAGATATATCAGGCGATCAACGGCAAGCTGACCAATGAGAAGAGTGCAGTGACCATAACAGTTGACGGTATAGATATGGATATAAAGGTAGTGAATGAGCTGGAGCCTCTTACCAAGGAAAATATCCTGGATTACACATTCGATGTTCAGGTCACAGATGATGATTATGACACGGTGACGGAAGAGCACAAGCTCGGCGAATTCGCTACCGTGGAGATAAGAGACGGCGTGACGACCATAGACCGTAAGAACCAGTCAAGATACATGACCGTTACGGCGAACGTGGAAGAGGGCTATAACACCACACTCCTTACGAGACAGTTAGAGCCTATGATAGACGCATATGAAGTGCCCGGCGGCTATTCGATAGAACTCGGCGGTGAATATGATACAGTCATCGAGATGATCAAACAGATGGCACTTGTGGCAGGTCTCGGACTACTGATGGTATACCTCATCATGGTCGCGCAGTTCCAGAGTCTGCTCAGTCCTTTCATAGTGCTCTTTACGGTGCCTTTAGCCTTCACGGGCGGATTCCTTTCGCTGTGGATCGCGCGTGAGAATATGTCCGTTATCGCCATCATGGGACTCATAGTACTTATGGGAACCGTCGTTAATAACGGTATCGTATTCGTTGACTATACCAATCAGCTGCGTAAGGGCGGACTGGACAGGCATACGGCCCTGATTGCCACGGGGAAGACGCGTATGAGGCCTATCCTTATGACCGCGCTTACGACCATACTTGCGGAGTCGAATCTGATATTCGGTGATGATATGGGTACACAGTTAGGTCGCGGCATGGCGCTCGTCATAGCCGGCGGTCTTGCCTATGCCACACTCATGACGCTGTTCATCATTCCCGTTATGTATGACATCATGTTCAAGAAGCAGCCTCTGGATATAGATACGGGTTCCGATACGGAACTTGACGATATTCCGGATGATGCCGCGGAGTTTATGCAGGGATCGTGATACTTGCCAATTGACCTCATTTGCGATAGAATAATGTCTATATACGCTTTTTGCGTAAAGCGCATAAGCAGGGCAAATGAGGGGCCATGAGTTATAAAATTAAAGACTATGTAAGATTCAAATATATTCTGGCTGTCGCTGTAGCCTGCCTGATAGGTTTATCCATGCTGCTCACCGGATCTTTGTTTGACAAAGAGAGGATAAGTAAGAGCGATTATTCGGGATGGTACTTAGAATCAGGCGAGGAAGTATATGTCGACGGCATCAATACAGGTGATTTCGGCGGAACCGTTACCGTATATAATACGATTCCGGATCCGCTTAATACCTATGATTCACTTTGCTTTATCTCCAATAATGTAAATTTTTGTGTTTATATCGATGATGAACTTATCTATCGGTATGACACGAAGCCGAATTTTACCGGAAACGGCTACGGAATAGCCTATCACACGATAGGCCTGTTCCCCGAGCATGCAGGCAAGACCGTTAAGTTAGAGTATACATGTGTTTATTCTGACGGCAAGGACGGACAGATAAGAAAACCTGCCGTTGAAAATGCCAAGGAATATCGCGGCCGTATCGCCAAGGGACAGCTGATCCCTTTCAACATTTCGGTGGGTATCATGATCATCGGTATCATGTTACTGTTCCTGCGACTTGTCATTCCGTACAGCAAAACTCAGGCAAGCCTTGTGATGCTCGGGATCAATGCGGTAATAACAGGTATATGGCTGGCCAATGATACGGGATTTTTGCGGCTTGTCGTCGATGCAGTCATCATAGGAAGGATAGTTGACCATGCGGCGCTTCATCTGTGGATGCTTCCGCTCATGTTATTCGTGTATTCGGTCACGGCAGAGAGGAACAGGAAATATCAACTGATGGCTTTCCTCCTGACCTTTGCGGATATAGCCGTATTCCTCATACTCAGGTTTGCTTTCGGGGTGGATATGGGTTATCTTACCGGCTTACTCGTGCTTTATTTTGCGGCGGGCGCGGCTTTGATGACCGTTATGATCTGCAGCGATCGTAAATATTGCAAGAATAACAATATAAGCAAGGACAGATATTTCTTCTACATGGGGCTCATATTGTTCGCCGTTTTCGGGATAATAGATCTGATCATATATGCTTCGGGTGTGAGAAGCGTTACGGGCCGGGGCGGATTTACCCGTGTAGGGTTCTGTGTTTTCTTCCTTATGATGGCTCTTGAGACCATTCATACATGGATAGATGAACGGGCATTGTCAAGGCGTGAACGCATTATCAATCAGATGCTGCGCTATGCCGTATCATCAACGGATCCGGAAGTGAGCATAAATGCCATAATAGAATACGTGGGAAGAGAGTTCGGAGCGCTTCATACGTATATATATGAGAACAGAAGTGACGGAACGTTCCACAAGACATATGAGTGGTTCGCAGAAGGAGCGGAGAGACCTGAAGGAGTGGACTATTCGGATATCCCGTATGAAGGGCTCATAGACAAACTCTTAGACGTATTCTTAAGAGATCATCGACTGATCGTGGATGGCGCGGATGGTGCCAGGAGACTGAGCCCGATATTATACTCCATCGTGCACGGACTTAAGTTGGAACGTCTGGTGGCCGGTCCGCTTGAATGCAACGGAGAACTCATAGGGCTGCTCGGAGCGGATGATCCCCCGTTTGAGAAATGCACGGAACTGGCAGATGTCATATGGCTTATCTCGTATTTTGTCACTCAGCTTTTGCTTCAGCGTAATGAGAAGCGCGGTCTGCTCAGATACAGTTATACCGATTCGCTCACCGGAACGCGCAACAGACGCGCCATGGTCGAATTTGAGGTAAGCGAGAAATGCGCCGCGCCGTTCGGTTATGTGATGTGCGATATCAACGGACTCAAAAAGACCAATGATACACACGGGCATGAAGCCGGAGATGCGCTCATCATAGATGTTGCACAGAGCATGGTGGATGTGTTCGGTGAAGAGAATGTATACCGCATAGGGGGAGATGAGTTTGTCGCATACGCTTTTACGGACGGTCCCGAGCAGTTTAACAGTATGGTAGAGCATCTTAAGAATCTCATCGCGGCCAAGGGCAGGAGTGCATCGATCGGTGCGATCTATGTTGCGGATGACAGTTTATCCAAGCAAATGATTCGGGAGAAAGCGGATGAGCTGATGTATAAGGAGAAGGAAAAGTACTATAACGGAGTCAATGACAGGCGTAACAGGCAATGATTTAAGATTTGACAACAGGTATGAGTTGTGATATCATGCTTATTGTTGACAGAGTAAGAGGTGAACCGGCGAGGTTCACCTTTTTCATGCATGTTACAGAGCATTTTGCGGCGGAGTGAGATATGAACAAAAAAGAGATCGAGTCAAGGACCGAGACGCTCTTGGAACCGATAGCGAAAAGCAACGGCGTATCCATATATGATGTGGAATATGTCAAGGAAGGCAGTGACTGGTATCTGCGAGCCTACATCGACAAAGAAGGCGGAGTCACTATCGATGACTGCGAGAGCGTGAGCAGAGCTTTAAATGATAAGCTTGACGAGGAAGATTATATCGCGGAAGCCTATATCCTCGAGGTCAGCAGTCCGGGACTTACGCGTAAGCTGACCAAGCCAAGGCATTTTGCGGCAAGCCTTGGACAGGAGGTAGAGCTAAAGACCTACAAGCCCATAGACGGGCAGAAGGAATTCGAAGGGATCCTCACAGGATATGACAGTGGTGTCATAACTGTTGAAATAGATGGAAAATCAAGAACATTTAATGCCGAAGATATCAGTTTGATCAGACTTAGATTTGATTTCTGAGGGATATGAGAAAGGAAGAAAGATGAACAAAGAATTAGTAGAAGCACTGGATATGCTTGAGAGTGAGAAGGAGATAAGCAAAGAGACTCTTTTCCTTGCGATAGAGGATTCTCTTCTCATAGCATGCAAGAACCATTTCGGCAAGGCTGACAATGTAAAGGCCGAGGTGGACCGTGAGACGGGTGATTTCCACGTATATGCCGAGAAGGAGATCGTGGAGGATCCTGATGATGTACTCGACAAGATCGAACAGATCTCACTTGCCGATGCCAGGGAACTCGACAAGAAGGCCAAGGCCGGCGGAAAGATCAAGGTTGAGATCCAGAGCAAGGAGTTCGGACGTATAGCGATACAGATCGCCAAGAACGTTATCCTCCAGAAGATCCGTGAGGAAGAGAGAAACGTGATCTTCAATCAGTTCAATGAGAAGGAGAAGCAGGTCGTTACGGGTATCGTTCAGAGATTCGTAGGTGACAACATCTCGATCAACTTAGGCAGAGCTGATGCGCTTTTAAGCCGCAGTGAGCAGGTTCCTTCAGAACATTTCAGACCAAACGAGCGTATCAAGGTGTATATACTTGAGGTCAAGAATACCAATAAGGGACCGAGGATACTGGTAAGCCGTACTCATCCGGAGCTTGTCAAGAAGCTGTTCGAGTCAGAGGTATCTGAGATCGCGGACGGAACAGTGGAGATCAAGTCTATAGCAAGAGAGCCCGGAAGCCGTACCAAGATGGCCGTATGGAGCAACAATCCCAATGTTGATCCTGTCGGAGCCTGTGTCGGCATGAACGGTACGAGAGTCAATTCGATAGTTGATGAACTCAAGGGAGAGAAGATAGATATCGTTTGCTGGGATGACAACCCGGGTGTGCTCATTCAGAATGCACTCTCACCGGCCAAGATCGTTGCGGTATTTGCGGATCCCGATGAGAAGACGGCCAAGGTAGTCGTACCGGATTATCAGCTGTCACTTGCTATCGGTAAGGAAGGACAGAATGCGAGACTCGCAGCCAGACTCACAGGTTATAAGATAGATATCAAATCCGAGACTCAGGCTAAGGATGCACCCGGCTTCCGTTATGAAGACTACGCCGACGAGTATGAGGATGGCGAATATGAGTACGAGTACGAAGAGGGCGAGTACGAGGAAGGTGAGTACGCCGAAGAAGGCGAGTATGTTGAAGAGGAGTATGTCGAGGCCGAGGCTTTGGATACCGACACTTCGGAAGAATAAGGAGCGAACAGGTATATGGAGCCACTCAGAACCTGCATAGGTTGTACAAGCAGAAAACCTCAGAGTGAACTGTTAAGGATCTCCATGGACAGATCGGGGAGGATCACGGTAGATGAAGGGGTGCGCTCACCCGGAAGGGGAGCATACATATGCAGGAATGAGGAATGTGTGGACAGAGCGATAGCCAAGAAGAGATTTAACAGAGCTTTCCGCACAGAGGTTAAGCCCGAGGCATACGAGCTCATCCGTAGGAGAATAAGAATCGAGGGTTAATTGGGTAAAGACAGAATACTGTCCATGTTGGGACTGGCTGCCAAGGCAGGCAAGATAGCCAGCGGAGAGTTCCAGGCGGACAAAGCGATCAAAGAAAGAAAGGCATATCTGGTGATCGTAGCGATCGATGCATCGGATAATACCAAAAAAGATTTCAGCGATGCCTGCAACTACTACAAAGTACCGTTTAAGTTAAGAGGCAGCAAGGATGATCTCGGACGGAGCATAGGCAAGGATTACAGAGCGGTAGTTGCCGTAACGGATGAGGGTTTTGCACGGGCGATATTACGTAAGGAGGAAACAGATGGCCAAGATGAGAGTACACGAGCTTAGTAAAGAGCTTGGAATAGAGAGCAAGGAAGTGATAGCCTTCCTTCAGGGCAAGGGTTTGGAGATCAAATCCGCATCATCGGGTCTTGATGAAGACCAGGTGGAGATGGTTAAGAAGGGATTCGGCGCAGCTAAAAAGGCGCCTGAGGCTAAGGAGAAGAAGTCCGGTGAAGCGGCAGCTGCCACAGAAACAAAGAGCGCAGAGAATAAGGCTGCGGATAAGGCAGATAATAAGCCGGTACAGAAGCCTGCGGGAGATGGAGCAGACAAAGCTTCTGACAGACCCGTAAAGAAAGCCGCACCGGCAGGAGCAAATCCCGCAGGGGCTCCGCTTAAGAAGAAAAAGAAGATAATCATCGTAGGAGGCGGTCAGGGCGGCGGCAGACCTCAGGGAGGCGGAAGACCTCCGATGCAGGGCGGACCGGCACGAGTGCCTGTAAACAGTCAGGGCAGACCCATACAGTTAGGCCCCAACCAGATGATCAATAAGGCAACCGGCAAGATCATGGAGAAACTCCCTCCCAGAGTCAAGGAGGAGGAAGTCATACCCGAGACGACGCCTGAAGTACAGGAGTCGGGAAATGGAGCTATCAGTGAACAGAGCAGGGATAACAGAAACCGTGAAGGCGGAAGTGTCGTTGGCAAAGAGTCTCGCGCGCCTAGGAACCAGGGTGGCGCTCATAGCCAAAATACTGACAGGAGCGGTAGTGCTCCTGACCGCGGTCAGAGAGGAAATGAAAGGAAGACAGATAGATTCCAGCCAAACAGACCAGGTCAGGCACCTGGCAGAGGATTCCAGGCACCGGATGTCCCGTCGTCTAAGCCGGGCGCAGGATCAGGTCGTAAGAACGCTCAGGACAAGGACAGAAGATCCAAGAAAGACGCTATCTATGAAGAAGAAGATATAAAGGCAAAGAACAAGGCCGGAAGATTCATCAAGCCGGAGAAGAAGGAAGAACCGGTTGAGGATATCAAGGTCATCACTCTTCCCGAGGTGCTCACGATAAGAGAACTTGCCGAGAAGATGAAGATGCAGCCTTCGGCGATCGTTAAGAAGCTCTTTATGAAGGGTCAGGTAGTGACCGTAAATCAGGAGATCTCTTACGAGGATGCGGAGAATATCGCGATCGAATTCGACATCATGTGTGAGCAGGAAGTCAAGGTCGATGTGATAGAAGAACTGCTCAAAGAGGAGGAGGATCCTGCAGAGACTTTGGTAGAGAGAGCTCCCGTTATCTGTGTTATGGGTCATGTCGATCACGGTAAGACATCGCTTCTTGATGCCATACGTAAGACCAATGTGACTGACAGAGAAGCAGGCGGTATCACGCAGCATATCGGTGCTTATACAGTCAAGGTGGGAGACCGTAAGATCACATTCCTCGATACGCCCGGACATGAAGCGTTCACGGCGATGCGTATGAGAGGCGCAAATGCAACGGATATCGCTATCTTGGTAGTAGCAGCCGATGACGGCGTTATGCCTCAGACGGTAGAGGCCATCAACCATGCCAAGGCAGCAGGCATTGAGATAATCGTTGCAGTCAACAAGATAGATAAACCTAATGCCAATATAGACAAGGTTAAGCAGGAGCTTGCAGAGTATGAACTCATTCCCGAGGACTGGGGCGGAAGTACGGTGTTCGCACCCGTATCCGCCAAGAGCGGTGAAGGTATCAAGGAATTACTTGATATGGTGCTTCTGACTGCGGATATTCTTGAACTTAAGGCCAATCCCAGGCGTAAGGCAAGAGGTCTTGTCATCGAGGCAGAGCTTGACAAGGGCCGCGGACCCGTTGCTACCGTGCTCGTACAGAAGGGTACCCTTAAGGTGGGCGATTTCATCTCGGCAGGCGTCAGCCACGGTAAAGTCCGTGCGATGATCGATGATAAGGGCAAACGTGTCAAGGAAGCAGGTCCTTCCATACCTGTAGAGATCTTAGGACTTAATGACGTGCCCGGTGCGGGTGAAGTGTTCATAGCGCATGAATCCGACAAGCAGGCTAAGCAGTACGCCGATACGTTCATAGCACAGAGCAAGGTCAAGAAGCTTGAAGAGACCAAGACCAAGATGAGTCTTGATGATGTATTCGCTCAGATCCAGGAGGGTAATCTTAAGGAACTCAACCTCATCGTCAAGGCAGACGTACAGGGTTCGGTCGAAGCAGTCAAGCAGAGCCTTACCAAGCTGTCAAACGAGGAAGTCGTGGTCAAGTGTATCCATGGAGGTGTGGGTGCGATCAACGAATCCGATGTATCGCTCGCGGCAGCATCAAATGCGATCATCATCGGCTTCAATGTCCGTATCGATGCACTGGCCAAGGAAACGGCAGATCACGAGGGCGTGGATGTAAGACTGTACAAGGTCATCTATCAGGCCATCGACGATATAGAAGCGGCTATGAAGGGAATGCTGGATCCCGTATTCGAGGAGAAGGTCATCGGTCACGCCGAAGTCCGTCAGATATTCAAGGCATCAGCTGTGGGAAATATCGCCGGATCGTATGTGCTTGACGGTGTATTCACAAGAGGATGTAAGATACGTATCACCAGAGAAGGTGAGCAGATATACGAAGGAGCGTTGGCATCACTTAAGAGATTTAAGGATGATGTCAAAGAGGTCAAGGCCGGATTCGAGTGCGGTCTCGTATTCGAAGACTTCGACAGTATGCAGGAGCTCGATGTCGTTGAGGCATATGAGATGGTAGAGGTGCCCAGGTAATGCGTAAGAGTAGTGTAAAATACGAGCAGGTCAACGAAGAAGTACTGCGTGCCCTGGCCGATATCATAAGGACGGAGGTCAAGGATCCGAGAGTTCCCGAGATGACATCAGTTCTGTCGGTCGAAGTCACTCCGGATCTAAGCAACTGCAATGCTTACATTTCCGTATTCGGTGATGATGAGACTGCGGAAAATGCGCTTAAGGGCCTTAACAGTGCGTCCGGTTATATCAGGAATCAGCTGGCTAAGATGCTCAACTTAAGACATACGCCGGAGCTTAGGTTCTGTCTGGACCGCTCGATCGCATACGGCGTGGATATGATGAGCCGTATAGATGCCGTCATAGATATGGATAACGAAGTCAGGAAAAAGCGCGGCGACTCAGAATAAGGTAATATTCATGAATAAGATTACCGAAGAGATCACAGGAGCAGGGAGTATAGGTATCACAGGTCATATAAGACCCGACGGAGATTGCGTGGGGTCTACTCTTGGTATGTATCTGTACCTAAAGAAAATATGTGACAGTGATGTCATAATTGACGTGATCTTGGACGATCCTCCGCAGATATTCGACTGCATCAAAGGATTCGACAGCATACGGAAGTATCCGAGACGTCAGCCTTATGATGTGTTCATTGTCATAGATTCATCCGTGGACAGGATAGGCGAATCTTACCCGGGATACGAGAAAGCGCATAAGACCATCAATATAGATCATCATATCTCCAATCCGGGATGCAGTGATATCAATTATATAGATCCCGATGCAAGCTCTGCTTCGGAACTCGTATACAGACTCATTGATGAAGAAAAACTTGATAAGGATATAGCAACGGCCATATACATAGGCATAGCACACGATACCGGAGTGATGCAGTATTCCAATACATCACCCCAAACTCTGCGTATCGTGGCTAAGCTTATTGAATATGGCTTTGATTTTCCTGCGCTCATCGATGTCACCTTCCATGAGAAGACCTACGTTCAGAATCAGATACTCGGAAGAGTGCTGATGGAGAGCAGACTCTATGAAGGCGGCAGGATCATCGCAGGAGGCCTTGATACTCAGACGATGAAACTCTACGGCATAACGAGCAAGGATATGGACGGGATAGTCAATCAGCTTTGTTATACCAAGGGAGTGGAAGTGGCTGTGTTCATGTATGAGCTCGAACCCGGCAAGTGGAAGTTAAGCCTTCGTTCGTGCGGTCTTGTAAATGTTGCGGAAGTGGCAGAGTCTTTCGGCGGCGGCGGTCATGTCAGAGCTTCGGGATGTAATATCGAAGGAACATATGATGAGGTCACGGCCAGGATCTGTGCGGCCATAGGCAGGCACCTTGAATGATCAGGCCGGATTTTGAGTGATATATGTATAACGGTATCATTAACGTATACAAAGAAGCGGGCTTCACATCCTTTGATGTCGTAGCCAAATTAAGAGGTATCCTCGGTCAGAAGAAGATAGGGCATACCGGAACACTCGATCCGGATGCAACCGGCGTACTCCCGATCGTCGCAGGCAACGCGACCAGACTTGTCGATATGCTGACCGACAAGCAGAAGGAATATGTCGCGGAGTTTAAGCTCGGTGTAAGAACGGATACGCTTGATGCATCGGGCAGGGTGACTGAGACTGCGCCTGTTACCTGTGAGGAAGAAAAGATCCGTGAGGTCATCTTAAGCTTCGCCGGTGATATAATGCAGATCCCGCCGATGTATTCGGCCATAAAGGTAGACGGTAAGAAACTGTATGAACTGGCCAGACAGGGTAAGGAGATAGAACGCAAGCCCCGTCCGGTGACCATTCATAAGATCGATATACTGTCAGTTGACAGATCTAAGCTGCATATACGGGACGGGCATATAGTGAACGGACCGGATATATGCGACGGTCCTGACGTGATCGATACATATGCCGTTAAGATGAGAGTTCTGTGTTCAAAGGGCACATATATCCGCACATTGTGTGATGACATAGGAAAAAGCCTTGGTTGTTTTGGAGTGATGACATCACTTGAGCGGACAAAGTCGGGGGCTCATACAAAAGAAAGATCATACACTTTAGGTCAGATAACGGCTCTTCGTGATGAAGGAAGGCTTGATGAGATCATTGAACCGGTAGATTCGGTGTTTTCACAATATCCTGAGTATGTCGCAAAAGGTGAGACTCTTCGCCTTATACGAAACGGCAATCAGATCGTGATCCCCGATATGACTGATGAGTGTGTCCGGATATATGGTGATGATTCGTTCATCGCCTTGTATGAACTGAAAGATGAGAAGAGACATCTGTATAAAGCTAAAATGATGTTTCTGTAGACTATATGGAAGTAATAAGAGATACGATAGATTTTAAGATAGAGAGGCCTACAGCCGTGTGCATAGGCAAGTTCGACGGTGTGCATATAGGACACCGCAAGCTCATAGAACGCGTGGTATCGTGCAAGAGCATGGGACTTATACCGACGGTGTTTACTTTTGATCCGTCTCCGGAAGAACTCTTCGGAGGAGCCAAGGGCAGTCCTCTGTGTACAAGGATACGTAAACAGGAGCTGCTCGAAGAACTGGGGATAGAGCTTATCATAGAATATCCTCTGACCTATGAGACGGCATCGATCGATCCTGCGGAATTTGTTGAAGAGATACTCGTAGGCAGGATGCATATGAGATATATAGCTGCAGGTCCGGATATCTCATTCGGCAGGGGCGGCGAAGGTAACAGAGAACTCATCGAGGCGCTTGCCCCCCGACTGGGTTACAGAGTGGAGATAATAGACAAAGTCGGTTTTGAGGGAGAAGACATAAGTTCAAGCCGCATAAGGGAGGCCATGATAAAAGGTGATTTAAGCCGGGCAGAGAGGATGTTGGGAAGAAAATGAGTTATGACATATTACTTACATTAAGCGGAGGGCTCGGTCTTTTCCTGTTCGGGATGAGCCAGATGAGTAACGGAATAGAGAAGGCGGCAGGAGCCAAGTTAAGAAGCATTCTGGAGATGTTTACGCGTAACAGACTGACCGGAATGATAGTCGGTATAATCTTTACCGGTATCATACAGTCGTCAAGCGCCTGTACCGTGATGGTCGTCAGTTTCGTTAACTCGGGTCTTATGAGTCTGTATCAGGCGGCCGGAGTCATATTCGGTGCCAATATCGGTACGACAGTCACCTCACAGCTCGTATCTTTTAACTTAAGCAAGATCGCGCCTATATTTGTCCTCATCGGTATAATCGTCGTGATGTTCGTACATAACGAGATGGCCAAGAAGTTCGGTGATATAGTCCTGGGATTCGGTGTGCTGTTCATGGGACTGTCCATAATGAGCGGTGCCATGGGTCAGATGAAGGAACATGCAGAGGTCGTGGAAGCACTTTCGCGTCTTCACAGTCCGCTTGTTGCCATCCTGCTCGGAATGGTAGTCACTGCCATTATACAGAGCTCGTCCGTTACGGTATCGATCCTTCTTCTTATGGCGAATCAGGATCTTATCAGTATCGGGATAGTGCTCTATGTGATCTTGGGCTGTAATATAGGTGCCTGTGCATCGGCCATACTCGTATCCCTCTCAGGTAAGAAGGATGCCAAGAGAACGGCGCTCATACATTTGCTGTTCAACGTGATAGGAACGGCGCTTTTCTTTGTTCTGTTCCTTGTGGCGGAAGAGCCGATAATCGCCATGCTTCAGAAGATCTCGGCTGATAACGGCCGTCTGGTGGCTAATGCACATACACTTATCAAGATAGCCCAGGTGCTTATACTTTTCCCGTTCTCGGGACTTATTGTCAAGCTCACATATCTGTTAGTACCCGGTGAAGATAAGAAGGTTGGATACAGAGAGAGCTTCACGCTTAAATACATCGGAGATAAGGTGGTGTTCAATCCTGCAACGGCTGTTGTCGAGGTCATCAGGGAGATCGAGCGTATGGCCGATCTGGCGAGCGAGAATCTTAACCGTGCGATGAATGCGCTCATTACTCTCGATCAGGATGATATAGACGAAGTATATGAGGTGGAGAAGAACATCAACTTCTTAAATCACTCGATAACCAATTATCTTGTCAAGATCAATCAGCTTAACCTCCCCATAGAGGACTTAAGGAGCATCGGTGCGCTGTTCCATGTTGTCAATGACATAGAGAGGATAGGAGATCATGCGGAGAATGTAGCGGATGATGCGAAGCTGAGAAAAGAGAAGGGACTGACTTTCTCTAAGGATGCGCAGCGTGAGATGGGCAAGATGCTTGATAAGGTCAATGATATCGTAAGGTTCTCTGTTGAGATGTTCGCGCAGGGCAAGACCGAGCATATGACATATATCAGCAAGCTCGAAGATGAGATAGATGAGCTTGAGCGTAAGTATCAGAAGCATCATATAGAGAGACTTACCAAGAATGAATGTACTCCCGAGGCGGGGATGATATTCTCCGATATCGTATCGGGACTTGAGAGAGTGGCGGATCATGCCGTCAATATAGCTTTTGCCATACAGGAAAGTGAGAATGAGCAGAATGCCTGATAAGACAGTTCGAGAGCCGGTGATAAAAAACAGTATAAAGCTTGCGGTCAGTGTAATGGTGATCATAGCACTGTCATTCTGCCCCCGTATGAATGCAGAAGCTGCAACGGTAGCCGAGAGCATAACCGGTGCCGGAAGCGGCAATATCCTTGACGGTTTCTATTCTTCCGATGAATACAAGGAAGCGGCCAAGGGAGTAGAAGCATACGGCTATACCAACTTAGGGATAGCCAATGTCGAGAATCACTTAAACGTCAGGGAAGAGCCCTCGGAAGAAGGCAAGATCATAGGTAAGATGACTAATAATGCCGCCTGTGAGATACTTGACAGGGAAGGTGAATGGGTCCATATAAGATCGGGCAAGGTCGAAGGCTACTGTCATTCGGACTATCTGCTGACAGGCCAGGTCGCATTGATGCGGGCAAAGGAAGTCATCGTGTTAGAAGCCGAATCCACTTCGGGAGGACTGCGCGTCAGGGAAGAGCCCGGCACGGAATCGGGCATACTGACTCTCATGGGTGAAGGCGAGAGACTTGAGGTCGTGGAGGAAGAGAAGGACGGCTGGATCAAGGTCATGGTCGATGATCAGGAAGGCTATATCTCTGCAGAATATGCCGAGATCAAGGAAGAACTTGATACGGCGATGACGATCACGGAGCTTCTCTACGGACAGGGAGTATCGGATGTAAGAGTCGATCTGTGCCAGTATGCCAAGCAGTTTGTCGGAAATCCCTATGTATGGGGAGGAACGAGCCTTACTAAGGGTGCAGACTGCTCGGGATTTGTTTTAAGCGTTTATGCCAAGTACGGATACAGCCTGCCTCATTCATCGGCAGCTCAGTCCAAGATGGGCTCGAAGATAACGTTAGGGGAGGCAAAGCCCGGAGATCTGATCTTCTACAGCAACGGAAGCCGTGTTAATCATGTGGCGATCTATATAGGCGGAGGTATGATAGTACATGCCTCAAATCCCAGGACGGGAATACGTCTTCAGAATGCAACTTACAGGTCTATCGCAACTGTACGCAGATTGATACAGGATTGATCCTGTGATAGAATATATGTGCATTTATGCAGGGTGACAGGGAGTTTGAGTAATGACATTTAAGGAGTTCTGCGATTTCTTCAAAAAACGAAATGTGATGATAGTGGAGTATACTGTCATGTTTGCTGCCACTATCATATCGATATTGCTGCTCCACGACAGACTGGAGAGCAAGTCACTCCTTTCAGAGGCGGCCAATCCCGTAACGATCTCAGGTGAATACAGCACGGACGGGGGCAAAACCTTCATTCCGTATTCAAACTATGATGAGATCGATGTCAGAAGAAACAATCACCTTATCATCAGAGGTATGTTAGACCAGGATGTCAAAGCGGGCCATAAGATCTATATGTTTCTCAATTATATCGATGCATCCGTCTATGTGAACGGAAGGATAGTTTATACCAACGATCCTGATGTTGCCTATTGCTGGGATGCGATAGATTCCGTAGCCATAGGACCTCACGATGAAGTCATGATAGAACTTCAGTCGCGAAGGATGATCGCTTATAATGTCGCATTCAAACAGTTCCTTGACAGGATGTGTGATTCCACCAAGAATGAAGTGCTTCAGCGTATGTTGAACAGGAATATCATATGGCTGCTCGGCGAGATCATCCTGATCATAATCGGTGTGCTCGTTATACAGAGCCATTTTGAGAATAAGAGGGGTGAGGAGGCAGATACGTCCGGCATCCTTTCCTGCGGTGTATGCATCATCGTGGGAGCCATATCATGTTTTATCAATGCGGATTATATAACGCTTTTGCTGCCTCAGTTCGAACTGCTCGAATATGTGGATTCGCTGACGCAGATATATGTCGTGGTTTTAGCCATCTCGTATCTGAGAAGATATATGCAGGATAAGGTGAGCAAACGCAACTCCGGAGTTTTGCTGGTCATATCTTATAATATAACGTTCATATATATCCTGTGGAGGACATTTTCATCGAGATCTTCATTCGAAACTATGATACCCATAGCTTTCATAGGCGTGATAGCGGTACCGTATTTCGTCATATTGCTCGTAAATGATTTTAAGGCGCAGAGGACCAAACTCACCAAGTCGGTCGGTATCAATGCAGCTATCCTTTTTGTATGTATAGCTCTTGAACTGCTCCATTATCTTGTGACAGGAACTTACATTGTATATCTGTTCGAACTCGGAATGCTGGCATTTGCGATAGGGCAGTATATCGTTCTTACGGAGGAGAATGCAAAAGCCAAGGCAGAGGCTGCAAGATCGAGAGCACTTGAGGCCGAACTTGTAAGAAGCCAGATCGGTATAATGGTGAGTCAGATCCAGCCGCATTTCATGTATAATGCGCTCAGTACGATAAGGGCGCTCATCAATAAGAATCCCGATGAGGCCAGGACGGCGATAGATTTCTTCACGAAATATCTCAGAGCCAATATGGATTCTCTGGGACAGAAAGAATGCATCCCTTTCAAAAAAGAGATGGAGCATGTGGAGAGTTATCTGTACATAGAGAAGCTCAGATTCGGAGACAAGCTTAAGATCGATTATGACATAAAAGCGGACGCTTTTAAGATACCGTCCATGACAGTACAGACGATAGCCGAGAATGCGGTCAAGCACGGGCTGTTGGCTAAGGAGGAGGGCGGAACGCTTACCATAAGCAGTATAGAGACTGCCAATTGTTTCGAAGTTCAGGTCAAGGATGACGGAGTGGGATTCGATGCATCAATGGCCTCAGATTCATCAAGGTCACATGTGGGAATAGACAATTCCAGAAAGAGACTTGCCGCCATGTGCGGAGGAACGTTATCGATAGGAAGCAAACCGGGAGTCGGGACTACCATAACCATCACGATACCGAAAGTAACGGTGAGGGACAGTAACGGGATAGTGGAGATGTAGATCTCACAGATCAGGGAGTATCAGATCCTTCGGTGAGGGCGTATATGAATGACAGCATGATAAGGGGGTATTATGAGAGTTATCGCTGTGGACGATGAGCAGATCATCCTGGATGATTTTGTGGATATGCTAAAAGAGATGGACGAAGTGCAGGAGGTGCATGGTTTTACCAATTGCAACAAGGCGCTTAAGTTCATTGAGGAGAATACCGTAGATGTCGCTTTCATGGATATAAACATGAGAGGAATGGACGGTATTACGCTTGCCAAACGTGCCAAGGCCGTGAAGCCGTCGCTTAATATAATATTTCTGACCGCGTATCCGGAATATTCGCTTGATGCCATGAAGATGCACGCTTCGGGGTATCTGGTAAAGCCGGCGATAGAGGAGGACGTAAGAAGAGAATTAAGGGACTTAAGAGTGCCTCCGGAAGTGGATTCGGGACAAAGGATCAAGGTGAGATGTTTCGGCAATTTCGAAGTCTATATCGATTCGTGTCCCTGCCCCTTTAAATACATCAAGACCAAAGAGCTTTTTGCATATCTTATTGACAGAAGAGGCGCTTTTTGCTCGAACGGAGAGATACTTGGCGCATTATGGGAAGATAAGGAGATAACCATATCCCTGGAGAATTATCTTCGTAACCTGGTAAGTGACTTAAGACAGGTCCTCAAGGAATACAAACTCGAGGAAGTGATGATGAAGAAAAAGGGCATGATCAGGATCGATCCCGAGTATGTGGATTGCGATTATTACAGATGGATACACGGAGATCCTCTGGCCATCAATTCATTCGCCGGCGAATACATGAGTCAATACAGCTGGGCGGAAGCGACTCTTGCGGGAATGATGAGCAAAACGATGTCAGAATAGTGCTTGCACAGATCATGATGCTGTGGTATTATAGTTCAGTATGCGGCTCTCGCTCAGGCTTATTTGCCTGCTCCGGCTTAAGTCTTGGTGAGAAGCGAAGTGAGTAGTTTCAGATAAGGAGAGAAACATGATAGCAAAAGAGAAGAAGACAGACATTATCAACCAGTATGCACGTAAGCCCGGTGACACAGGCTCGCCGGAGGTACAGATAGCTGTACTCACAGCTCGTATCAATGAGCTTACAGAGCATCTTAAGAGCAATCCCAAGGATCACCACTCAAGACGTGGTATGTACAAGATGATAGGTAAGAGAAGAGGACTTCTTAACTATCTTATGAAGACTGACCTTGAAGGATACAGAGCTCTTATCGAGAAGCTTGGTATCAGAAGATAATTATGTGCCAATATGGGGACGGAGTTTATCTGTCCCCATTTTATCGCTTGACAGAGAAGACTCGAGACCACTTATAAGGATACGGATGATGACAGCTTAAAGCCGTGCTTTTATAAGTAGTTTCGGTTCTTCTGTCAGGCGTATACATGACTGAAAGGAGAAAAACATGTACAAGACATTCACAATGGAACTGGCCGGTCGTACTTTAAGTGTCGATGTAGGCCGAGTAGGCAAGCAGGCAAACGGCTGTGCATTCATGCACTATGGTGATACTACGGTATTATCTACAGCTACAGCCAGCGAGAAGCCCAGGGACGGTATCGATTTCTTCCCCTTAAGCGTTGAGTATGAGGAGAAGATGTATGCTGTAGGCAAGATGCCCGGCGGCTTCAATAAGAGAGAGGGTAAGGCATCTGAGAACGCAATTCTTACAAGCCGTGTCATCGACAGACCCATGCGTCCTCTCTTCCCTAAGGATTATCGTAACGACGTAACACTTAACAACATGGTAATGTCAGTAGATCCTGCATGCAGACCCGAGCTTGTAGCTATGCTCGGTGCAGCTATTGCAACATCTATATCAGACATTCCGTTTGACGGTCCCTGCGCTACGACTCAGGTGGGTATGATAGACGGACAGTTCATCATCAACCCTTCTCAGGAGCAGTGGAAGGTCGGTGATCTTAACCTTACGGTAGCATCTACCAAGGAGAAGGTCATCATGATCGAGGCAGGTGCCAATGAGATCCCTGAGGCCAAGATGATCGAGGCTATATACAAGGCTCATGAGGTCAATCAGGAGATCATCGCATTCATCGACAAGATCGTTGCAGAGTGCGGTAAGACAAAGCATGAGTATGTAAGTTGCGCAATTCCCGATGCTCTTATGGAAGAACTTAAGAGACTCGTTCCTCCGGAAGAGATGGAGAAGGCAGTATTCACGGACGAGAAACAGGTTCGTGAGGAGAATATAAGGAATATCAAGGACAAGCTCGCAGAGACATTCGCGGATAATGAAGAGTGGCTTGCGCTTATCGATGATGCCGTATATCAGTATGAGAAGAAGACCGTACGTAAAATGATACTTAAGGATCACAAGCGTCCCGACGGCAGAGAGATAACACAGATCCGTCCTCTTGCCGCTGAGGTGGATCTCATACCCAGAGTACACGGTTCGGCTATGTTCACAAGAGGTCAGACTCAGATCTGTAACGTAGTAACGCTCGCACCTTTGTCAGAGATGCAGAAGATAGACGGTCTCGATGCAAATGAGACTTCCAAGAGATATATACACCAGTACAATTTCCCTGCTTATTCGGTAGGTGAGACCAAGGTAAGCCGCGGTCCCGGACGTAGAGAGATCGGTCACGGTGCTTTGGCTGAGCGTGCGCTCATGGCAGTACTTCCTTCAGAGGAAGAGTTCCCTTATGCTATCCGTGCCGTATCAGAGACTTTTGAATCTAACGGTTCTACATCAATGGCTTCAACCTGTGCTTCATGTATGTCACTTATGGCAGCAGGTGTTCCGATCAAGAAGATGGTCGCAGGTATCTCTTGCGGTCTCGTAACAGGCGATACAGATGATGACTTCGTGCTTCTTACCGATATCCAGGGTCTTGAGGACTTCTTCGGAGACATGGACTTCAAGGTAACAGGTACGACAGAAGGTATCACGGCTATCCAGATGGATATCAAGATCCACGGTCTTACAAGACCCATCGTTGAGGGTGCCATCGCAAGATGTCGTGAGGCAAGACTCTTTATCATGGATAACTGCATGAAGCCTGCAATAGCAGAGCCTCGTAAGGAAGTGGGCGAGTATGCGCCTAAGATCATAAGCCTTACTATCGATCCCGATAAGATCGGTGATGTAGTAGGCCAGCGCGGTAAGACGATCAACGAGATCATCGCACGTACAGGCGTCAAGATCGATATCACGGATGACGGTAACGTATCTGTATGCGGCACGGAAGCCGACAAGATGAACGAAGCCGTAGATATGATCAAGACTATCGTAACAGACTTCGAGCAGGGTCAGATCTTCACGGGTAAGGTCGTAAGCATCAAGGAATTCGGTGCATTCATCGAGTTCGCACCCGGCAAGGAAGGCATGGTACATATCTCTAAGATCGCCAAGGAGCGTATCAACCATGTAGAGGATGTCCTTACACTCGGCGACACTGTAACAGTAGTATGCCTTGGAAAGGACAAGATGGGCCGTATCAGCTTCTCAATGAAGGATGTAGCTCAGCAGTAATTATTGCCAATG
>CAMNDJ010000006.1 GCA_946535225.1 uncultured Lachnospiraceae bacterium
TAGTTCTTGAACAAATGTAAAAACTTTATCATATTACCCGTCCTCGTTAAAACTGTAATATAACGCATCAATCCCTCATCCACGTCGCTTGGCATTCCGGTCTTAACCTTTATATAATCAATGCTCAGCTTCGCTGTTATATATATGTCATTCATCTGGAGTTTAATATTTTCTGTATTGCATCAGCAAACTTGTCGGCATAGTTAATGGAGAATTCCCCATGTTTGAGACCATTCAAGCGGTGTAGCCTTCCGGACGGAAGCATTTTGCAAATAGCATCTGCTGAGTGTAAAATTTCTCTGGTCTCCTTTTCTCCGACATAAACATGTACCTCAGCAGTTGTTTTGCAGAAAGAATCCTTCAGCTCATAGGCCGTATTGGCTTTTAAAAAGGCAATCATGTCCTGCTTGCTTATTTGACATGTATCCCGGTAGTATTCCTCAAAAAGGTTCTGTTTTATGTGCAAAGACTGAAATTGTAGTCTGGCAAAACCTCTGTTCTTAATCAGACCATAACTACTACCAAATGCCGGACCTATCAATGCATTTGTCAGCTTTGATGGAATAACAGCTGCACTCTCAACCAAAGCAAAGGAACAGATATCTTTGCGTTGTGACAACATTTCAAGCAGGATCTGTCCTCCAAGAGAAAGACCTCCAATCAGCAAAACCGATCCACTCAAATTTTTATCGATAAATTCAATGATCTCAGATGCATTTTCTTCAATTGAAGTAAATGATCGGTCACTTCCCGCGTGCCCGTCCAGAATTGGAAGGATGACGTGATACTCATCTTTCAAAAGCTCTGCAGCATCACGATAGTTCCACCATGACAATCCACCGCCATGTAGCAAAAGGATCGTCTCTTTGTGTTCAGTACCATATTCCTGAATAACCATGTCTCAGTGCTACTCCCATAATTTACCGGTAGCATATTGCTTATTATCAAACAGATTAAAAGCCTCTACCAACGCACCTCCAAGTGCTACAAACAAAAAACTCATAATTTCCACGGTCTTACTTTACCAATCCAGCCATTTTCATTCCAATACTTAAAATCTGTATATTCAGGGTTCTGTTTACCAAGACTTGTCTGCAGCATCCTAACAGCATAAAACTTTGCCTTAACCACAACACCTGTGTGGCCCGGTCTACTATAATCGATGGCTCGCATTTTCTGTGCAATACTGTCCAGCTTCTTTTTGAAGGATGCTTTCCTCTTGTCCTCGATCTTGTCCCAGTCAATTTCAGACATCAGCTTAAAACTTACGACTTTGATGGTCGAGATGCCCCACCAGGAAAGGCTGTCTTTAATATCCTTTGCTGCGGATTTCCCGCCTGCTCCCAGGCACTGTGTGATTATCACCGCACGTTTCCCGAACATTTCCTTTGCCGGGCGGTGAGGCATCCACCTGTAACCGAAATGGTCAAGCATAGCCTTCATTGCGCCGGTTGTATGGAAAACATATGCAGGTGATGTAAAAACAAGCAGATCCGCTTCAAGCATTGACTTCTCGATCTTCTGAACCTTTTCGGAGTCCTTGCAACGAATCTGATCATTTCTGAAACACGCAGTACATCCCATACAGAAACCCGGACCATCTCCCGGAAGATAATATTCCGTGATTTCCGAATCGTCTCTGAACTGCTCTAAAAAGATTTCCTTCATTCTGTATGTAACACCGCGTTTTTCGGTCCCATTGATAACCGCAATCTTCATGTTCCTGTTCCTCCGAATAAACTGCACCATATCTTTACAGGTCAAATATGCTCATCTGCGGATATTTCTCCGGAAGGTCATTCATAAACCGGAAACAATCCTTCGGACTTGAAAGAATCCCGTTTTCCTTACAGATGCTTTGAAGTATCTCAGTCAGTTCCACGGCTTTAGGACTCGGCAGTTCATACGCATTTCCATACCGTGCGATGTAGCGTTCCTTCATCCCCGGAAAATGCCTGTCCAGTGCAGCATAATAATATTCCCGGTCGCCCTCCCTGAGCGTCAGCCCCATGCCAAAATCCATAACACCTTTTACGCCGACCCGAACACATTCATTCAGGATAGATACAATGTTTTCTTCCGTATCATTGATGAATGGCAGGATCGGGGTCAGCCAGACTACGGTAGGAATTCCCCTTTTCTGCATTTCTTCCAGCACTTCTATCCGGCGCTTTGTATTGCAGACATTTGGTTCCAGTATCCCGCACAAGTCATCATCCCATGTAGTGAGCGTCATCTGCACCACACATTTTGCGGAGCGGTTTATCTCATCCAGCAGATCAATGTCCTGAAGGATACGATCTGATTTAGTCTGAATCGCGGCCCCAAATCCATATCGCAGTATGATCTCAAGGCACTTCCTTGTCAGCCGTAACTCTTCTTCACAATGCATATACGGATCAGACATTGCACCGGTTCCGATCATACATTTCTTTCTTTTAGAGCGAAGAGCAGACTCTAAGAGCTCCGGAGCATTCTGCTTAACTTCTATATCTTCAAAAGGATGCGTAAACTGATAACAACG
Organism: uncultured Lachnospiraceae bacterium; assembly: GCA_946535225.1. Classification (GTDB taxonomy): domain Bacteria; phylum Bacillota; class Clostridia; order Lachnospirales; family Lachnospiraceae; genus Colinaster. The sequence goes on from CAMNDJ010000006.1 coordinate 2,525, forward strand.
ACTACGACTGTCGCAATATATACAGCCATGGGAACATCCTCTGTATATATTCATTCCGTAATGTCCGCCACTGCCGGTAAGTAAGCCTTTTGCCTCCACAAAATGCATATTCTGTTTCTCCCTCGCATATTCCTACAAATGCCTTAACAATTCAAGTCTCCGCCGGCTTACAGATCGACAATCTCTGACCAATTCACCCGATACCGTTCAACACCCGGGCAAATGCCTTGGCTGTCCTTACGTCTGACTCATTGAAATGGTTGCCGGCATTCCATTCAAGTATGCTCTCTATACCTGCTTTCTGCAGTATATCGTATGCCTCCCTGATCCGGTCGCCTACAGTAGCCATAACGCGATTTTTGGTCCTTTCTTCCTTGTCTCCGAGGCTTAAATAAACCGCCTTGCATCTTATCACATTTTCACTCATATACTCGATAAATCCCGGGAACCACATCGAAGGTGATGCTGCGGCTGCGGCTGCGAACACGTCAGTCTGATAAGAAGCCCAGAGCGCGAATAAAGCCGCGAGAGAGTAGCCTCCTATGATATATTCCCTGTCCCTGTCAGAGCATACCTTCAGTATTTCGCTCAGTGTATCTTCTGCTCCGTCACCGAAATCCCTCTTCCCGAATACTGCCGGAGCCTTCCAGGGCGAAAGATCTCTGTTCCAGTTCTCCACCTTAAAGGTGATGAGCCTGAAATCTCTGTCTGAAAGCTGCTTTATCACATTTACTTCATTTTCGATAACTGAAAGATCCTGTTCATCCACGGGTTGAATGAGCACCGCCTGTGCTGCCGGATCACCGTATTCGCATATCTTCATAAGAACAATCTCACTTCAAAGTTTGATCGAATAATCACTGTCATACATTTCCTTAAGCTTAGCCTTGTTGTTGTATTGCTCTCCGATACAGAATTCCTTGGACCAACACATATAGTATGTCCAGGGAACTTTGGAGACTGATAAGACGTTAATATCAGGTATAAACCCAACCTCTGCCAGAGCAGCAACTTTATTCTTTGTAGTCGATAAGATCAGTTTATCATATTCATCTCTGTAATCCGATTCAGCATATTTTTCAAGGTATATGTCAACAGAAATAACATCCACATATTCATCTCCGGGATATCCTTCAGCCAATCGACAATTCCAGACCCACAACAGATTATCAAGATGTCTGTTCTTCACATAATGATCAAACATGAGCCTGTACAGATCCCTGGCCACTTCAGGCCCTTTTGCTCCCCACCAGAACCAGGTTCCGTCGGATTCATGAAACGGTCTCCACAATATCGGAATGCCTGCATCTTTAAACCTCTCAATCTCATCGGCTATAACATCCAGGTCACGGTAAAAGGCTTCCCTCTCTTTAGTCCCCTCCGTTAAGATCCTTGAGGCATCCAGGTCCGTATGCTTTGCATAGAAGCTCTTATCCTCTCCTCCCACAGGTGAAAACCAGTGAAACGAAAATGTGACTATTCCGTCTGTACTCATCGCCCACTCCAGAGCAGTATCCAGCGTTCCCCGATTCTCATATACCTCTGTAAGACATGCCTCGGAAGCATTATCATAATTAATATTGGGCGAATAACTAAGAAGTTCAAATCCTCTGAGTTTAGGTTCCTTACCTGTGACTTCTTTTATATATTCGATCTCCTCACAGGGGTTGGTCTGTGTATGCTGTCCGGTAATGATCTTCTTTCCGCGGATACTGTAAAGATAGTCAAGCAACTGTCTCGCTTCTTTGGTCGCATTCTTATTAACAGGTTCCATAATCATCATCCCTTATGTCAAAAAATTCAAGATCTGTTTGCTATCATTTCAACTCTTAAGACGCCTGCACATCTCAATACACATACGTCCGTTATGATAGGGACATTTCCACTGATGCACGATCCCCCTTCCGAGGTCTTTAGTACCGTCTTCCAAAATGTTCTCATACCATTCACCGCATCTTAAGTCTATCATTTTATCCAATATAAAAGAGAATATCTCCTCTGATGCCTCTTCATAGTCCGTTCGATCAGGATGCTTCTCAAATGCATTACGGAATCCGACTACCGACTCGGCCTGTACCCACCAGACCTTCTTCCTGTCATCTGTTCCGTTTTCACACTCATTATACAGAGCCCTCTCGCTCTTACTGTATGCATGCCTGTGTACTTCATCTGTCAGGACATCGGAGATCAAGTGGATCTTCCTCGTATATTCGGGATCATCAAGTACCTCTGCTGCTCTGTCAAGAAGCCACGATGCCTCGATATCATGACCATATGAATACAGATCTATAAGCGAATTATAATCAAGGTCAAAGAACACCTTCAGTCTTCCCCGTTTTGTATCGAATACCTTTTCCGAGAATATGTCTGCGATCTCCTTTAATCTGTCTGCCACTTCTTGGCTGTTATCTGCCTTATACAGATTACTGTATGCCTCCAGAACATGCAGAAGAGTGTTCATTGTTCGCTCCGCGATCACTCCGTTCTCTGATAATTTCTCATTATTGTCATCCGGCGTAAAGTCAACAGAAAACGCCTCAAGATAGCCGTCTTTATCTCTGCATCTGTTCTCGATCAGATCAAACAGTTCATAAGCCAGCACAAGGCTGTCTGCATCTGACGAAGCCATATAGTATTCCGACAGAGCATAGATGGCAAAAGCCTGATTATATGTATGCTTGGTCGTATCCACAGGCTTACCGTCATATGTAAGAGCCCAATACACTCCACCTCTGCTTTTATCATAGCAATGCTTTCTCAAAAACTCATATGCATGCCGTGCCGGGATCAACAGATCCTCATCTTTCAACAGCGAATATGATGCAGAGAAAAACCAAAGTATCCTGCTGTTAAGTATGACTCCTTTATCCGCGTGTTTATCTACTTTCAGATCCTTGTCCATATGACCGTAGAATCCACCATATTGCTCATCCTTAAGATCCTTCCAAAAAGGGATGAGATCATTGGTCAGATGTTCCTCAAATTCTCGTCTTTCCATAACTAAACCACCTCTGTCTGCTTATTCTACCATATGCCGTAACCTTTATACAGTTGATGTGTTATACTATTCGATATGAACTACAGAATCTGACCTAAGGAGGAACACTATATGAACAAAAAGCAGGGAACTGATCCCATTAATGCATACATTCCGACCATCATCACCGGGATTCTATTTATTCTGTTGATCATTTTGATCCTTACCGTCGATGTCGCACCGATAGGACCGAACGACACGACCATCGGTCTGTCTCACATAAACGATTCAGTTCACAGATTCTTTGGTGTCAACATGATCTGGTACGATATAACAAAGATGCTCGGGGCTATAGCAATAGCACTGGCCATGGCCACGGTTGCAGCAGGCGCCTATCAGCTGATCACCAGGAAGAGCCTTAAGAAAGTCGACAGAGAGATCTATGCTCTCGGCGCGTTGTATGCTGCGGTTGTATTCTTCTACGTATTATTCGAATTTGTGATCATCAACTACAGACCGGTCATCATGCCGGGAGATACCGCCCCGGAAGCATCCTTTCCTTCCACGCACACTATGATAGGGTGTACGGTAGTAGGCGCCTTAGTTATGTTAATCGATAGATATGTAAAAAACGCCCGCCTCTGCTTTATTCTCCGTCTTCTGGGTACCGCCATCATCGTGATGACCGTCATGGGCAGACTGATATCCGGTGTTCACTGGTTTACCGATATACTGGGGGGTGTACTGTTAAGCATCATTCTTTTGAATATATTTAAGATCATGGCAGGGAATTCGGATAAGACAGATAAGTAAAATGATCCGATTTGGATCTCATATACCGTGATATTATAGTAAAATGCAAGAGTGCGGATCTCCCGAAGGATTCCCGCACCCCTGCATTTTTCTTCTATAATTAGACATTAATGGAAGAAACTTATTGTATCGTTCATCTCTGTTGCCAGCTTGCTTAACTTGTCGGCATCAGAATTGATGAGCTGGAATGTAGCTGACAACTCTTCCATCGAAGCGTTGGTCTCCTGTGTTGAAGCCGCATTCTCTTCGGAAATGGCCGACAGGTCTTCGATGATCTCTCCCAGACCTTCCTTGGCGGATCTTAAGTTGCCGATCCTGCCTGAGATCTCACTTGCGCTTGATACCACATTCTCTATATTCGAAGACATCTTCTCCATATCAGTCTTGGTAGCCGATAACTGCTCGCCCTGCTCTATGACATTCTCTGAAAGGACCTTCATAACATCAACGGATTCGCTTGCATCTCTGATGAGCTGTGTAACGATCTCATTGATCTTGTCAGCGCTTGCCTTGGACTGCTCAGCCAGATCCGAGATCTCTCCGGCAACGACTGCGAAGCCCTTACCTGCCTCACCGGCTCTTGCTGCCTCAATCGAAGCATTGAGCGACAAGAGGTTTGTCTGTGATGCGATCGAATTGATGGCATCGGTGAATTCACTGATGGCATTAGCCGACTTGTTGGTACTGTCTATCGTAGATGCGATCGTATCTACGGATTCCGTAACCTTCTCAGAATGAGAGATGAGGTTATTCAGAGTGATCATTGTATCATGACATGAAGTCTTCATCTCATCGGATGCATCATTAAGACTTGTCACGCTCTCAGCTATAGCCTCTACGCTCATGCCGATCGACTCTGTATCCGATACGGCACTCTGAATGCTGTCTGCCTGAGATACGGCTCCCTTGGATATATCATCCATGGCTGCCGTGATCTGGCTTGAAGCCTGTGTTGCCTGATCACATGAAGATGAAAGTTCCTCACTGTCCGCATTAAGGCCTTCGGCTGCTTCCTTAAGCTTGCCGACGATATCTCCTATCTCATCTATGAGAGTCTTGGTACTTCTTGCGATCGTACCGAGTTCATCACTTCTTGATAATACCTTCACATCTACCTTGGTATTCAGATCACCCCTGGCCAGTGACTCTATGCTGTCAGCCACACTCTGCATCTGCTTGGAAACAATGCTGTTAAGTATCATACCCAGTACGAGTACAAACACAACTATCAGCACTGCAATGACTATACTCAACAGAACTGCCTGACTGATACCCTTACTTACATCAGCTGTTCGACGACCTGAGAAGCACATACCTACTACAGATCCGTCCGAATTCTTAAGGGGTGTGTAGTAACCGTAGAATTCCTGACCTTCGATATTAAGATTCGTTCCGAGATAATCCTGACCGCCCTGAAGAGTAGCTTTGATGACTGCGTCAGATGCCTTGGTCCCTACGAGTCTTCCTGAACCGTCCGTCTTCTCGATCGTGGTAACTATACGTGTGTCACCATAGAAGAGAGTATACTCAAGTCCCGTCTTGGACTTGATCTCATCCATCTCTCTCTCATATTCGCCCTGGACTATATCGGGTCCCTTCATAAGACCGTCTTCCGTAAGTGCCCAGTCTCCGTCATATTCATATGACAGTTTGCTGTCTAACTCTTCACACGCTACCTTGAGCTCTTCCTCTATGAGCGATACATAAGTGGACTTAAGCTTTGTTCTTGAGACAAGTACAAGTACGACTGCCGTCACAATAACGGATGCAACCGCGATAAGTACGAGTTTTAGTATCAATCCTAACGATTTCTTCTGTGCCATATTGTTTCCTCCGTCTGCCTGAAATTATAGATATAACAAAATGCACACTTATCGTACTATTGCGCGTGTAACAGATCAGTAACAAGATCGGTGACAAAATATAACAATCTTGCGCAAGCAAAAATAAATATCTGTAAAATAACAAAAAGTCCTGCTCTTTTGACCGTCGACAAGCCGAGCATGTCTATCCTGTCACAGACTATGCTTATGACTATATGATGTACCAGAAAGATCGCATATGAATATTTACTCACCTGAGCACATATTTTCTCAGTCACCATCAGCGGACGCTTTTGTATGAACTTAGACCTTTTGAGAACATTCCATAGATATGTCACTGTTATAAACAAACTGATTCCTACCAGTGTTGTCTGTATTCCGTTATTCCATTCAATATCGGCAACAGATGAAAATATCAATACACTTGCTGACAGGAGCGCCCAAAGATGCGATACCCACCGGGGTAAACTCTCCTGATCGTTCTCTTTTTTACGGATATACCCGGCATATTCCATTCCGAATAAGACCTCGGGTATCCGAACGAAGATTATACTGCTCTTATTAAGTCCCGGGATCGTATCCTTAAGCGAGAAGAAAAAGTACAGGATCAAAACCACAGCCCAAAGAATATATCTGTTTCGTTTATACAATGATCTGAGTAACGGAAAGATCAGATAGATCAGTATTATACAGCCTAAGAACCATTCACCGATGAGATAGAACGTCGGGATCACGCCGTTAAGATAACCATCCATACCGATAACGGTAAAGATCAGATTACAGACGGGGATACCGGATGAGAGCATGTCCTTTGCCCTTATGGCAAAGATCGTCAGATATGCTATCCAGAACATTGGATACAGTTTAAGGAAACGTTTCCGGTAAAACGTCTTTATATCAAGAGAATCTCTGTAATTATAGTAAAGGGATGCGCCTGAGATGATAAAGAAAAGCGAAACTCCGAGATCCCCCAGAAACAGTTTGAATGGATACTGACTAAGCAGCATGTATTCTCTTAGGTCCTCGCCATAGTAAATGAAAGAGTATCTGGCATTAAAATGGCATAAAAGAATGCAGAAGACTGCTATAGTTCTTATGATATCAAATGAATACTCTCTCTTATTCTTCATATCACACCCGGGCAGAGTGCTTCTTCGGTCCACAGATCAACAGTTCCTTGATAAGTCTCGGATGAAACAGCATAACAAGAGGGAAGAGTTCCAATCTTCCTGCCAGCATATCAAACATCAGAACGATCTTGGAAAAACCGCTTAAGAAACCGAAGTTACATGTGGGTCCAAGCTTATTAAGGCCCGGTCCTATATTGTTTATACATGTTATGACGGAAGTGACAGTAGTAACCAGATCCTCGCCTTCAAAACTCATAAGGAAAACGGATATCGATAATATAAGTATGTAAGTTGCCATGAATACATTTACAGACCTTATCATGACATGCTCCGCAGGTTTACCGTCATAAATTATCTTCTTGATACTTCTCGGATGTATATACGAATTTATCTCCTTACGTATTGTCTTGGCTATGATCACAAAGCGGCTCACTTTGATACCGCCGCCCGTACTGCCTGCACAGGCTCCTATGAACATGAGCATTATCAGGACTATCTTGCTCGTGGTATTCCATGTATCAAAATCAACCGTGGCAAATCCCGTAGTCGTTATGATGGATGCCACTTGAAATGCAGTATGCCTTATCGCCTCTCCTGCCGAAGGGAACAGATCTCTTACATTGATAAAAATGATCACTATGGATGACAGGATCACTAAAAGATAGTATCTTACTTCTTCTATCTTGAAAGCATCCTTTATGTGTCTGATCAGTATGAAATAGTATACATTGAAATTGATCCCGAACAAGATCATAAATACAGTCACAACCCATTGTATGTATGCAGAATATCCCGCAACCGAATCTCCTTTGATAGCAAAACCACCGGTACCTGCTGTTCCGAATGCGAGCGTTATGGAATCAAATATCGGACATCCGCCTATCACAAGCAAAAGTGTTTCGGTAAACGTCATCGCCGCATAGATAAGATACAGATATCTGGCCGATGCCTTGATCTTGGGTACCAGTTTACCGACAGACGGACCCGGAGATTCAGCCTTCATCAGATTAATGGTCGAGCCACCGCTCAGAGAGACTATGGAGAGCAGGAAGACCAGAACACCCATACCGCCGATCCAATGAGTTCCGCTTCGCCAGAATAAAGAAGCGTGTGACAGATTCTCTATATCATTCAGTATGGTGGATCCGGTCGTAGTAAATCCGGAAACCGTCTCAAAACACGCATCTACAAACTTCGGGATCTCACCCGTGAAATAGAACGGAGCGGCACCGATAAGACTCATAACTATCCACGAAAGAGCTGTTGTCACACATCCTTCTTTGAGAAAAAGCGTCTTGTCTTCAGGTTTCTTAAGGCCAAGAATACTTCCGCCTATCGCTGCGCACCCTGCGACCGCAAGATAGGTCCAGCCTTCTGACTCACCGTAAATAAGCGCAACAATGCAAGGCAGCAATAAAAAAGCTGCCTCTATCTTCATGATATGTCCGATTATTATCCTGATCATGGAGTTATTCATATAACCTTCTCCTGTTGATCCGTATTTCTGTTTACTGAAGTATATCCTGTATATCTTTAAATCCAGTGTTTGTCGTAACGACCATCACGGCATCCCCAACCTTGATCTCGTCATCACCACCGGGGAAGATCACATTGTTTCGTCTGCGGATATAGGCTATACGAAGATTATTCTTAAGCTTCATTTCAGATAACTTCTTACCTGTTACGGCCGTCTCATTCTCGACTATGAATTCAATGGCCTCAGCCCTTGAACCGAAGATATGATATAACGTCTCGATATTACAATCCATCGAATTTTTTCTGGCTCTTACATAGGCGACTATCGCCTCTGATACGATGTATTTGGGAAAGATCACACTTCCCAGATCCAGATTGTGAACTATGCTTCCGAAATTGTTACGTGATATCCTTGTTATGACCTTGGCCTCGGATATCTGCTTGGCATACATGCTTAAGATTATGTTTTCTTCATCTATTCCCGTTAACGGGATAAAAGCCTGAATGGAACTCAATCCCGCTTCCTTAAGCACTTCCTCATTTGTACCGTCATCATTGATGATAACAGCCTTGGGAAGAAGAATACTCAGATTCTCGCACTTTTCAACATCTCTCTCTATAATGCTGACCTGTATGCCTGCACGTATCAGCAGATCCGCCAGATAGTACGCATCCTTACCGCCACCCACTATCAGTGCATCCTTGATGGGTGCAGACTTGATCCCTATCTTGCTTAGGAAGCCTCTTGCATCCTTACGTGTAGCCACGAAGCTTATGAGATCTCCTCCTCTTAAGATGAACTGACCGGAAGGAATGAACACTTCTCTGTCACGTTCTACAGCACATATGACCACATTGGAAGTTACATCACGACCAAGATCCATGATCTTCATACCATCCAAAGTATTGCCTTCCGGAATACGGATCTTGATCATCTCAACCTGACCGTGTGCAAACGAGCTTACCTCCTCCGCCATCGGAAGGGACAGAGTTCTTGACATAACCTTAGCTGCTTCATACTCGGGATTGATGATCATCTCAAGTCCGAGTTTGTCCTTAAGGAAGGGCGCTTCCTTACTGTATTCGGGAGTATGAACCCTGGCTATGGTAACGCACTTGCCTTCACGCTTAGCCACCGTACAACATAAGAGATTAAGTTCGTCCGAATCCGTTACGGCTATGAAAAGATCCGCCGTATCGATACCCGCTTCCACCTGCACACTGTAACTGGCACCGTTTCCGACGATACCCATCACATCATACATGTTGGTAAGTGCCTGTATCTTTGAATCATCTTTGTCAATTATCGTTATATCGTGGCCTTCTCCTGACAGGCTCTCAACAAGAGCAGAACCCACCTTGCCGCAGCCAACGATTATTATGCTCATTCCGCTTTTCTGATTCTTACTGTTACCGAACATTGATCTTCCTTTCACCCGATCTGTTAAACCGGATCTATTTGACAAAATAATGCCTCGCTATCCACCGAGACAATCCATCCAGTCCCGGATAAACGATCCTCTCACTCATATTGAGCTGATCTAGCATATCACGTACTCTCCATCTGAGTTCCTTAGCTATCACATACTTGACCGTATTATCTGTCCTTCGGTCCAGGAATTCCTCAATATCATCCATCTCCATCGGAACTAATGAGAAGAAAGAGTACTGATTGACTATTCTTGCATTGATGGACGGGGGTTCTATGATGATCATGGCATCTTTGCCCATGTCCATATCATATTGCTCAAGCTTGCCGGTGATACCGCCTAACATATCCACGGAAAAAATGGTAGACTGGGTCTTATTGACCACCGCACGGTAATTATCCGGCAGCAGCGAATACATCTCATTCATGTCTATCCGCCACACCATACAGTCGTGATCATCCATCTGTTCCATATCCTTCTCACTTACGGCAAAATGAAGACCTACCAAAGCGGAATGCGTCCAGTCAAGAAGTCTTGTAGGCAAGCCGTAATGCTGGCCTAAGATCATCTGTCTCCATACAGACTGCGCTATGGTAGGCTCACCGATAACGGCGTACTTGGCAAAATTCTCAAGTATGGCCGGTTCAAGCGTTTTCTGAAGATGTTTGCAATTACGATGCAGACTTGTCTCCATCTTAAATGCCGTATTCGGCATTCCCCTGTAGAGATATGAACTTCTGTTACGATCAAGATCTTCTCTGTAATCCTGTTCTGTCAGCAGGGGTAATAATTCTTCTAATGATCCTATTCTTACTTCTTTGATCATGATCCTCTGTCTCTGCCTGTCGGCAGCTCTTAGCCGTACTTATCCGGTGTCCGTCCCGAAGTATTCGGGACACTATAAAACCGAGAGACCAAAAAGCCTCTCGGTTTTATATTCTATCACATTTCTATATTATTTAACAGTTACCTTGGTTATATGAGGATTGATGCCTTCATACCAGTATAAGAAACCTTCCATATCAACCGTATCACCTATGTTAAGAGCTTCTACCGTCTTATATACCTCTGTGTCAGCGCCTGTCAGATATGACTCTACGGTAAATGTATATGATGCACCGTTAAGTGAGACCTTGAAGTACAGATCGTCACCCTGTGAACCGGAATCATCATACTTGTACATAAATGCCTTGCCGTTACCTGCATCCTCAACCTTCATGCCCTTGAATGCCACAAATTTGTTCTGCTCGTCAATTATAGAGTCGGAACCGAGAATAGACGTAACATCCTTGGCCGGAGCAATATAACTGCCATCTTCTATCTCAAATGTTGCATCTGCTATCTCAACTTCACCGGACCACTCGGATTTATATCCCGTAGCCTTGATCTTGGTTCCCTGTGCCAGCTTATTATACTGTTCCTCTGAGCACTGTGCGTTATATAAGAAATACGCACCTTCCTTGTCCTGAGTATAAATGGTAGCTACTCCTACTCCTTCATTCTCCCACCAGCCCTGCTTGGCCTGAACATAAGCTTCTATAGTCACTTCTGAATCAAGGGGTGCCTTGGCATATTCTTCATATGTCATAACTCCCTCAGACTTCTTATCGGTATCTCCCTTACCGCAACCTGTCATAAGTGTTGCTGCAGTCATTGTCATGACCAATAATGCAATGATCTTCTTTTTCATAATTTCATCTCCTTTATTCATAACACGCATAACTCATATCATATCGATATTTATCAGCAAATGTATCATACCATAAAGTACAGGAATATCAAGCGTTTTTTCTCTTTCTTTCCTTGATCTTTTCGACCGATACATATACGGCTATAACAGCCCATACTACTATCAGGATCACGATGAGGTTACGCGTAGCTGCGGGAAGTGGGCCAAGGTCCCTGTCCGAATCATCCCCTCCTACGGCTGAAGCCGAATCCAGCCTGTAAAGCGACCTCATATTATCATAGAGTTTATCGATAAAGGCGTCATCTACCGTGATCTTACGACGCCTTGCCTTTGTTACTTCTTCTATCATCTGGCCCGATGCATCACGTAATGATGCCGATCCGTTGAATACCGGAGTCACAAAAGTCTTATCCGAATTTTCTAAAAGAAGCTTAGTCGCAGCGATCTTGACATCATAGTGCTCTTTATTGTCCTGTCCCGCGCGACTCAGATAATCGATATAAGACTCCTCCTCTCTTGCTCTTATCGTCACGGGAGTATAGCCTTCGGTTTTCGCATAAGCTATCTGTACGTCATTTGATAACATGTACTGCGCAAAGAGCCATGAAGCAAGGACTTCTTCGTTATCCGGCTTATTGAATATACATATGCTCGGTCCCTGCGAGATCATCGATATGTTCTGTGTATCAAACTGCGGTATCGGACGAACGGCTGTCTCAAATTCCACTTTCTTACTCTCATGGATATCGGACAACGGAGCATGCGAACCCATCCAGGTGGCTCCCGCAGTTGAATCTATCGCAAAGAGGCACTGTCCCGCATTAAGGAAATTGCCGGGATAGCTGGATATCTTGAATGTAGAGAACGCACCTGTCTCTGCATGCGAGGCTACGGTAAAAAGAAGGCTTTTAGTCGTGTCGTTAAATATTCCGATCTCGCCCTCCGGGGTGGAGTACGGAGCATCAAGCTCATGAAGCATCTGTATCATCATGTTGTCTGTAGACTTATAAATGAACGGGATCATAACCTTCTGGCCGTTGACCTTATAATTCCCGTCAGCATCGGTCTCCATAGCCTTCTCTGATACTTCCCATACAAAGTCCCATGTCAGCACATCCGGTACTTCATATCCCAATCGTTCCACATATGTTTGGTTGACATAACACGCTTCAGTCGATCGCATATAGGGAAGCGCATATATCGATCCTCCGATCTTACACTCGTTAAGGAACTGCGGTACGATCTCATCTTCTCTTACGCTGTCAAATCTTACAAGACTTCCGCCCATTCCGTATTCGGGATCCGCTATCAGATCATCCAAAGGGACCACTGTATTGTCACCGGTCATATATGTCGCTATATGATCGGGATATGTGATGCATACGTTAGGAGTCGTTCCCGTAGATATATTGGTTATGACATCATTGTATATCTTGCCGTAATCCGTATACAGACGCAGATCAACGTGTATATTCGGATACAGCTTATTAAAGTCTGTTATCGCCTGCTTATATATGTCAGTCTGAGTCTTATTGGTATCATTCTTGGCCCAGAATGTGATATTGTAGTCAACATTCTCATCAAATGCCTCAGGCATGGTAAAAGGCTCCATTCCCTTACGTCCGTGACAGCCCGTGAGAAGGGCGGAGAAAAGTGACACAATTGTCATGATCCAGATCAGTGTCTTTTTCCTCATCCCTTGATACCTCCTCTCGAAACACCTGCCATGATCTTCTTATGGAAGATCAGGAAAAGAATGATAAGAGGAACTGATATCGCTACGACCGCTGCCATCATCGCAGGGATATTCTCTCTTCCGAAACCGTTCTCACGGATCGACTGAATGCCGTTGCTGACAAGGAAATAATTCTCGTCATCCGTGATGAGTCTGGGCCATACATATGCATTCCAGCACTCGATGACCTTTAAGATGATGATGGTGACTATGGTCGGCTGAGAGATCGGTATCATCACTTTTATCAGATATTTGATATCCGAGGTTCCGTCTACCTTGGCCGCTTTGTATAACTCCTCGGGGATCATCTCGAAATTCTCTTTGAGCAGATAGATATAGAATACGGACGTAACTGAAGGAAGGATAAGTCCAAGGAATGTATTGCGCATATTAAGATTCGTAATGGTCACAAAATTGGTGATGATCACAAGCTCATTCGGTATCATCATAAGGGCTAAGAAGAAAGCAAACAGCGCAGCTCTTCCCTTAAAATCTATTCTGGCAAATGCATAAGCCGACAGTATGATGACCACCATCATAAGTCCTGTTGTTACGAGAGTAAAGATGAGCGTATTAAGGAAATACCGGCCAAGAGGAACAGCCGTGAACGCATTCACATAGTTCTCAAATGTAGGATGCTCAGCATAGAATTTCGGCACGTACTCCCCGTTATAGGATGCATAGCTCTTAATGGATGTAAGCAGCATCCAATAGAATGGGAAAAGAACTATGAGCGCCCATATCGATAACAGTATATATGTGATCGTTGTCTTGATCTTTCTTACGTTCTTCATAAGTTAAGCTCTCTATTGTGTTACGGTCTTCCTGCTTATGAGCAGGTTTATCACCGTGATCGTAAATACTATCGCAAATAATATGAGTGCCGCTGCCGATGCATACGAAGGATATCCGCCGCTGTTGCCGTATAACATGTCATAAACATATCCGACTATCGTATTCATGCCTGCACTGTTAAGATCTGTTCCGAAGAGTGCCACCTCATCGCTGTATGCCTTGAACGCTCCGATGAATCCCGTGATGATGAGATAGAATATCGTCGGCGATATCATGGGAAGAGTGATCCTTACAAATATCCTGAACGGACTCGTTCCGTCAACTCTTGCCGCCTTATAGTATTCCTCATTGACGGATGCAAGAGCGCTCGTGAGAATTAAGATCTTAAAAGGAATTACCACCCATATGGTATAGATACACATCACCATGATCTTGGCCCAGTAAGGACCGTCTATGAAATCTATACTCTTACCGCCGAAGGCATTGATCAGCAGATTAATGAGTCCGTCAGAATATGCAGTCTTCTTAAATAAGACCATGAATACCAGCCCGACAGCGAGTGTATTGGTAACATACGGAAGGAAATAGACTGTCTGGAAAAGACTCTGTATCCTGCCTATGGAGCTTAGTCCCAGTGATATTAAAAGCGCAAGTCCCGTAGAGATCGGTACAGTGATTATCACTATGATAAAAGTATTCTTTAGTGCCTGAACAAAATATGTATCATGCAATACATACGAATAATTGAACAGACCATATCCGGAATACACCTGAGAAGCAAAATTGTAATTCTCTTCAACAGAATATATGAGTACATCAATAAGAGGGTATACCATGAATACACCCAAAAACAGGATCGCCGGCAGCATATAGAGCCAGCCTCTTAAGTTCTGTCCGAATCTCAATCTCTTCATTTCCCAGTAAATTGCAGAACGCACTCACTCTCTGCATCAAATATATGTGTCTTGGCCGGTTTTAATGAAAAACGTACCGTATCTTCGTTCTCATCTATATCATTTTCTGCGCTGATTATCGAACGAACGCAGACTGTCCCCGCGTTCGTTGCGGCATCATGGAAGGAAACGACACTTATATCGCGTCCCATGACCTCCACTCTGTCAAGCCTGCATGTAAGAGGACCGTTCTCATCCAGGATGAAGCCTTCCGGGCGTATGCCTGCATATACTTCTCTTCCGTCCGTCTGTACATCCTCTCCGTTCATTAAGGCTGTATCGGGTACGTCAAGAACCTTTTCATCTCCGATATATAATCCACCCTTATCTATCCTGCCCTTAAATACATTAATGGCAGGAGTACCAAGGAACTTGGCCACAAAGAGATTAACAGGCTTGTCATATACTTCCTGAGGTTTGCCCACCTGATGGATACGACCGGCTTTCATCACCACGATCATATCAGAGATACTCATAGCCTCTTCCTGATCGTGAGTAACGAATATCGTAGTGATCCCCGTCTCTCTCTGAATACGGCGGATCTCCTCCCTGGTCTGAAGCCTGAGCCTCGCATCAAGATTGGACAGGGGTTCATCAAGCAAGAGTATCTTGGGTCTCTTAACAAGCGCTCTGGCAATGGCAACTCTCTGCTGCTGACCCCCGGACATCTCCTTAGGTTTACGGCTCATCAGATTCTCTATCTGTACAAGTCCTGCCGCCTCCAATGCCTTGGCCTTCATCTCCTCTTTGCTAAGCTTCTTATCGCCTTTAAGATTACCAAGCGGGAAGGTGATATTCTGCTCCACCGTCATATGAGGAAAGAGCGCATAGTTCTGAAAGACCATGCCTACACCGCGTTGTTCCGGTGGCAGATCCGTTACATCTTCATCACCGAAGAATATCCTCCCGCGCGTGGGCTTCTCAAGACCGCAGATAAGGTTAAGCGCCGTACTCTTGCCGCAGCCCGAAGGCCCAAGCAAACCTACGAGCTTACCGTCCGGTATCTCGATATCAAAGTTGTCTACGGCAACAACCTCAGTCTTATCCTTCTTGTCTCTGCTCGGGAATATCTTGGTCAGTTCTCTTAATACTACTTTCATATGTCACCGATCTCCGTTCTTTAAGTGATCATCATACAAAGTATACAGGACTTTCACCCAATTCTCAATACAGCAGAGTATACACGAAAAAGGCACCGACCTTTCGATCAGTGCCTGTTGCATTTGGGTTAAGGAAGAAATACCCCCATTTGGGGTTAACAGCCGGCTTGGCCGACTATTAAGGAAGGTATTTCTTTCTTATGGGGTATAGCAAAAAACTACAAAATGTATTGGGGGGTTACATCTAGTATAATATCCCAACCACCCCCATACAACAATACGTCACTTGAACAAAATTTACAAAAACGGACTCTTGTTTTTGTGCAATATTCACAAACGAAATCGTTTAAGTTGACTCTTGTTGTACGCGTTGCGCTTGCATGCTACTCGGTATGGTTCTTGTATATATCCACATGGTCATATATACATCTCCATGCACTGTGCGCATTGACGGTCACCGCTATATAATTCCTGCCGGAATCGGAAGTATAATAACTCACGGCACAATTTCTCGACTCCACGACAAATCCTGTCTTGGCTCCTATCACTTCACCGCCCGTATCCTTATCCTCGATACGCCTGAGGAACCAGTTGGATATCTCTATTCCGTCGGGATGCTCCGTAGTTTTTGATGTAGTATATTTATGTGCTGAAAGCACCTGTCTGCAATACTCATTGTCCATTGCTGCATTCATTATCTTGGCCAGATCCTCACATGTCGAATAGTTATTCTCATCGAATGACCCCGACACGTTCGAAAAATGTGTGGTATCCGAAATTCCGAGTGATTCTGCTCTCTCATTCATCATAACAACAAAATCATCCATGCTCCCCGCAACCTGTATCGCAAGTTCTGCCGCAGCATCAGCACCGGACTGAAGGATCGTTCCGTAGCACAGATCTTTTATCGTCACATTCTCATCTATCGCAAAATTGACCGCACTCAGTTTTTTGCTGTATGCATAGTTGGTCGCTACAGACGAGACGGGCACCTTTTTCTCAAAATCATCCGTATTCTCAACTGCGACCAAAAGAGTCATCACTTTGGTCATTGATGCCGGATATATCCTTGCCCTGTAATCAACACCGCCGGTGATGAGACCGTTGTCAACATCCACAAGTATGGCATTCAGACTTGTCATATTATCGCCTGTAAGATAAGCGACGTTCTCCGCCTCATTATAAGTATATATGTTTCCTATCGAAGACTTGTTATCAAATTCAGGCTTAGCAGGTTCGGTCTTATCGTCGAATTCGGATACGGACTGCTGAATGACGATCCCTCCTTCACCGGTCGCTTCGTTAACGATCTTATCAGGGTGTTCGTCAGAATCCTTAATGCGTCCGTTTCTGCCCGCCTGAATAATAAGAACGATCGCGATGACTAAAATGGCAAGGCCCGCACCAAGCAATGACCACTGCCTGATCCGGGCTATCTTCTGTCTGCGCTTCATCGCAGCTATCCTTCTATTCCATTCGGCTCTGTCTCTTGTCACCGAACCTTCTGCCATTATGTATCCCCTTTATACTTTATCGGTTGCAACAGGCTCCTTTATGTCCGCAACCTTCTCTTTTACCTTCTCTTTTTCTTTCTTCCCGGGTTTTGGTACCGTCATCGTCCTTTTCTTCTTAAATCCGAATTTCTTATGTCTGAGAATTACGGCTCCTCCGGCTTCCACTATAACGGTGAGCATACCGTTTTCGTCTTTTACGCTTTGTCCCCTTGTCTTAAATCCGTCTCGGTCCGTTCTCAGTTTGACGCGATATTTTTTGCCCTTACCGATACCAAGGATATATACCGGAAGTTTATACTCCATAGCCACGTTCATCGTATTAACGATCACTATGCTGGCTTCCTTCTTATATACTCGCGCATATGCCAAAGAACCGCTGTGAACCGGCAAACGCATCAGCGAGCCGTAACTGAGTTCCGGACTGTATTTATGAAGCTTGATCGCTTTCCTGTGGAATTTGATAAGATCCTTGTCTTCGTTACCCCAAGGATAGGGACGTCTGTTATCGGGATCCGTAAACCCTGCCAGACCTGCTTCATCTCCGTAATAAAGTGTAGGCGCGCCGATCCATGTCATTTGCATTATGACAGCCTGACGCATCACTGCTTTGTCAGCATTCTCAGATGCCGCATCTGTTCCCAGATCCTCTACTCTGCCTGCCTTATGTGTCGTTCTTGTAAGAAATCTTGAATGATCATGGTTACTCAGCTCGTTCATGGCTGTCTGGTATGAAGGCATGGCAAATCTTGCCCCACACAGAGCCATGCTGTTCCAGAATGCATCCGTATCACCTATAAGTTCAGGCTTATACTCATCACTGTGTTTCTCGATGCCTGTTAAGAACCAGGAAACCGGCTCCATAAAAGCATCATAATTCATCACTGTGTCCCACTGACCGCCGGATAACCAAGGAGAGGCATCTCCGTAATGTTCAGCCAATATGATCGCCTCAGGATTGGCTTCCTTCACCGTCTTTCTGAAGTCATTCCAGAAACGATGATTGGTCTCCGCATCCGGACCCAGATCAGCTGCAACATCAAGACGCCATCCGTCGGCATTAAACGGTTCTGATACCCATTTGGCGCCTATCTTCAGTATATAGTCATATAGTTCTTTGCACTCATAATTAAGCTTAGGAAGTGTCTTATAATCCCACCAGGCCTTATACTTGTCATTGTACGGCCAATTACCGCCGTCCTCAAAAGTAAAATAATCATGGTACGGGCTGTCTTCTGCTATGTAAGCACCCTTTGAGTAACCGGGCTGATCCTCATATATGCGCTCCGCATCCATCCACTTATTGAAGGAACCGCAGTGATTGAAAACCCCGTCCAATATTACTCTCATCCCTCTTTTGTGAGCTTCTGCAGTCAACTTACAGAAAAGCTCATTAGATGCTTCGAGATTCTCTGCACTCGTTACGCGGCTTATGAATCGCCCCGCTTCTTTATTCTCTTTATCCGGCGAGCCGAGTAAATTGCCCTCATCCTTTACGATGACTCCGAAATGTGGATCCACATAGTCATAATCTGCCGTATCATACTTGTGATTGGACGGAGAGACAAATATCGGGTTGAGATATATAACCTCCACACCGAGTTTCTTAAGATAATCAAGTTTGTCTATGACTCCCTTAAGATCCCCGCCGAAGTGTTCATGTATTCCCGTATCTATCGGACCTGTCCAGTCTCTTGACTCTACAAGACCGTCAATATACTTATACTCACCTGTTATAACATCGTTAGACTCGTCTCCGTTACAGAAACGGTCCACATATATCTGATAAAATACCGCTCCTTTTGCCCAATCGGGAGTTTTGTACCCGGGTATCACGCGGAAGAAATACTTCTCATCGACGGCATACGGGTTGCCGGCCTCTTTTGTCACACCGCGATGATCGTATATATATACTTCATCTTCCACCGTGACCTTAAAGTAGTATCTGATCATCTTGTCATAGAGTGTCACCTTGGCCTGATAGATCTCAAAATCACCCTTGCGACGTAAACGTTTCATGGGCATGATACCGTCATCAACGACAAGTACTGCCTTGTCCGTCACGCCCCTGGGGGTTCGAATCCTGACCTTGATGGTCTCTCCGACCTCCGGCTCGGTATTCGACAAATATTCACTTGTAGTATCAGAGAAGATCAGTTTCGTTTTATCCATCCTATTTACGCTTTCAAAAATGACTATCTGCTCTTATCGATCACAGATCCCGAAAAACAATAACCGCATTTCTATGCGAACAGAGCCTCGAATTCATCTCTGCTTATGCGTTCTTTCTCAATGAGCAACGCAGCACTTCTGTCCAAAATATCTCTGTTCTCCAAGATGATATCTTTGGCTTTCCTGTAGCAATCATCTATGATCATCTTCACTTCCTTGTCTATCTCACCGGTAATGTATTCACTGTGTGATCTGGGATGTGCAAGATCTCTTCCGATAAACACCTCTTCATCTTCATCATCATAATTGATGACACCGATGTTCTCTGACATACCGTATTTAGTCACCATCTTGCGGGCCTGTCTGGTGGCTCGCTTAATATCGTTGGATGCCCCGGTAGTGATATCTCCGAAGACTATCTCTTCCGCGATACGACCACCCAACAGAACCATGATATCCTGAAGCATTCTTCCCTTTGTCATGAACATCTCGTCCTTCTCAGGCAACGGCATCGTATATCCTGCCGCTCCGGGACCCGTAGGTATGATCGAAATGGTATATACGGGATCCATATCCGGAAGAACATGGAAAAGGATCGCATGTCCGGATTCATGATAAGCGGTTATCTTCTTCTCCTTATCAGATATGATCCTGCTCTTCTTCTCAGCTCCTATACCGACCTTGATAAACGATTTACGTATATCTTCCATCGTGATATACTGCCTGTTATTTCTTGCAGCGACTATCGCTGATTCGTTAAGGAGATTCTCTAAATCTGCTCCCGTGAAACCTGCAGTAGTCTGCGCAACCTGCTTAAGATCGACATCCTCTGCAAGAGGCTTATTTCTCGCATGTACCTTGAGGATATCCTCTCTTCCCCTGACATCGGGCGAACCGACGGATATCTTACGGTCGAATCTTCCCGGTCTTAATATCGCAGGGTCTAGAATGTCTACCCTGTTAGTCGCAGCCATTACTATGATACCCTCATTGACACCGAAACCGTCCATCTCAACGAGCATCTGATTGAGCGTTTGTTCTCTCTCGTCATGACCGCCGCCCATACCGGTTCCGCGTCGCCTTGCAACGGCATCTATCTCATCTATAAATATGATACAGGGGGCACTTTTCTTGGCCTCCGCAAAAAGATCTCTTACTCTCGAAGCTCCGACACCGACAAACATCTCGACAAAATCAGAACCCGATATAGAGAAGAACGGGACTCCTGCTTCACCTGCCACAGCCTTGGCAAGAAGCGTCTTACCTGTACCCGGAGCACCTTCCAAAAGAATACCCTTTGGTATCCTTGCACCTACTTTGGTATACTTGTCGGGACTCTTAAGGAAGTCTATTATCTCCTCTAGGTCTTCCTTTTCTTCCCTGAGTCCGGCTACGTCATCGAGCTTGGTCTTGGTATCGGTATCAAGTTTCGCACGGCTTCTGCCGAAATTCATCATCTTGCCGCCGCCTGCCGCAGGACCGCCGCTCATCATAAAGAAGAGCAGTACAACTATGGCTATGACAGATAAGATTGGTACTCCGTATGTGAGGATAACACTTTCTCTCGGTACATCCTGTACGACCGGATCGATATCATATGAGGCAAGGAGTTTCTGTATCTCATTTACATCAGTCACATTGAGTTCCCTGTGTTCACCGTTGCCCAGTTCCACATCCAGAACACCCGTAGGAACCTCGGTATTGGGATTGATCTCCACGGACGCTACATTTCCCGACTTAAGATCAAGTTCAAATTCACCTCTGGTATAAACATTGTTAACAGCTTTATTGGATGTATACCACACCATCATAAGAGCGGCTACCAATATCAGCACAAAATAGAAATTAAATACTTTATTGTTCTTACTCATAAATACAGTTTATTCCCGTAAAACAGTTTCTAAATGGAATCATTCAATCGAACTTCACTACACCGATATAGGGCAGATTCCGATACTTCTGATCATAGTCAAGTCCGTATCCTACAACAAACTCATCAGGTATTTCAAACCCCGTATAATCAACCTTGACATCCACCACTCTTCTGTCCGGCTTGTCTAAAAGCGTACAGAGTTTAAGGCTCTCCGGTTTTCTGTCCTTGAGCATCTCGAGCAGATAACTCAAAGTCCTTCCGGAATCAACAATATCCTCTATGACCAGCACATTCTTACCATTGAGCGGCTCATCCAGATCCTTGACTATCTTTACGACACCACTGCTCCTGGTATCTCCGCCGTAGCTTGATACACTCATAAAATCAAGAGAAACCGGTACTGTGATCCTCTTGGCCAGTTCACACATAAAAAAACTTCCGCCCTTGAGCACGCATACCAAATGTACACTCTTTCCGGCGTAATCTTTGCTTATCCTGTCACCGAGCTCCTGGATCTTCCTGTCCACTTCTTCTTCTGTCAGCATGATCTCTACATGTTCTGCCATTGTTTCCTCCTTGAGAAGCATTGCGCTATCATATTTTTGTTATCTCCACTTCAAGTATCCGCCTGCTTTCTTCAGTAAGCTTATAATACTCGCTGATCCTGTATCCTATTATCCATAATACGTGATCATCCTGCGTAAGCATCGGGATACGATCTCTCTTAAATCTCTCTATCTTTTCATCGACCATATAATCCTGAACCGATTTCTTCGAATTTCCGTTATTGATGGTCAGATAGTCACCTTTCTTCCTGTATCTTAAATATAATCTCGAACAATCTATTTTATCATAATCGAACCACTTAGTATATGTTTTATTGGGTATCTCAGGCTTATTACGGAATGACCTGACTCTTATCGTTACGGACATTCCGTTTTCAAGTGTAGTCGACCAACCTTCTCCTTCTGTAAGTCCGGGCACCTTGATCATAAGTGTCCTCTGATCTTCCGCCTCCTCAGACTCTTTAACTTTTGTAAAGATCAACCTGTCATAAGATCTGACGATCCTTAAGCCGTATGGAAGATCCATGCTCTTCTCTCCCGAACCGTCTAACAGGCCAAGGATCCCTTCCACATGATTTCTCGTGATGTCCTTGCGCCTCGGTGTCAGTTTCTCCAGGATCTTCAGAATAAGCTCTTTTGCTATATGATCATCCAATTCTCTTACGGCATCTGCTCTGAGTACCGGCACACCCTCATCCGTATATCTGACATACTCATCATATGCCTTGTCTACCTGCATCATTATATGATTCTCAATATTGATCATATCATCAGCCATTGCAGCAATATGCTCCACGGCCTTTTCATTGATCCCCTCCGTTAAGAGCGGCAGGATCTCATGTCTTATCTTGTTCCTCGTATATTCGGTTTCCAGATTAGTGGAATCCGTACGATAGTCCTGATCCATACTTGCCAGGTATTCCTCTATCTCAGTCCTGGACAGATAGATCAACGGCCTTATTATATCATCCTGTACCGGAGCGATCCCCACCATACCATGGAGACCCGTCCCTCTGCACATGTTAAGTATGACTGTCTCTGCAAGATCATCCATATGATGTCCCACCGCTATCTTATCCGGTCCCATGCTTCTCATCTGCTCATATCTTAGGATCCTTCCCGCTTCTTCTACAGATATGTTGTTCTCTTTCGAATATTCAGTTACATCTATGCTTTTACTGAAGAAGGGGATCTTTAGTCTGTCGCAAAGCGCGCGCACAAATTCCTCATCAGCCGCGGCCTCTTCCCTTATCATATGATTCAAATGAAAAACCTGCAGCGTATATTCCGTTTCCTTCCTATACTCTGCAAGTTGCAATAAAAGAGTGACCGAATCGGCACCTCCGGACACACCGACGATAACCTTATCACCCTCTTTGATCATATTGTTTGATTCAATTGCTCTGCGTACTTCCTTTAACAGCATCTTACTTATTCTTCTTTGAAGATGATCTCATCTTCCTTGACCAGACCGAGTTTCTCTTTGGCTACTTCTTCGGCATACTTCTTGGTCTTGGTATACTTCTCGTACTCAGCGATCTCTTCAGCGCGCTTATTCTCGGCTTCGATCTGCTCCAACAGCTGTTCTTCCTGCTTGTCATACTCTGCCTGTCTTCGTTTTATGTCTCTCTTACCGACAGACACAACGATAATGAGCATCACGAGCACTATCGTGATGAGTATGACTGATACTCTGTTCTGTTTCTTTCTTGTACTCCTTAAGAGATATTTGTTCTTCATATGTATCTGTACAATTCTCCTGCCTCTTCCTTACGGACCGTCTCTTCTACAGCAAGAACTTCTACATTGACATCTTTATTGCCGAAATTGATAGTTATCTTATCTCCTACTTTTACGTTCGTACCGGCTTTTGCAGTCACTCCGTTTATGAGCACTCTGCCCGCATCACACGCTTCATTTGCAACTGTACGCCTCTTTATGAGACGCGATACCTTAAGATATTTGTCCAATCTCATACTCTCACCCTTGAAAGATCGTCATTTATTCACTGCTTATCTCATTCAGTATAGCATATTATGCGCATCTTCGCATAAAAAAGGGGCAAGTACCTAGGTACTTACCCCTGACTGTTCATTCTGAATCTGTAAAACCAGATTAGTTAACAGCGTCCTTAAGAGCCTTACCAGCCTTGAACTTAGGAGCCTTAGAAGCCTTAATCTTCATAACTGCACCAGTCTGAGGATTTCTGCCCTCTCTAGCTGCTCTCTTGGTAACTTCGAATGTACCAAAGCCAACTAACTGAACCTTGTCACCCTTCTTAAGAGCCTTCGTAACTGTGTCTGTGAAAGCCTTAAGAGCTGCCTCAGCGTCCTTCTTAGAAAGCTTAGAAGCCTTAGCCATAGCATCAACTAATTCTGTCTTGTTCATGGAAAATTCTCCTCTCCTATAAATCGTTTATCTTGTGCGTTTTCCGCACTGCCTATACTATATATAGACCTTTTTATTTTGTTTGTCAACACAATAAATCGTTTTTTTCGCATTTTTATGGGATTTTTGCGATTCTTATACCGTTTGTGTGCCCATTTTTAGCCATTTGCAGCCGTTGTGGTTGACGTAACATCACTGTTTTCCGTACTTTCTTTGTTGTCAGTGTCACCCGTCACGACAGGTGTGATCTGATCATTTGACGTCTCTACAGTCGGTTGTGGTGTAACGCTGTCAGTTACCGCCGGTGTCACTGTGACTGCAGGCTCCGGTGTCGGCGTAGGTTTTGGCGTAGGCGTCGGTGTATATGTCGGCTCAGGCGTAGGAATGATCTTTGACGTATTCTCGTTAGGCACAAGATCGGAGAAGGAGAATGTCTCGTCTTTGGTCTCCGTATCTATCGCAATGGTATAACTTCTCGTGATATATCCTTCTTTTCGCAATATGAGCTCGTGCTTGCCACTTACCTTGGTGAAGCTTATAGGCGCTATACCGATGTAATTACCATCCAGATATACCTCTGCACCCGCCGGAGAACTCACAGTGATCTTATGACCGCTTATTGCCTGCCCTGTCGTTACTATGGCCGTTGAAGCAGACGAAGTCGGCTGAGGCGACGGTGATACATACGGCGACACTGAAGGTGATGTCCCGGGAGAAGTTGTGGGAACATACTGCTCTCCCTGTGCTTCAAGAGTGATCTCCAGGGTGGCATTCTCTGCCCCGACCTTGATATACTGCGTGAGGGTTTGATATCCCGAAGCTCTTGCTATCAGTTGATGAACGCCGTATTCTACAGGGACCGGCTTACTTATGTCAACCTTTTCTCCGTCTATGAATACATCCGCATCGGAAGGGCTTACTACAAATATGATATTACCGAATGTCTTGAGTTCTTCGACCTCGATATCTCCGATATCCAGCTCAGTCTCCCTGTTTCTGTCTATATTGACGGTTTTTAAGCCTTCAACTCCTTTATTGGATAATTGCACATCATAAGTACCTACCGGAACAGCTATGATCATATCTTCTCCGATAGTCTTGATTATCTTCGATCCGGTTATCTCTATCCAGCCTCCCACGAAATACTCTTCGTTCTTAAGCCTTAGATATCCATGCCCTTCATCGATCGACATGGAATAGACCATCCTGTCAACACCCCTTACGGTTATCGTATCAACGGGATTGATATCCATAAGTTCTGCTTTGGCACCGTCAGCATATATCGCCAGACTCTTGTCAAACCAGTAATTGCTTCCTGCGGCATACATACTGTTCTTGAGTTCGTCTATATCAAAATCCCGGATCTTGCTTAATTCCCATGCATCCTGAGAGCCCTGCATCGAATTAAGCAGCCTCTTGGTCTTTAAGAACGTGATATCGACTATGGATCCGACTTCGACCTGATCCATTGACAAAGCTGTCCCGTATTTATCATAGATCTTACTGGTGCCGTCGTAATTGAGCGTATATTTCCTGTTGACCTCACGATTATAGAATGTGATCGTCTTACCTGAAGTATTCTTATCTACGATCAGTGCGTCCGTATCGGCACTGTCATACATTCCGGCCTTGGTCACGATAAATCCGGTGTCTTTTTTGTTATCGGCTGCTCCGGGAGAAGCACTGCTCCCGCAGGCGATGAGCATCATCATGGCCACCGACAGAAGCATCGGAACGGATCTCTTCATGTATGCAATTATACTCTTACTGTTCTTTTCCAATGAACTTCCTTACCTCTGTCAATAATACTTCTCTGTCATTCTTATCCGGGTCATCCAATACGATCTCAAGTAGCCTTCCGAGAATCTGTCCTATATACGGACCCGGCTCTATTCCAAGAGCTATTATATCACTTCCTGATACCTTAAGGTCAGCTATCATAACACCCTGTCCTTTAGCCATTATATCATCATATAATGACTTAAGTCTGTCAAGATGCGCCAACTTCTCTCCCCGCATGTAATCGGATTGAGCCATAGTGTCGGCATGCTTAACTTTGAGCAACAACGGGAAGACGTCCTTCCCTATCTTATTCATTGCACGTCTTACATCCCTTTCATTATCCTCTACCTTAAGATCATGATTACGAACAAGGGTCTCTACAAGTCTTAGCGTTTCATTATCGGACTTAAGCCTTCTCATTATCTCATGAGCCATCTCGGCTGACCTTACATCATGACCGTAATAGTGTTCATTACCCTCATCATCAACTATCCTGCACTGTGGCTTGGCTATATCATGCAAAAGCATGGTATATCGAAGTGCCCTGTCAGGTTCGATATTCTCCATGGCATGAAGTATATGCTCTCCAACGGAATAACAGTGATGGATGTGATGCTGTTCCTGTTGCATGCACAGGTCGAATTCAGGCAACACCACAGAAGTGATACCCAGTTCATAAGCTATCCGAAGATGAGCCGGATTATCGGATGTGATAAGTTTGCTCAACTCAACCTGTATCCTTTCGGCAGATATCAACTCAAGCTTTTGATATAATTCCCTGACTGCTTCCTTGGTATCATCCTCTATATCATACCCCAGTTGAGCTGCGAATCTTACGGCCCTCATCATGCGAAGGGCATCCTCATTAAATCTTGCACGCGGATCACCTACGCAACGGATCATCTTATTCTCTATATCGCCGAGTCCGCCGTATTCATCTATTAGACCTTCTTCATCATTGTATGCCATGGCATTGATGGTAAAGTCGCGTCTTAACAGATCTTCTTTGAGATCACAGGTAAAAGTGACCTCCTTAGGATGTCTGGCATCTTCATATACACCGTCTATTCTGTATGTTGTCACTTCATATCCGATGTGATTCCTAAGTACCGTTACCGTACCGTGTTGTAATCCCGTATCTATTGTCGGGCGGAATAATCTCTTAACCTCAGGCGGCTTAGCTGACGTGGTTATATCCCAGTCATCCGGCTCTCTTCCGAGAATGGAATCTCTTACGCAGCCCCCTACGGCATAGGCCTCGAATCCAGCGTCATGCAGCCTGTCTATTATGAATTTAACATCATCCGGCAATCTTATAGTCATAACTATTGTATTTTAACACAAAAACAGGGAGACACTCAAATGAGTGCCTCCCTGCCGATTAATGGACCGAGAATCATCTCGGCCTTACCTCGCGTAAATAAATCTCTGTCTGTAGTCCGCGATCAGACTTTGTTCTTATCCTTATTGTTAAGAATCTCGAATACAACAGCTGCAAGGAGCACAAGACCCTTAACTATCTTCTGCCAGTTGGCATCGATACCCATGATACTCATACCGAGGTTGATAACACCGATGAGTGTGGCACCGACTATCATACCGAATACACTTCCGGAACCGCCGTAAGCGGATACACCACCGACGATACAACCTGAGATGGCATCCAACTCGTAGTTTGTACCGGCTGTGGGATTGGCTGCAGTAAGTCTTGCCATGGTGATCCATGCGGCAATGACTGTGAGGAACTGCATATTAAGGTATGCGAAGAAGAGCACCTTCCTTGTATCTATACCCGAAAGCCTTGTTGCTTCCATATTACCACCCGTAACATAGAAGTATCTTCCGAGAGTCGTCTTGGAAGTAATGAAATTGTATATGAGAGCTATGATCGCTACCCATACGAGCACAAAAGGAATACCTTTATTCTGTGCAAGCTTGACCGTAAACAGTATGATGACAGCCGATATGATAATGCATCTTGTAAGAACCGATGTCATTGAATCAGCCTCATATCCCTTGCTGATCTTGGTAGCTCTGTCCCTTAACTGAGTCACGAAGAGGATGATGCATGCTATCACGCCGATAACAAGGCTCGTCGCATTGAATCCTTCAACTCCGAACAGATCCGGTATGAAACCGTTGAACAGGTTTGTAAACCCTGCATATTCTGCATTACCTATTCCTATAGTATTACCGTTAAGTACAGCTGTGCCCCAACCTCTGAATGCAAGGAAACCTGCCAGAGTGGCTATCCACGGGGGAACATTGACATATGCTATCAGGTAACCTAAGAATGCACCGATCAATAATCCGACTGCCAACATTGCAAGCATGGCTACCGGGAAAGAATAACCCTTATTGACCATGAGCTGTGCACCGATGGCATCTACAAAGCAGACAACAGCTCCGACCGACAGGTCGATGTTAC
Source organism: uncultured Lachnospiraceae bacterium (assembly GCA_946535225.1). GTDB lineage: Bacteria > Bacillota > Clostridia > Lachnospirales > Lachnospiraceae > Colinaster. The sequence continues at coordinate 31,167 of CAMNDJ010000006.1, forward strand.
CTTTGATGAGCATACACATCATCATACCTGTTGCCAATACATATACGTAAGCATTCTGTGCTATAAGAGCGTTAAAATTCGCGGGTGTAAGTATCGATCCGCTGGTCGTTATAGAGAAGAAAATAACTACAAGGACCAGGACGATCTGCATTGTATGTTCTTTAAAAATCTTTGCAACACTTTTCATGTTTTTATCCTCCATCCTTATATTATTTCTTTTCCTTCTTGGATACCACGTCGAAGATTATGGCTATAAGAAGAACCGCACCCTTAACAACCTTCTGCCAGTTGGCGTTCATACCCATGATGGACATACCCTGGTTGATGACACCCATTAAGAGTGCACCGACTATGGCTCCCGGTACGGTTCCGATTCCACCGTAAGCCGAAGCACCACCTATGAAGCAGGCACCGATCGCATCCATCTCATAACCTGTACCAAATGTGGGCTGAGACTGTGTAGCTCTTGCTATCGTAAGTATTCCTGCAAGACCTGACATAAGGCCCATGCATACATATGCGAAGAAGTATACGTTCTTAACATTGACACCGGATAACTGAGCAGCCTTCTTATTACCGCCGACAGCATACAGGTATCTGCCTATTCTGGTCTTACTCGTGATATATCCGAAAATAAATACGACCAAAAGTATCCAGATAAGCGAAGTGGGGATTCCCTTATAGCTTGCAAGCTTATATGTTACCCAAAGTGCGACTGCACTTATGACAATGAGTTTTACAAGTTCACCTGCAAGAGGCTTCGTTTCATATCCGCGCTTTTTGATATTGGCACGGCTGACAATAAATGAGATCACATATATGATCACTCCTATAATACCGACTGCCATACACAGCATATTGATTTTTGTGCCGTGAAGAATATCAGGAACATAACATTCCGCACCGCCTCCGAAGAGGTTAAGGAAATCTTTATTGTCGATAGATACTGCAAGACCCTGCAGTACAACATTGGATAACCCTCTGAAGGCATACATACCGGCAAGAGTCGCAATGAATGGCGGAACATTCACGTAAGCGATCCAGAATCCCTGCCATACACCGACTAATGTTCCGATAATGAGCATTACCAATACAGCAACCCAGAAGTTGACATTCTTATCAAGGATAGTCGCACCGATCGCGCCCGCGAAACAGACTACGGAACCTACCGCAAGATCGATGTTACCACCGGTCAGTATACAGAGCAGCATACCTACTGCAAGTACGAACACATATGCATTCTGTGATAACAGGTTATTGATGTTCTGGGGCAGGATAATAGCCCCGTTAGTACGCCATGAGAAGAACAAGAGCACCAGTACAAGGGCTATGGGCATGGTGTACTTTCTAAGAGCAGCACTGATATTACTTTTCTCCATACTATTCACCCCTTCCTGTCTTAACTATATAGCTCATAACGGTCTCCTGAGTAGCACCTTCTGCCTCAAGCTCACCTACGAACTTACCACCGTTCATAACATATATTCTGTCACTCATTCCAAGAACTTCAGGAAGTTCTGAAGAGATCATTATAACTGACTTACCTTCAGCGACAAGATCATTGATGATACAGTAGATCTCGTACTTGGCACCTACATCGATACCTCTTGTAGGCTCGTCAAGGATCAGAACATCGGGATTGGCGAACATCCACTTGGCGAGAAGAACCTTCTGCTGGTTACCGCCGGAAAGATTGCCTACATTCTGTTCTACAGAAGGAGTCTTGGTACGAAGCTTATCCTTATACTCTACCGCAACCTTGTATTCCTTATCCTGATCGATTATACCCTTAGAGCTTACTTCTTCAAGATTAGCCAAAGTGGTATTGATCTTGATGGGATTGGTAAGAACCAGTCCGTTACCCTTTCTGTCCTCAGTAACATAAGCGATCTTATGCTTAATTGCTTCCTTGATCGTCTTAAGTTCTGTTACCTGACCATTGAGCTTAAGTGTACCGCTTATACCGGTTCCGTAAGACTTGCCGAATATACTCATCGCAAGTTCTGTACGTCCTGCACCCATAAGTCCGTAGATACCTACCACTTCACCCTTACGTACATTCATTGATACGTCATCAACAACCTTACGCTCAGGATAAAGCGGATGATATACTGTCCAATTATCAACTTCGAGATTGATGTCTCCGATCTTGACACCATGTCTCTTCGGGAAACGGTCAGTGATCTCTCGACCAACCATGCCCTTGATTATTCTATCCTCTGAAATCTCTGTTGTTGTTTTGTCAAGCGTTTCTATCGTAGAACCGTCACGGATGACCGTGATCTTGTCTGCAACGTATGAAACCTCGTTAAGCTTATGAGATATGATTATCGAAGTCATGCCCTCTGATTTAAACCTAATGATAAGATCCAGAAGTGCCTTTGAATCCTGCTCATTAAGAGATGAAGTGGGCTCATCAAGTATAAGAAGCTTAGCATGCTTGGCAAGAGCCTTAGCTATCTCAACAAGCTGCTGCTTACCTGTACCCAGCTCTTTGACGAGAGTTCTTGAAGATTCTTCAAGTCCTACCATCTTAAGATACTTGTCAGCTTCACCATAGGTCTCATTCCAATCGATAGATGCCGCACTCTTACCGCGCTCATTACCGAGGAACATATTCTCACCTATGGTAAGATAAGGAATAAGTGCCAGCTCCTGATGGATGATAACGATTCCTTTCTCTTCGGAATCCTTGATCTTGTTAAACTGGCATATCTCACCGTTGTAGATAATATCGCCTTCATACGTACCATACGGATAGATACCGGACAGTACGTTCATAAGTGTCGACTTGCCGGCTCCGTTCTCTCCGACAAGAGCGTGGATCTCACCCTCTTCTACCTGAAGATTAACATTGTCGAGCGCTTTGACACCGGGGAAGGTTTTGGTGATATTTTTCATCTCAAGTAATACTTTAGCCAAAATAGTTCCCTCCTAAAAGTCCATTAATCGTAGTTTATTGCATTTTAATAAAGTGATTTTATTGAGTCCTTTAGAATAAACAGGCGGGTATAAAACCCGCCTGCTATTATGTTAGATTGTTCTCACAATCGGATTACTGGAGCTGATCCTCTGTGTAGTAACCTGAATCGATAAGGAGCTCCTTGTAGTTGTTGATGTCTGCGAATACAGGCTCGCAAAGGTATGAAGGTATAACACCTGTTCCATTGTCATATGTAGTAGTATCGTTAACTTCTACTTCCTGACCAGCGAGGATCTGACCAACCATCTTAACAACCTGTGATGCAAGAGTTCTTGTATCCTTGAAGATAGACATTGCCTGCTTACCAGCGATCATGTTCTTTACAGATACGATATCACAGTCCTGACCTGTAACGATAGGCCATGTTCCAGAGTAGTTAGCATCAAGTGCTGCTACGATACCCTGTGCTGTAGAGTCGTTTGAGCACATCCAAGCGTCGAGGTTAGAACCGTCAGCGTAGAAAGAAGAAAGGATGTTCTCTGCTCTTGACTGAGCATTAGCTGAAGACCACTCTGCTGTAGCACACTCGTCAAACTTTGTCTGACCAGACTTAACAACGAGCTTGCCTTCCTCGATGTAAGGATTAAGAACGTCCATAGCACCGTTGAAGAAGAACTTAGCGTTGTTGTCGCCGGGATCACCTGTTGTAAGCTCGATGTTGAAAGGACCTGCCTCTGTATCAAGCTTTAACTGATCTCTGATGTACTCACCCTGCTTAGTACCAACCATGTAGTTATCAAATGTAGCGTAGTAAGAAACTGCATCTGTGTTCATGATAAGACGGTCGTAAGCGATAACGGGGATGTTCTTCTCCTTAGCCTGAGCAAGAACTGTTCCGAGTGAATCACCATCGATAGATGCGATAACGAGTACTGAGCAACCACCGTTGATCATGTTCTCGATCTGTGAAACCTGCTGCTGTACGTCGTTAGATGCGTACTGAAGGTCAACTTCGTAGCCTGCTGCCTTAAGCTCTGCCTCCATGTTGGCACCATCCTGGTTCCATCTCTGAAGATCCTTAGTGGGCATTGCAACACCAACCTTCTGGCCGCCTGCTGCTGCAGGTGCTTCTGCTGTGTCTGCTGCAGGTGCCTCAGCTGTATCAGCTGCAGGTGCTTCTGCTGCGGGTGCTTCGCTTGTAGCGGGTGCTGCTGTAGAGCCACATCCAACTAAAGTTCCGGCAACCATTGCTGTAGCAAGTAAAATACCTAAAAACTTCTTTGACATTTTTCTTGTCCTCCCTAAATATTTTCCGGGGTGACGCTATGCCGCCCCTGTTACGTTTATTACTCTAACACAGAATAAATAGCAACAACTTGTCAAATTCTTCAATTTTTTAACAAGATGTGAACAGATTATGAATAAAAACAGGACAATTTTGTCATGAGTAGCACAAAATTGTCCTGTATTTGTCTCAAACGCCTATTTTAAGCGGTTTATTCATTAACATTAAGGTATATCTCATTACGCTGGTGATATGTTCCGGTTATCACCTGATCCATGTTCTGGGCCGTTACGGCGATTGGCTTTAGTTTGTCATACGGAACTTCATATGTACCGTCATTGATTGTATCATCAACATTAAGTTCCTCACCTTTTGCCAGAGCTACTGCCTTTTCAGCTGCAGACCTTGCAAGTTTTTCTACCGGCTTATACACCGTCATATACTGAGTTCCCTCAACTATCCTCTGACAGGCTTCAACATCGGCATCCTGTCCGACAACACATACCTCACCGGCCAGTCTGTTCTCTATGAGTGCCTTGATAGCCTGCGCTGCCAGGTTGTCATTACCGCACATTATCGCATCCGGTACTTTGCCTGATGAGAGGTATTTACTCGTGACCTTAAATCCGTTTTCCGCCACCCAATTATCCGAGTATTCCGCATAATCCACCTTGATATCGGTAGTCTTAAGCACTCTCTCAAATCCTTCCTGTACCATCTGTACATTGTAATCGGTGGGCGATCCCTTGATCTGAATGATAGTGCCCGAATCTCCTATGCTCTTCTTTATATATGTTGCCATCAGTTCTCCTACTTCTTCATTATCGATGGACATATACAGATCCACTCCGGCATTACGTACAAGTCTGTCATAAGCGATCACCTTGATCCCTGCATTCTTGGCTCTTCCTATCACATCAAGCAGGGCTTCATCATCTATGGCGATCACCACGATGACATCCACACCCTTGTCTATAAAATACTCAAGCTGCTTGATCTGCTCTTCCACTTCCCCGTTGGCATTCTGAACATTTACTTCCGCTCCGAGTTCAGTTGCCTTGGATACGAACAGATCCCTCTCCCTCTGCCATCTCTCTATAACAAGCGAATCTATGGACAATCCTATCTCTATTCCGTCCTTTTGCTCGGATTTAAGTTCATTATCATGGATGGTCTCAGCTCCACAGCCCGTAAAAGTAAAGAGAAAAAACAAGAGGACCGATATGCAGATCGCCGTCTTTTTTTTCATATTATTCTCCATTCTTATCCTTATACTCCGTAGGTGTCATGCCGGTCGCTTTTTTAAATATGCGCGAAAAATAGTTGGGATCCGAATATCCGCATGCCACGCCGACTTCTTTGATACTGTGTTCCGGACTCTTAAGTAAGGCCTTGGCTTCCTCAACCCTTCTCCTCGTTAAGTATTCCACAAAGCCTTCTCCTTTCTCTTCTTTGAAAAGCTTTGAGAAATAGTAGGAACTGATCCCCAACTCTCCCGCAAGCTCATCTAGCGAAATATCCTTGTGGAAGTTGTTGTCAATATAATCCAGCGCCTTCTTGATGACGTGATGAGTCCTGTCCTTGCTTCCCGTAGATACATTGGACGCTGCCGTGCGGAACTTGTCCATGTACCATGCCTTGAGAGAATCCGTATCCGCCGCCCCCATGATCTGCTGCAGATATTCCTTGCGGCTGCTGAATTCATAGGTAGGGCCGCCACTCTGATACATAAGACTTTCTGCTCTCAATACAAACTCAAGACTCTTAAGCTTGATGCTCATGATATCATCGGCATAGCCCGTGACCATCCAGTCGAAGAATTCTCCGGCCTTTACGAGGCAGGAGTCGGTCTCACCGTCCGCAAGCTTCTCGAATATCTCTGCTTCTAAGGTCGCCGGATAACTCTCCTCATAGGATACGGAAATGGGCAGGTCATCTATATGGGCCACGCTTCCTTCCGTGGATACAAGCGCCTTGATGGCTTCCTCGTAGGACTCGCTGACTCCCTTGATGCGCTTCATTCCTCCTATGCCTATCCTGTATGATATGTCAGTCGCACTTCTTAGTCCCCTTGTCAGACTTCGACATTTCTCTATGATGGCTCCGCGTTCACTAAGCTCCATCTTCGAATCTGCAGAGGCTATGAAGATCGGTATCCTGTTGCCTGATACTGATCCCACTATCGCTTCGGGAAATGCATCCTTGATAAGTTCTCTTACTTTATTATAATAAGTGGTCTGAGCCTTAACCGAGCTTCCGACGACATTGGTCATCAGATGACCCTGCTGGTGTTCTCCGAATACGACCACCATCATATAGCCGTATGCGGAATTGATACCGAGCAGGTCCTTGTAATTGGCTATATCCTCATCTATCTGCTCTTCAAATATGATGGAATAGATGAAACCGTTCTCGATGATCGGCATAACGGTCTCCATTCGTTCCTTGGTCTGCAGATCCTCTCTTCTCCGACGCAGTCTGTCATCGACCTTGTCCATCGCTGCCTGTAATACGGCAACGACATCCTTCTGATTGAACGGCTTGTTAAGATATTCCATCACGCCTAAATTGATCGCTTCCTTGGCATAATCGAATTTGTCATAAGCCGTCAACACGATGAAGATCACCCCCGGGATTATCGTACGGATCTCCTTCATGGCATCTATGCCGTTGATCCCGGGCATCTGGATGTCCATGAATATGATATCCGGTCTGAAACTCTCGGCCGCCTCGATCGCAGCTCGTCCCGATTTTGCTGTTTCTATCGTGAACTTACCTTCGAAGTTCTTCTCTATTAAAAAAGTCATGGAATTGAGAACGATACCTTCATCATCCGCTAACAATATTCTGTACATATCGATCCTCCGTGCAGAATTTCTTATTACTTATTATACGTGCATGGGAACTTTGATGATGAACTCTGTTCCCTTGTCTTTACCCTCACTTATGATATCCATGACATTATCCCTGCCTGTAAATATCCTGATGCGTTCTATAACGTTGCCTAAACCGATGCCGTTCGAATCATTCTTGGCAGGGTCTGCCGTCACACCTTCTCCTGACAATATCTTATCTATCTTTTCCTCCGACATTCCTATGCCGTTATCCGAGATCGATATAAACACAAGATCTCCAGCCCTGTATGTCTTAAGGTAAATATGTCCCTCTCTGTCTATGTCCCTTATACCGTAATTTACCGCATTCTCCACTATAGGCTGCAGTATCATTCCGGGTACTCTCACCTCATTCAGTCTCTCGTCGATATCCTTGTGATAATGGATCTCTCCGTCGAACCTCACATTCAGGATATAGATATACTTGTCTACAAGTTCGAGTTCCTCAGACAGAGACACATCCTTATCCATACTCTTTATATTATATCTGAAGAAATCCGCCATATTCTGAATGAACTCCGTAGTACGATCGGCATCCTCCATCATGGCAAGCTGTGCTCCTGCATTGAGAGTGTTAAACAGAAAGTGTGGATTTATCTGTGCCTGCAGGGTTCTTAATTCCGCCTCCCTCATCTTATTCTGCATCAGGAGTTCGGATTCCTTCATCCGGCTCTCTCTTAACATGCTCTCCCTTATCTCTTCGATATAACGCTGCATGCTGTCTACCATTCCGGCAAAGGCTCTAGATACTCTTCCTATCTCATCTTCACCTTCAGGATTTACTATGGTAACGTTGAAATCTCCTCCGGCAACCTTATCTGCAGCCTTTGACAGTTCGGTCAGCGGTCTTGTCATGGAGCGTGTAAGAAGAAACAGCGCTACTATATTCACCATACCGATGATGATAAGTATCACTATCGATATGATCTCCATATACCTTAAGGATGATAAAAGGATATAGTAGTTATCCGTATTGACCTTGAACTGTTCATTGTTGAGAAAATAAATACAGTTCTGAAGGTCTGCATACATTACCTGTGCTTCCTCAAAGTTGCTCCTGTATTTCTCGACATTACGTCCTCTTTTGGCCTGCACTGTCTCATCCACGACTTTTAGATATTTGTCGGATTGATTAAGTATGTTCTTCTGCATGACGGCCATCGTTCCGTTATAGCTGTTTCCAATATCGTTGACGCTGTTTCTGTAATCCTGATCAGCCTTATAGTATGCATTAAGAGCACTCGTTCCTTTATTCTCCAGGTATTCTTTCATGGAGTTGTGAAGGATCGTAAGATTCTCTGCCAGATCGTTCAACCTGACATTGTTGTCATATACTTCGTCGATCCTTGCGATCATGGAATTGACATTCATATACATATATACGTTCATGACAAGTATAATGGCTATCGGTATGAAGAAAGCCAGCATGAGCTTGCCCTGTATGGACGTTCTGTTCCACAGTCTCTCGATCATAATGTGCCTTCCCCTCTAGCCAACAGTTTACCGGCTTCTCTGTATCCTATCACCTGAGTGCTGACAGGCATATATGAATTCGTATAGCCCGTCTCTCTGTACTCATTAAGTGCCTGGACACTGTTCCTGCCCATCTCCCACGTATCGACCGAAATAGTGGAATATATGATCTGTTTATTGACTGCTTCTAAGATTGAAGTGCCGGCAAAGTATCCGACGATCTGCACATCACCGACCTTGTTCTGATCGACTATAGCCTGATATGCACACTGAGTATAGAGGCTGTTGAGACACAACATTATATCGGGGAGTTCTTCATCGTTTATAAAAAGATTCCTTATGTCTTCCTCTACACTGAAGGTGTCTTCACCGTTTACTCCGATTATCTTAAGTTCCGGGAGTGTAAACTCCGGATAATGCTCCGCTATGTAATCCTCTATCGCCATTGTTATGACATTTGCAGCACCTTCACTGGTATTCTTATCTACAAGTATATCCACGATCTTTCGTGAAGGCTCTTCATCCAAAGACATGATATCTGCTATCTGTGATGCATACATCTGACCGAGTTCATAGTTGTTTACACCTACAAAGCTCTGTCTTAAAGAGCTCTCGATATCATTTTGCAAAAGAACGACCCCTATGCCTTCAGATACGGCTCTGTCTATGAGCTCCTCAGCCTTGTCATCCGTAACTCCTCCGTATATGATCCCGTCTACCGAAGAATTGACCGCTACCCTCAACAGGTCAGTGTCACCGTAATTAACCCCGAGAGAATCGCCCAGATTTTCTATATATATATTATTCTTGGCTGCTTCGTCACAGGCGGCATTATATACTCCTCTCCAAAAATCTTCATCCTCTCCTGTCACTATATATGCATAGTGACCTTCATATTCCAGCGCTTCATCTGCGATTATACCCGGCATTCTGTCGCGAAGGCTGTTATATACGATAGCTGAACCTATTGCCACTATTATCATCAGGAATATGCTTAATGCTATTATCCTTAATGCTCTTTTGGCATAGCTCCTATTCGGTTTTCTGATGACGCCGCTCTCATTCATTGCTTAGAAATCCTTATATCAGTCAAGGCACACTGGTCTCCCGTAAGAGAAGCATATATCTCTTTGTTTTTATCTTTTATGACAGTAACATTCTTGATCGAGATCCCGCAGTTCTCTGTTGTTGTCGTTATCTTCTTTCCAAACACGGAGAAGTTGATCTCGCATTCATAGCCCTTCTTATTATAGTTCTTCCAGTATTCCCAGCCCTTGAAGTCATCACTTTTTACAGTCGTCAGTTTATTCAGAGCATATTTCGATGCTTCCTGTTCTTCTCCGTCAAAACGTATAAAAGCATACTCCTTGTAATCAGGTCCGCCTATCTTCCCGTTCTTGGAATAAAAAAGCACGATCGACGGACAATGCCATACGAGATTAGCCACAGGAAGACTCATTGTATGAAAATCTATCCTTGTCCCATCCTTGATCCTTATACCCTCTGTAGCGGCCTGTCTGAACGCCTCAATCTGAATGTTGGGAACATCGCCTTCCATTCTGTTGATATAACTGATCTCTTCGGCGATCCTGGGAATATCGCCTTCTTTTATAGTCTTTCCTGTTTTCTCGATATTCACATCATATATATGACAATTCTCACCGGTCAATGCTATATATGCAAAACGCGAACTGTCTTCAAGCGCTACCGCTGCATCGGTCTGCCTGTTTCCGTTAATGAGCCTTATCCCCAAGTGGTCTTTGCACCTTCCTGTCTCGATCACATAGACATTGTCAGGAACCGGGTCGGATATATCTTCTGACACGTTTGTCACCATATTCCTTGCCTCAGTAGATATGGTCCGGCCGTCAAACCACATCTCACCGTATTCCACATACCTTGTATCCTGTATCGCTCTTTCGGTATCATGTACTCTTGAATCAAGTGAATCAAAAATGATTATGGAAGGAGCACTGAATTTTTCCTCCGCTTTATCCGCGGGTTCACACATGAAACTGATCCGCGTTACGTCGACAGTGACAGGAATCCCATAAGAAATAACACTTCTGTATTCGTCACAGCTAAACTCGCTGTGTATCACTGCGTCAACATCCCCTCTTTCCTCTTTCATCTGATAATTGGAATCGGAGTCAATGAGTTGGACCATAAAAGATGCATATTTCGGATCAAAACCGGTACCGGATTCCTTGATAAATTCCTCTCGGATGACCTGCTGCGGCAATGGTTCTCTGTTTTTGTTTTTTGATGAAAGCTCATCATAAAGATTTGCGACGGCAATTATACGTGCAGTCTCCGGAATGTTCTCCCCTTTCAGTCTGTCCGGATATCCGGTTCCGTCATATCTTTCACAATGATAATGTGCACCCACGCTTAAATAAGGGAATTCCGTTATTCCTGAAAGAATCTGATTCCCGATCGCAGGCTGCTGCATCATCAATTCCTTTTCGGACTCGGTAATACCTTCCCCTTTTTCCAATAAACTGTCCGGAAGTTCGATACGGGCTACATCATGTAAGAGTGCTGCATAGAATACCTCATTGCATTCATCTTCGTCTTTTCCTGCCATTTCCGCCAGCTTACGGGCATACCCGGCAACTCTTTCCGAATGACCGGTCGTATAAGTACTCCTTGCATCCACCGCACTCGCAAATGCCCTCGCGGTCCGATCGAACATTCTGTGAATCTTGGACTGTCCCTCTCTCAAATAGTCAAGCTCTATCTGATTTGCACGCTCCACTTTCTCATTAAGATCGAGATAAGCAAATACGTACAGAAAGACTGCCACAAATACCATGGCTATATTTACAAGCGAAAGACCGTATGCCCATATCTGGATGATCGCCAAGACGATCGGCACAAAAATAAACAGAAGAAGAGAAATATATATAAGTCGGCTGATGAGTTTACGATATTGGATTATCACCGTAAACAGCAGCAACGGTCCCAGAACGGGAATAACGTAACACAAAAGGAACAGATTTCCTCTGTGATATATGTTTGAATCATCGAAATAATAATACATCCCGTTAAACTGCGAGATGATGACCATGACCATCTCCGCAACGGATAAAATATCGACAACTATGATACGCACCGGCAGTTTTTCCATTTTGCCTTCGTCTGTCAGAAGGTCCCTTACATACATACTGAAGGCCAATACCATTCCTGCCGTCATAAAGAACACGATGAAATTACTTATTCTGACCATCTGATATGCTGTCCTGTCACTGACTCCGGAATATATATAAGCCATTCTGTCAAAAAAGATCAGTGATGTTGCCACCAGTTCCACCAGAATGAGCACAAAACGTCTTTTTTTAGACAGAGCTTTCGTAAAAAGCAGGAGCAGTGCCATCGATAAGCATATCCCGCTTAATGCCAGCATCAGATTTAATTGATGTGCCGCAAGTATTTCCAACATTCTACAGATTCATCCTCTTTCCTAATACCGCCAAATGATAAGATCATTTATGCATAACGAAGAAATCATTGAGATTTGCCAGGAGTTCTTCTTTACTTATGGTCTTAAGAAAATAGCCTTCAGGTTTAAGAGCAACTACAGCCATCACACTTTCCTTATCACTCTTTCCCGTTAAGAACATAACAGGAATAGACTTAGTCTCTTCGTCGTTTCTTAACATTTCGAGTACCTGCGGACCGCCTGTGATCGGCATCTCATGATCCAACAGTATAAGATCTGCTTTATTCTTGCCTAACCACTTGATCGCCTGAAGACCCGAATTGGCCATGGCGACTTTGTATGTTCCTCTTAGCCATTCCCTCACAAGGCCAAGATAACTGGGATCATCATCTACGACCAGAATAGTCTTCCTGAACTCACCCGATTCCATCTTGCTCATAAGATCCGAAACACAGTTGGCGAATTCACCGTTATCTACAGGTCTTATAAATGATCTGTAGATCATATCTCCGGGCACATTATCAAGAACATATCTGACATCATCCTTTTCTCCGATGGGAACAAGCTTTACTCCCTCATCGTCCATTTTGTCTTTGAGAAACTGCATTACATCCTCGGGCGGCCTTTCTTCCTCTTCCATATACATGGTAACGAGATGTGTACCCTCCCATTTGGCATTGATCTCATTAACGCTCCAATGAACGAATTCGCAGTTCAAACCCAAGTCAGTCAGCTTCTTCAATAAGACTCTTGTTATAAACGATTCTTTCTTACCTATCATCATCACTCGACTTTTTGGCATGACTTCTCCTTTTTACGATCAGATTAATTTCTCCATTGCATCCCAGTCAAACAACTTTAAATATCTTTCAAGTTCCGAGAACCTGATCATATCATCATCAGGCAGTTTGTATTCCTTAACCTGCTCTATTATCATCTCAACCGAATCATAGTCCATCTGAGGGATCACCTCCTTAAGTGCTTCATATGCATCTTTGAGAACATCGTCCGGTATCATTTCTTTAGACAGATCTTCATCCTTTTTTTCCAGATCGGCCAGTTTTTCCTTAAATGCTCTGTAATCCCGTAACAATTTGCCGGTGTTCTCTTTGATAAATTCAAGATCGTTGTTCTTGCCGGCTTCTTCCAGTTTTTCTGCTAGCAATGACAGTGAATTGGCTCCGACTATTCTTGCAGAAGTCTTAAGCGCATGGACTTTTACGGTATAAAGCCTTATATCATCCTGCTCATATGCATCAGAGATTATCTTCGAATTATGATCTATGGTCTCATAGAAGTTCCTTATGCTTCCTTCATAGGTTGCTATTCCGCCCGAGCTCTTGATACCGTCTTCAACGACCAGTCCTTCAACTTCGTTTATCCATTTAAGATCTTCCGAGAGCTCAGTCGGTTCATAAGAAACATCTTTCTCCGTAGGCTTCATCATAATCTCCTCCGGAAGATGCTTCATTATCGCCTTCTCCAGTGCTACGCTGTCGATCGGCTTGGCCAGATATCCCGTAAACCCTCTTGAGATATAGAACTCATCTCCACCGGCAGTGGCATTCGCCGTAAGGGCATATACAGGCAGATCCTTATCCGTCTCCCTGATCTTGGCTACGGTCTCGATCCCATCCATTCCCGGCATCATATGATCCAAAAGAACAACATTAAAACTGCCGTATTTGAGTTTTTCCAGACATTCTTCGCCACTTGAAGCGGTAGTGACAAACATCTTTGTAGATTTAAGAAGTCCCTTGATGACAGTCAGGTTCATGGGATTATCATCCACAACAAGTACATCTGCATCGGGAGCTATAAACTGCGGTACGTACGGACCTTTTGTTCCCTCATCCGTATGTTCCTTGAATTCTCCTATGCCGATCGGATCCACGATCTTCTGCCTGACAGTAAGGATGAACTCGGAACCTTCACCATATACACTCTCGCACCAGAGTTTACCTCCCATCAGTTCTGCAAAACGCCTGGAAATATCGAGACCTAATCCCGTTCCCTGTATTCCGCTGTTCTTCTCTTCATCCAGTCTCTCATATGCGGTAAAGAGTTTATCCATGTCTTCCGGCTTGACCCCTATACCCGTATCTCTTACAGAGAAACGCAGGTCACAGGTCTCGTCATTTATCTCCGAAACGGAAACCGTAAGAGTAAACCCGCCTATCTCAGTGTATTTCACGGCATTAGTCAAAAGATTGAGTACGATCTGCTTGATCTTCTCAGAATCGCCGTGCATACGTCTGGGAAGATCTTCATCTATATCTATGCCGAAAGAAAGGTCTTTTTGTGAACTTCTGACTCTTATCATCGATACGATCGAACGCAGTAGATCTGCCGAATCATATTCCTGCTCCACAAGATGCATCTTACCTGACTCGATCTTGGACATATCTAAAAGGTCATTGATAAGGCTCAACAAGGATTCCGATGCATTCCTTATGTCAAGTGCATAGTTTATCACTGACATAAAATAGGGTTTGGGGACATCTGTCGGATCTTCTCTTAAGATCATCTCGTCCATTCCCATAATGGTATTGATGGGTGTCCTGATCTCATGAGACATGTTGGCAAGGAATCTGGATTTGGCCGAATTAGCTCTTTCCGCTTCATCCTTGGCCTGTTGGATCTGAACATATTGCTTTCGTATGACGGTACCCGTCATGATACGCCATACGAATACTCCAACTACCAGAGCCAGAAGCGCAAGCAAAAGGATCCTTACTATCAGCAGTTCCATGATCCTGGGCTGTTTATTGATCTTAAACGTCTCATCCTGAATGATCCTGGCTCTGTCATCAAGTATCTGAATATGAAGAGTATGATTGCCGTATTTTAATCCGGTAAACTCGAGCGGCGTGATCTCACTTCTCGGAACGGTCGTTCCTTTAACTCCGCTTCCTTCCAGGTATATATGAACAGAGGGATTAGCCGTTGAATAATCCAGAACCGATGGTGCTATCTGTATACGTCCGCTGTCTGAAGGCAGTGTATATGTTCCGTCAGCATCGGGAAGAATAAGCTTATCTCCGGCATATACCGATCTTATTCCGGCTTTGACGGTCACTGTCTGAGAGAAGTACTTATTGATATTTACTCTTATCACTCCCGTCTGCCCTGATATATATAAGTTGCCTCTCGAATCAAGTGCACTGAATGAATGAACTACCGGCAAAGTCGTAAGGCCGTTGGACAGATCATACAGTTTGTAATCAGATATCGAATCATTGATCATATCCTCGGCGTTTACACAGAATATTCCCCTGGAAGACAGAACCCAGATACTGCCGTTGTCGTCAGAATACAGGTCAAAATTGTTATTGTACGGGAAAGATGAAATGTTAGTTATCTTCCCGTCTTTCATATACTCGATCGAATTGGACGTGATCAGCCAATAAAGACCTCTCTCTTCGTCTTTCTTTATCCTTAAGATCACATCACTCGTAAGACCTTCCTTCGTTCCCAGTTTTCTGATACCGGACCCGGAGATAATATACATCCCCCCGCCATCCGTTCCTGCCAGGATCTCGCCGTTATCTCCTTCCTCTGTTGTCAGGAAATAGTTATTATCAATACCTGAAGATTCACCATAGATTTCGGAAACCTTGCCGTTTTTGATGATCGCAAGTCCGTCATTGGTCCCCACTATTACCGAACCATCGCTTGCTGTCGAAGTACATCGTATCTCATTACTCGGTAATCCGTTGTCGGTGTTGAAATCCTTGATCTCTCCGTTCGATGTAACACATACCAGCCCCAGTTTATCCGAGAAAGTTGATATCCACAGGTTGTCCTCAGGATCGTTCATTATACAACGGACTCTGGCAATACCAATGTGATCCGTTATCGAATTGTGGATCCTCTGCATATGATTGTTGACTGCCCGAAGACCGTTGTCTGTACCGATATATATTATGTTTTCTTTGATACATGTTGCATTTATCACTTCATTACGCAGATCCGCCGCATTGCTGACATCAAAGAAATTATTCGTAACGATCTTGAGCACGCCCTGTCTCGACGACGCCAGCCAGAGATTTCCCTGGTAATCAGCCGTCATCATCTCTATGCTGTTACTTATGGGAATATTGATGAGCGCCTGGTATTTCCCGTTTTCATCTATATAACCTGCGACTTTTTCCGATAAAACCCAAAGACGGTCACACGCATAGGTTATCCAGTGGATGTTCTCAGCAGGGCCTACGGGAACCTGTTCCAGATCGTCGAGTTTTTCTCCGAATTCTCCGTGAAATACCATTCTCCCGGTTGTGCCCAGATATAATTTACCCGGCTCTTTCGGATCTGCAAGAATAGTTGTGACAGGACCGATACCCAGAGAATCTCCGGTCACAAATCCGGTCAATTCACATGATTCGATACGGAATATCGCTCCGCTCTTGGTCTGGCCGTATACTATGCCGTCTAATCCAAGGGATAGTCTGAGCACTCTTTCATTGTTTAGTCTTTCATCTTTAATGACATGAACCTTCATGTCGGGATCGACATATGAAACTCCGTCAGTAGTTCCAATGAAAATATTACCCGCTGTATCTTCTTCAAACACGCGGACGGAAGACGCGGACAGTCCATCCTCAACGGAAATATGAGTTCTCTTGTCTCCGTCAAGTACGACAACTCCGTTATCATTTGTTCCAACCCATATACGTCCCCTGCTGTCCTCAAAAAGACCTCTTCCGCTCGTCAGACCGTCAGATGAATCAAGCCTTTCAAATACTGACCCGTCATATCTTATGATGCCGCTGTAACCGCCGATCCATATATACCCGTCTTGGGAACACATTACATAATTGGCTTCAGATGTGGGCAAACCGTTTGTTGCATCATACAGAACGGACATATAACCTACTCCGGACAGTTGTTCTGAAGCTGCGTATCCTCCGCCATTATGTATTTCCTCTGCTTCTTCTTCCGAAATGATATCCGTTACCAATTCGGAAGATTCCCCTT
The DNA here is from genome assembly GCA_946535225.1 of uncultured Lachnospiraceae bacterium. Classification (GTDB taxonomy): domain Bacteria; phylum Bacillota; class Clostridia; order Lachnospirales; family Lachnospiraceae; genus Colinaster. The sequence goes on from CAMNDJ010000006.1 coordinate 48,164, forward strand.
CAGTTGCATATACTCTTGACAGATCGCCCGAAAAACCGAGCACAAAACAAAGAGCGGTCAATAATGAAGTTAAGCATCTGACTCGTTTGAATTTCATGTTCTGTACCGCCTCCGCTAAGATTCCTGATACTTCTTAAGGACCACTTTGACCTCCGTAAGTGAATCCATGAATACTTCCACACATTTCGGATCGAACTGCGTACCGGCGCCTTCCTTGAGGATCTCCAATGCTTTCTCTAAAGGAAAGGCGGGTTTGTATATTCTGGGTGAAGTCAATGCATCAAAAACATCTGCAACCGCCATGATCCTGGCTGACAGAGGAATGACCTGCCCATGCAATCCGTCCGGATATCCCTTTCCGTCCCAGCGTTCATGGTGATATGCCGCCATATTTCGGGCTTCTTTAAGATAGTTCTCCCCGTTTACGGTACTGATAGCCTGCTCCATGATCTTCTTACCTGCCGTTGTATGTGTCTTCATGATCTCAAATTCGTCAGGATCGAGCTTGCCCGGTTTATTCAGTATCGCATCCGGAACGTGGATCTTACCCACATCATGTAGAGGTGCAGACATTACTACGGCCGACATAAATCTCGGCGTCAGTTTCTCAAGGTAATATCCTTTCGCTTTCAGACCTTCCACAATTATCTTCACATAAGCTGCGGTCTTCTGTATATGTGCGCCTGTATCAGAGTCTCTGTTCTCGACCATATCTGCCATGGTAATAATCAGTCCGTTCTGCATTCTGGCTGTAGCTTCGGCATAATATCTGATCTCACGCATCTGTTCCGCAGTTTCCGCACCCATTTCACATATGGCTCTGTAGAGTTTCTCTACTTCATCTCCCGTATGTATATCCAGCTTACGCAGCTCTTTAACACTTTCCTCCAGACTTTCCTGATCATCCATTCCTTTGATGAAGTTCTCAGCCTTATTAGCCATACTCCCTATCGGATAAATAAGAAAATGTCCCGTGATCCACAGACCGTAGCCCATGATAAGGATAAAGAATCCGGCAAATACGAGTAATGTCCTTAAAACAAACTCCTTGATATAGTCCGACAGATACAGCATGGATACATCAGCTGCCGCATAACATACTGTTTCCCTTGAAGAATTTCTTATCGGATAGTAAGCTGTCATGACCCAGCCGGAAACATCATTGGATTCTATGGGTTCTATTCCGTCCCCTTTAAGCAGAGTCGGAATATAAGGAAGAAACGCCTCTTCAAATTCGATCTTCTCACCCGGTTCATATGCCGGAACATCTTCTGTTTCGACATCAAAAACAAATACACACCCGTCTTCTACTATCTTGACAACATAAAGGTACTCGATCCCCAATGAATTGTCATGGATCTCCTTGATAAGCTTCTTGGTCTCGAGATACCCCGGTGCCGATTGTCCTTCCTCTATATATCTGTTGACCATATCCGGGTCAACTACCGAAGCCACAAATTTTGCGGCATTGATCGCATTTTGAGTATAATTCTTCTTGGTGTCTTCAAAGTGCAGACTTACACTTATGAAACCCATTATGGATGCAATGGAAAGTGATGCAACCGTCAGCATCGCTGTTGTTCTGGTCTGTACCGAATGCCTCTTTTTATCGGTCTTGGCCGTGATATCCTTTCTCTCTTTGTCAGACAGAGGTCTCTGCTTCCATCCGCTGTTGTAGATCTCCTCTCTCATATGTGCCGGCATGATATATATCAAAGCCACGCCTATTCCTGTAGTGATGGATTTATCTAAAAGATTGAGCACTACATTTAGAAGCATGGCCGTAAAGAAATAACCCGTTTCAGATCCTTTTGCCACGATCTTAGCTGTCTGAGCTACATCTTCAAACTGAGGTCCTTTCAATAAAAGCCATTGGAATACGGTTCCCAATCCTCCGCCTATAAAGGCCAGTACGAGCATATGCGGGATCAGATTCCTCTTCTTTTTGTATTTCTCTTTTCTTACATACCAGGAAATAAAGAAGGCAATGAATATATTGAGCAACATGTAATACAATGCCGTATGATTGAACATGCTGCATATAAGATTGGTCGCCACGGCGGTAATGATACCCGGGAACGTGCCTGCTACTGCCGATACAAAGATCGTACCGATAGTATCAATATATATAGGGAGCTTAAACCTGTATACAAAATATGCAGGTATCACATTAAACAGTATCGCTATGATGGTTATCACCACTCGCCTCATACTGCTTTTATCTATTCTTCTCGGGCTAATCTTCACTCCGTTTTACCTCCGACATGAATGCCGTGAATTATCAGAATATTATAACATATTATGTACTGTTTTGCCTATTTGTCATAATAATTTTGAGCCGAAACGACGAACAATAAATAAACCGAAATATGCAAAAAGGAGCCGGCATAACTGCCGGCTCCCGTAATTATCGATCGCTCTTCCTTATGCGAAAGGATTCTCTGTCGGATAAGGTAAGTTCTTAGGCTGGTTGTAATTGATATCCTCCATCGGAACACCGATGTACTTGAATACCTCGAAGAGTGCCTTGCCGTAATGACCAAATGCTACTGCACCGTGATGAGGATAGTTCTTCTGGATGAGTACGTGACGGTAGAAACGTCCCATCTCCTTGATAGCGAATACACCGATTCCACCGAATGACTTGGTAGCTACAGGTAATACCTCACCCTCTGCAACATATGCACGGATCTGAGAATCAGCTGTAGACTGTAAGCGGTAGAATGTGATATCTCCGGGTGCGATGTCGCCCTCAAGAGTGCCGTTGGTAACCTCAACAGGAAGGTTTCTGGCCATGATCTTCTGATACTTCATCTCGCATGATGCAAGCTTCTTAGAGCATGTATTACCACAGTGGAAGCCCATGAACGTATCCGTAAACTGATAATCGAACTTGCCCTTAATAGACTCATTGTACATATCCTTAGGTACAGAGTTGTTGATATCAAGAAGAGTAACGATATCGTCTGATACGCATGTTCCTATATACTCTGAAAGACATCCGTAGATATCAACCTCACATGATACGGGAATTCCGCGACCTGTAAGTCTTGAATTTACATAGCAGGGAACAAATCCGAACTGTGTCTGGAATGCCGGCCAGCACTTGCCTGCGATAGCAACATACTTACGATATCCCTTATGCTCCTCAACCCAGTCAAGAAGTGTAAGCTCATACTGAGCGAGCTTAGCCAGTACCTCAGGCTTCTTATTGCCTGCACCGAGCTCATTCTCCATATCCTTGACAACATCAGGTATACGAGAGTCGCCTGCATGCTTGTTGAATGCTTCGAACAGATCAAGCTCTGAGTTCTCTTCTATCTCAACACCGAGATTGTAGAGCTGCTTGATCGGTGCATTACATGCAAGGAAATTAAGCGGTCTGGGACCGAATGATATGATCTTAAGATCTGCAAGTCCTGCTATAGCACGAGCTACGGGAATGAAGTCATGGATCATATCTGCACAGTCTTCAGCATCACCAACAGGATACTCAGGGATATAAGCGCCCACATTACGAAGCTTTAAGTTGTAGCTTGCATTGAGCATACCACAATATGCATCACCACGGCCGTCCTGAAGATCTTTCTGGCTCTCCTCTGCTGCAGCACAGAACATCTTAGGTCCATCAAAGTGCTTAGCGAGCAGTGTCTCGGAAATCTCGGGACCGAAGTTGCCGAGGTATACACAAAGTGCATTACATCCTGCCTTCTTAATATCCTCAAGAGCCTGAACCATATGGATCTCGCTCTCAACGATACAGATGGGGCACTCATAGATGTCAGATGCATCATATTTTGCCTTATAAGCATCTACCAAAGCCTTACGTCTGTTAACAGATAAAGACTCCGGGAAACAATCACGGCTGACAGCCACGATACCTAATTTGATCTTGGGAATGTTGTTCATTAGTAATCCTCCTTACTATACCTTATATGATCGCTGCGACCCTATGATCGCGCAAGTCTCACTACATTTAGTCAAATGCAGCCACCTATCATTTTATTACCTTAGACAGATCCGGTAGTTACATTTTCTTATTGAAAAGTATCATTCCTATACGCTTACATTCGGTCCTATGAGCCCGATATGTGCGCCTGCATCGAGACCGCCCTCGGCGTGTCCGATGAGCCACTTGTTCTTGGCCGTGATCAGTGCATCCTCATATCCTGCATGCTTGGCATCAAGCGGAAGATTGGTGTCCTTGGGAAGTACTACTATGCACTTAAAACCTGCATCACCTACACTGCACGGAGCATAGTGAAGAGTTGTGGCATAGAGTTCAACACCTGTTCCCTTCGGAACAAGGAACGCCTCTATCTTGTTGGTGTCATAGGTAAAGTCGTCTGTGATATCCTGCTGGCATCCTATGAGAAGTATAAGATCCGTGCAGGCGATATCAAGCTCTGACGATCTGTGATACTCGACCGCATTGAGAAGATGATTGTGACCGTTGCAGTATCCGATCTGGATCGGAAGCTCACCGTAATATACAGTCTGCATCTTTTCCATGAGCGATGTGGCCTCAAGGTAATCGATCGAAGGCTCATATACTACATCATCCGGAAGGGGTGACTTCTCCATTGCCTCGATAAGCTCGGTAAAATCGATCTCTGATATGACTCTTCCGTACTTACGAAAAGCCGCATCCGTAACATTTTGAATCTTCATTTGTTCGTCCTCCTAATACATTTATGCTAAAGCCTTAAATACAGGCTTAAGTGCAGGATAAATCTGCTTATACTGCTGATATCTTGCCTCATACTTGGCTGTGAGCTCAGCATCAGGCTCAACAGTATCCACAACCTTCACAAGCTTTTGGGCCGCTTCCTCAACAGATGCAAACTCTCCGCAGGCAACCGCTGCAAGCATCGCTCCGCCGTAGCCCGGACCTTCTTCGCTCTCTATGACATCCACCTTGATACCGAGGATATTGGCTATCATCTTCTTCCAGAGAGGAGACTTGGCTCCGCCACCGCAGATCTTGGTGCGCTCTATCTTAATACCGAGTGACTTGGCAACCTCGAAAGAATCTCTTAATGCAAATGCAACGCCTTCAAGTACAGCCTGTGTCATATCGGCTCTTGTGGTATCCATCGTAATGCCGGTAAACGTACCCCTTGCATACGGATCATTGATCGGAGATCTCTCGCCCATAAGATAAGGCAGGAAGAATACGTGGTTCTCACCCAGCTTATCAATAGCCTTCTGCTCACCCGCAAAATCCTTGGTGTCTATGATATCCTCCATCCACCACTTGTTGCATGATGCAGCGGACAGCATACATCCCATGAGATGGTAGCTTCCGTCGGCATGTGCGAATGAATGAAGTGCATTATTACTGTCCACTCCGAAAGTCTTGGATGAAATGAATATCGTTCCGCTCGTACCGAGAGATATATTACATCTGCCGTCACCGACAGTTCCCGTACCTACTGCTGCCGCAGCATTATCGCCTGCGCCGGCAACGATCTTGACATCCGTGGAAAGACCAAGTTCTGAAGCTACATCCGGTTTAAGTGTGCCGACTACTTCATAACTCTCGAATATCTTAGCCAGCTGAGATTCCTTGACATCACAGATTTCCATCATCTCCTTGGACCAGCATCTGTTCTTAACATCGAATAACAGCATGCCTGATGCATCCGATACATCCGTGCAATGAACACCTGACAGCTTATATGCCAGATAATCCTTGGGAAGCATTATCTTCTCGATACGGGCGAAATTCTCAGGCTCATTCGCTTTTACCCAAAGGATCTTGGGTGCCGTAAATCCTGTAAATGCGATGTTAGCTGTATACTCCGACAGCTTATCTTTACCTATTACGTTATTGAGATAATCTGTCTCCTTGGTCGTACGTCCGTCGTTCCACAGAATCGCGGGACGGATCACATTATCGTCCTTATCAAGGATCACGAGTCCGTGCATCTGTCCGCCGAAGCTGATTCCTGCAACCTTAGACTTGTCGCACTCGCTTAAGAGTTCCTTCAATCCGTCTATAGACTGAGCATACCAATCCTCGGGCTTCTGCTCTGACCAGCCGGGATGAGGAAATGCAAGATCATATTCTCTGGATACGATCTTGTGTATCTTGCCCGTCTCATCCATAAGTAAGAGCTTAACTGCCGATGTTCCTAAGTCAATTCCTACGTATAACATAGCTACCTCCAATACATTTTGTAGTCTGCGCCGCCATCCCGTCTACAGGTTGTGTATCGGGAGAGACACTTTCCGTGCCCGTGCACGGAGCGCTACAAATATAATATCCCATAAGTGCACTTAATTCAATAATTACTTGCACCTATGGGATAATTTCGTGATTTGTAACAGTTTTTGTTATTCGTTTTTGGTAACTTTTGCTTATGAATAGATCACCTTGCTTGTCACGCCCTTAAGCATACCGAGCTTACCGGATAATGCACTTATCACATCCTGCGGAGCTTCCATGGCGATGCTTATGATCGCCAGCTCTTCCCCGTTATGTACCTGATGCGGCAGCCCCATCCTTCCGAGGATATACTGACCGTAATCCATCAGCAGCTCATTGAGGCGTGAAGTCTGTGATCTGTCCTTAACTATTATCGCTACCAGCGCTATTCTCGTCTCCAACCTGACTCTCCGATACTATGGCCGTCTTCCTAAGCGGCACCCATACAATAAAGAAATATACAAAACCTATCAACGCCGTAGTAAACTGCACAACCGAGAACGTCATCTGGAATACCGGCATCTTGCCCCTAAGCGGACTCTCCGCGGGTATAAAGGTCGGTAAGAGCCACAGCGATATAGTAAGACCCATCACGCATCCCTTCACAAGAGATGCAAGTACGGCCGCTGCGATCGACTTCGGATTAATCAGCCTGTTTTCGCCGGATATCGTCTTCTTAAACAGGAGATGGGTCATGACAACCAGTACGGCATTGCCCAGCATGATAAGCGGCAGGATAGCAGGTACCGCACTCATCAGCGGATTGCCCGTTATCATAAAAGCAGTGACCGGAGTGATGATGCTTAAGATAATTCCGCATACTAACCCGGCAGTGAGAGTCACGAGCACAAGGCAAAGGTTGATAACCGGTCCCGTGATGTAGACACTTAAGTTTTTGAAAAACTGGCTGACTATACATACAGCCAGCAGTATCGCACTGATCGCGATCCTCTTAGTCAGAGATACATTTGATCCGTCTTTATTCATTTTGTCCTCCTTTTTGCTCAGCACGAAGCTTTACAATCAGCATTATCTATAAGTCGAATCCGTCTAGTAAACGGATATCGTCTCTATCTTGAATCTATTTTGTCAGGCGAACTGTCTCGCGGGCGATCGCAAGCTCCTCGTTGGTAGGAACTACCATGATCGTCACCTTGTCGCCGGGCTTGGAGATTATGACCTCCTCACCGCGAAGCTTGTTCTTCTCTTCATCTACAGAGCAGCCCATG
>CAMNDJ010000007.1 GCA_946535225.1 uncultured Lachnospiraceae bacterium
TTAAGCCCGGAGCAACGATCATAGAGCCCACCAGTGGTAATACCGGTATCGGCCTTGCAGCAGTTGCGGCAGCCAAGGGTTACAGAGCCATCCTTACTCTTCCCGATACTATGAGTGTTGAGCGTCGTAACCTGCTTAAGGCATACGGTGCAGAGCTTGTTCTTACAGAGGGTGCAAAGGGTATGAAGGGTGCCATCGCCAAGGCTGAAGAACTTAAGGAGGAGATCGAAGGAGCAGTTATCTTAGGACAGTTTGTTAATCCGGCGAACCCTGCAGCACACAAGGCTACCACAGGTCCCGAGATCTGGGATCAGACAGACGGCAAGGTAGATATCTTCGTAGCCGGCGTCGGTACAGGCGGTACCATCACAGGTGTGGGCGAGTATCTTAAGGAGAAGAATCCTAATGTAAAAGTGGTTGCAGTTGAGCCTGCTACATCTCCGGTGCTTTCTAAGGGCACACCGGGTCCTCATAAGATACAGGGTATCGGTGCAGGTTTTGTTCCTGACACACTCAACACAAGTGTATATGATGAGATCATAACTATAGAAAATGAAGATGCATTTGCAGAAGGCAAGGCCTTTGCGGTAAGCGAGGGTATACTTGTAGGTATCTCATCAGGCGCAGCTCTTAAGGCAGCAACTATCCTTGCAGCCCGTCCCGAGAATGCAGGCAAGAATATAGTTGTACTGCTTCCTGATTCAGGTGACAGATATCTCTCAACACCTCTCTTTAACAGCTGATGATCATAAGATCGACACAAACTGCCATATAATGATATGAATAAACGAACCGCCGGGCTGATAAGTCCCGGCGGTTCATATTTTATCTCATATAAGTTCTGTCAAATGATCAAACTGTCTTGCGGTCTCTTATAAGGATCCTGCCGATCTTTCCCTTGGGATCTAAGATAAGGAGTCTCACTACCCAGATCACAAGACCCAAAGCCACTACGGAGAGTCCGAGGAAAGTATCATTGATTATATCCTCTAAAGCGGGAGCGAAGTATTCTGCTCCGAGTTCCGCGTATTCAAAGATCGCATCCACAAACCACATGATCGAAGCTCCCCAGTACATAAAAAGAAGAGGACCGAGTTTCATGTCGTCATTCTCTCTGTTATACCATATAACCGTAGAGATGACTGCCGCAAATACAGTAATAAGTAATGTCATATATATCTCCCTTCCAAACTATGCTTCGTTTGAAGCAGTATCAGATGCATTACGCTTAACGATGGCATCTGCAGTAACACACATACCTGCCCACACAGCAGTTATGAGTAAGGCCATGGTCACGCCTACCGTAGCCATCTCATGGAACATCTCAGATGCATCTGCAGGATCGCTCATTGCCGTAAGGAAGGGGAACCATGCAACAACTTCTCCGTGCCATACATGCTCGAATGCGAGCAATACGGCTCCACCCAAAAGGAGATTAAAGAGCCACTTAAGCTTTCTGCTCAAAGGTATGGTCGCAGAATTGACTGAGACATCACCTGATTCGATCCTTTTTAATTCTTTTTTCTCCTCTGCCTTTTCTACAGCCTTGACTACAACAGCTTCAGCGCCGGATACCAGAAAACAAGCCATATGAAATCCTCCGTTTCTGTTTATTGTTGTTTGTGTTCCTCAGATATTTATTATACACAACAGAAAAATGTGCCGCAACATTCTTTGATGCCTAAAAAGGATATTTATACCGAAAACGGGTTAACGATCTTAAGATCCTGTCCGATATATATAATATAAAACCAAAGATAAAGACGCAGGCCGATATAAAAACTACGGTCTGCGTCTTTCCAATTGTTCTGATCCTTATCGAAGGGCGGTTTAAGACTGAGCTATCAATTCTCGGATCTTTGCATACTTTTGACCTGTGAGTCCGTAATCCATCTCCTTATATGACCATACACAGTAACCTATGTTGTGTTTTTTGAATAAGGTGATCATATCTCTGTACCATTTAAGAGCTTCATCAGGATCTGCTCTGTCTATGACGCCGAATTCTCCGCAGTAGAGATTTAAGCCCTTCTCTGCCGCAACCCGCAGGGCATCGGCTATCATCTCTTCGTGGAATTCAATTCCCATCCTGCCGGCCTTGGTTTCGGCGCAACCCTCGCCCTGGAGTCCGATCTTTGATGAGAGCTCTTTGTAATACTCGATATCTTCCCTGTAATCCACCGACAGATCCTGCGGAATCTGAGGAACCCAGGGAGCCTTCTGATGGGTGAAGACCAAAGGTTCATAGTAGTGGAAGGTAAATATCGTATTATCATCAGCCGGAGTATCTAAGAATTTAAGTGTATTCGCACTGTTCCATTCCACTCCGCCGTAGATTATCGTGGTATCCGGCGCGTTCTTTCTTATCACGGATACGGTTTTCTTAATGAGTTCATTCCAGCTGTCGGCGTATTCGGGGTTGACTACTTCATTTAGCAGTTCCATGGCCACACTGTCACTGTATCTGCCGTATCTGGCGGATAGCTTATTCCATAATTTGAGGAATCTGTCCTTGGCCTCATCGCTTGAGAAGAGCGTGTTTAGTCCCTCTTTTCCGGCATCGTCGAATGAATAGCCCCAGGTCCTGTGAACATCGAGTATGGTCTTCAGTCCGAATTTGCGACACCAGTTTATCGCATTGTCTATATACCGGTAATTGTCGGCTATCTCGTAACCGTCCTCTGTTTCGATCACCTGATAATCGATGGGAAGACGGACATGGTCACAATGCATAGCGGCTATGTCCTTGATATCGCTCTCGGTAATGAAGTTCTCATAACGGTCCGTGGTATATTCCGGGCACTGAGAGAGCCAGCCGCCCAGATTCACTCCTTTTTTCAGATTAAGCATAGATCACTCCTTATCTATTATCACTCTATCTCTTCGAGTCTTACGTTCGTGATGTCAACAGTTTCCGTTGATCCTCTGTGGCCCAGGTTGAATTCGAGTCTTCCTCTGGGATCGGTCTTGTCCGTCATTTCGAATTCATAAGTATATGTCTCCCAGGAATCCGTTATGGCCAGTTCGGTATCGGGGAAGTACCTGATCCAGTTCACGTACGGAGCAGTCACGGCGACTACTATATTACGCGGCTTTGACGCCTTGGCATCAAAGGTGATCCTGTATTTGGAATCTTTTTTGATCGGGATATCCCAGCTTACCAACTGTACAGAATAGTCCACATCACCCTCGGCAGTACTCGTTATCTCTATCATGCCGTCTTTTATGACTGCGGCTCCTTCGCCGTTCTGCGCAAGGAGGAACTTCCAGTCAACATCATCTTCCAGATCCTCCGTTTCGTCCGAAAAATCTCCGTTAACTATATAATTGCCGTCCTCTAAGGGCTCACGCATTTCGATAACGGGCTTGGTGACGTTGGTATTGTACATATCCTTCTGATAGACTCTGACATAATCTATCAGAAATTCCGCATTGTCAAAATCGGTAGTATCATCAGGATTGCCGGGCCAGTCACCTCCGACGGCCAGATTCATCTGGACGAAGAAGGTCTGGTTGAAAGGAGCGGGATAAGGTTTCTCATCCTCGCCTTCAACAGCCGTGAACCAGTCGTTGGTCTCAAGTACCTGATTGTTATCGATATAGAACTTGATATTGCCGGGAGTCCATTCCACGGAATAATCATGGAAACCGTCGTCGAAGGATCCGTCTTCAAGTACGAGTTTGCCCTGTTGCTGTCCGTGTGGCTCACCATAATGGATCGTCGAATATGCCGTGGATGTATCGTTGCCCAGTACTTCCATTATGTCTATCTCGCCGCACTTGGGCCATTGGCCGTACTTCTGCTCATCGGTGGGCATCATCCATGCAGCAGGCCACAAACCCTGTCCTGCAGGCACCTTGGCTCTGATCACTACTTTGCCGTACATAAAATCCTGTTTGTTCTGAGAGTTGACCTTGCCTGATGTATAACTCTTATTGCCGGCTTCATCAACGGTCTCTATCGCCTTAAGGCAGAGGCATCCGTCCTTGATAGAAACATTCTCGGGACTGTCAACGTAGGCCTGAAGCTCATTGTTGGTCCAACCGGGATCGCGAAGTTCTATATTCCAGTTGTCCTTGTTAAGTTCCGGCCCGTCGAATTCATCAGACCACAAAAGGTTATAGCCGAGTATCCCCGGAGTCTTCGTAGCTTCGACAGGTGTCTGTGCTTCTGCAGCTGCTTCCTCAGTCGCAGGTATAGCCGCATTGTCCGTATCTGCAGGCGCTGCCGTATTGCTGCCACAGCCTGAAAGAGAGCAGACCAGTGCAGCTGCCACACAAAGTGAAGCAATGTTCTTCTTCATTTATTTCCCTCCTGAATAATGCCGTTACGGCATTTATTACATCTTACGAGTCAGTATAACATATAACATAAGGTATAATAAATATGAAAAAAACCGAAACCACCCCTTGAATAAAAAAACCTTTTACACTACAATAATGAAAGAATGATTAAGTTTAGATAGGAGGAATACTCTAATGGCGATGAGATTGGTTACGCGTTCGGACTTCGATGGTCTTGCATGTGGTGCTCTTTTACTGGAAGCCGGCGTGATTGATCATTGGACCTTCGCACATCCGAAGGATCTGCAGGACGGACTCGTTGAGATCGACGAGAATGACTGTCTGGCCAATGTGCCTTATGTAGAAGGCTGCGGGCTGTGGTTTGATCACCATTCAAGTGAGCACGAGAGACTTGAACTTCAAGGCAAGTATAAGGGCGAGAGCAGGATCACACCGTCGTGTGCGCGTATCATATACGAATATTACGGCGGCAAGGAGAAGTTCCCCAATTTTGATGATATGATGACGGCTGTTGACAAGGTGGATTCGGGCAACTTAACGGTCGATGAAGTTCTCAATCCTACAGGCTGGATCTTAGTAGGCTTCCTCATGGATCCCAGAACCGGCCTCGGACGTTGGAGGCAGTTCACCGTTTCCAATTATCAGCTCATGGAGAAACTCATGGTAGCCTGCAAGGACAAGACTACCGAAGAGATATTGGAGATGCCGGATGTCAAGGAGAGAATAGAGGTCTATAACGAGCAGACGGCCAAGTTTAAGGAGATGGTAACAGCTCATACAAGAGTGGAAGGTAATGTCATCATCTCAGACCTTCGCGGAGTCGATCCCATATACACAGGCAACAGATTCCTGATCTACAGCATGTATCCCGAACAGAACATATCGGCATGGATCGTGAGCGGTCGCGGAGGCCAGGGATGTTCTGCAGCAGTAGGATACAGCATCATCAACAAGACTTCCGATGTCAATGTGGGCAGTCTGATGCTTAAGTATAACGGCGGCGGACATAAGAAGGTCGGTACCTGCCAGTTCTCGAATGAGAACATGGAGACCGAATTACCCAAGATGCTCGCGGAATTATGTGAGATGGCCAATTCATAAAGCTTGCGGATAACAGATATGTACAGATCAAGGCTCGAAGTTTTCCTTCGGGCCTTTTATTTCTACGGAGGAAAGGCATATGATCCTGACGATCCCACACTTAGATCTTAAACAGATCGCGGAGAGCGGACAGTGTTTCAGATGGAAAAAGGCAGAGGCAGATATTGTGTGTGACAGTTATGACGCGTACAAGTCTGACAGAGATGATATACAATATGACACATATGTCATACCATCGTATGGCCCGCAGCAGCGGGATTTTGGGCCTCTCATCATCAGATGTATCGACAGAGAGAAGGATGAGTTTGAGCTAAGCTGTGACGATGTTGACTGGAACGGTCATTGGGCCGATTATCTGGATATGGACACGGATTATGAGGATGTTCGTAACAGGATAATGGGATCTGAGGATGAACATGCCATAGAAAGCTACAGACTCGGAAGCGGCATAAGGATACTTAAGCAGGATACATGGGAGATGATCATAACTTTTTTGATCTCCCAGAATAATAATATCAGGAGGATCACGGGTTCGGTTGAAGAGATATGCAAAAGACATTCCGATACTTCGTCCCGAAAGGATGACGGATCTGCGGACATGATAAAAGCAAGTTGTCCGTATTTTCCGAGACCCGAAGAATTCGATATCAGGATATTAAACGACAGGAGTCTCGGGCTGGGATACAGGGCTCCGTATATAGAGAATGCGGTAAAGGTATTTAAGGAGAGCGATTCACTGCTTGATGAGCTTGCTCATATGAGCTATGAAGAGGCCTATGACGCGCTTGTGGGATTTACGGGGATAGGCCCCAAGGTGGCCAACTGCATCTGTCTGTTCGGTCTGCACCATATAGAGGCGTTTCCGATCGATACGCACGTAAAGCAGTTGCTCCAAACCTATTATCCTAAGGGCTTCCCTTATGAGAAATACGAGGGGATGGCGGGGATAGTCCAGCAGTATCTCTTCTATTACGAACTTAAGAACAGGACAAAACTAAGGACCGGCCAATGATGACCGGTCCTCAGCTTATATAACGGATTGAAAGAATGTCAGTCAAGTTCCGATATGGCCTTGTCCAACATGGTATATAACTGGTCGGCGGATACCGGCTTGAGAAGATATCCGACAGGGCCTACATTCTGAGCTGCCTCATCGAATGCGGATGTGGAACTTAAGAATATTATCTGGCCTGCAGAATCATATTCTCTTAACTTGGCTGCCACTTCGGTACCCTTAAGCTCGGGCATGATGATATCGAGTATGTAGATATCAAACGACGCTCCGTTCTCAACGGCTGTCAAAAGGTCTGTTCCTGTAGAAAAAGGAACACCTTCTATGGTGATGCCCTTCTTGGCACTGTAGATCTTGAGCCATTCGTCTATGGCCTTCCTCTGGAGTATGCTGTCGTCACAATATGTTAGTTTGATCATATCTGTTCCTTTCCGCAGGTATCGACCGGACTTATGGTACTGATACTAAAGTCACAGTTCCTGCATGAATTCATTCTAACACATTATGCGTTTGAGTACCATTAATATTTTATTAACTGAATTGTAAAATATGATACATTGAACCGAACAAATATGATATACTGATACAAGAAGTTGTGTTTGCTCATAAAACGTCACACAATATCTGATATAAGGAGGGTTACTGACATATGAAGCTTATGTTCATCGGTGCAGCTCATGAGGTTACGGGAAGCTGTCATTATGTAGAATGCGGTGATAAACACTTCCTTGTGGATTACGGTATGGAGCAGGGTATCAATGTATTTGAGAACGCGGATCTGCCGATAGAACCGCCGCTCATTGATTATGTATTGCTCACGCATGCCCATGTCGATCACTCGGGACTTCTGCCTCTTCTGTATGCAAGAGGGTTCAGAGGCAAGATATATACCACTATAGCGAGCGCCGATCTGTGCAGCATAATGTTAAGAGACTGTGCACATATACAGATGCAGGAGACAGAATGGCAGAGCAGGAAGGCCAAGCGAAGTGCGGCTGTCCAGGTGTCGGAGCCCTTATATCGTATGGAGGATGCGGACGGAGCCATCAAGTGCCTTGTTCCGTGCCCGTACAGACAGAAGATAGAGTTAGATGAGAACATCAGCATAAGATTCTCGGATGTCGGCCATCTTCTCGGATCCGCGTCCATAGAGGTATGGCTTAAGGAAGGCAATGAGGAGCGCAAGATAGTATTCTCCGGTGATATCGGCAATAAGGACCAGCCCCTCATCAAGGATCCCGAATATACGGAAGAAGCGGATTATGTAGTAATGGAGTCCACCTACGGTGACAGGCTCCATACCTCAGATAGACCGGACTATGTGAAGGAACTGGCCGAGATAATACAGACCACCTTCAACAGAGGCGGTAATGTGGTCATCCCGTCATTTGCGGTAGGGCGTACGCAGGAGATGCTCTATTTCATAAGACAGATCAAGGAAAGAAAACTAATACAGGGATTCCCGGATTTCCCGGTATATGTGGACAGTCCGTTGGCGGTTGAGGCAACGAGCATCTTCCATAAGAACGAGGAGGACTGCTTCGACGAAGAAGCGATGGAACTCGTGCGTCAGGGCATCAATCCGATCACGTTCCCGGGACTTAACTTAAGCATCACAAGCGATGAGTCTAAAGCGATCAACTTCGATATGACACCCAAGGTCATACTGTCGGCATCAGGCATGTGCGAAGCCGGCCGTATCAGACATCATCTTAAGCATAATCTGTGGAGACCTGAATGTACGATACTCTTCGTGGGATATCAGGCCATAGGAACCTTGGGGCGTACGATAATAGACGGAGCCAAGGAAGTCAGACTCTTCGGTGAGACCATAGAGATACGTGCTGACATACGTAAGCTCGTCGGTATATCCGGACATGCGGACAGAGAAGGCCTGCTTGAATGGATAGGCGCCTTTAAGAAACGCCCCAGGCTGGTATTCGTTGTGCATGGCGAAGATGCAGTCGCGGAGGCTTTTACCCATACTCTCATAGATGAGTGCGATCTGGATGCTTATGCACCTTACAGCGGCACCAAGTACGACCTTATATCCGGCACGTTCGACTATGAGGCATCGCCGATACCCATCGCACCCAAGAAGAAGCCTGTCAGTGACGTATTCTCCAGACTTCTGGCAGCAGGTCAGAGGCTCATGGGTGTCATCAAGAAGAACGAGGGTGTATCCAATAAGGATCTGGCGAAGTTCGCGGATCAGATCAATTCGCTTTCCGATAAATGGGACAGATAATTCTAACGGCTGGCATATATATTGTACAAGCGGGTAATTGGAGACGTCGGTGCTTAGGCGGCGTCCCTCAGGCGCCTTATGCACCGCTACGTCGGAACCTTAGCGCAAGCGTGCCCGCTGTGCAATATATATGCCAGCCCGGCAGAGATTAATTACTTTCATACATATATAAGGAGAAAGGATGAAATGAGTTACGCAGATAAGGTTTTTGTGGATATGTGCCGGGATATACTCGATAACGGCACGGATACAAGAGGCGAGAAGGTGCGCCCGCACTGGCCGGACGGCACACCCGCCTATACCATCAAGAAGTTCGGAGTAGTGAACAGATATGATCTGAGATCGGAGTTTCCTCTTATCACTCTGCGAAGGACAGCACTTAAGTCGGCAGTTGATGAGGTTTTGTGGATATGGCAGAAGAAGTCCAACAACATCAAGGATCTGGGTTCGCATATCTGGGATGAATGGGCGGATCCTGACGGTTCCATCGGCAAGGCATACGGATATCAGATGGGTGTCAAACACAAGTACAAAGAAGGTGAGATGGATCAGGTGGACAGGGTCATATATGACCTTAAGAACAATCCGTTCTCACGAAGGATACTCACCAATATCTACGTGCACAAGGATCTGCACGAGATGAATCTCTATCCCTGCGCCTACTCAATGACATTTAACGTGACTCAACGCAAGGGCGAGGACAGGCTGACTCTTAACGGTATACTCAATCAACGATCACAGGACGTACTGGCGGCTAATAACTGGAATGTGGCTCAGTATGCGATGCTGCTCCATATGCTGGCACAGGTCTGCGATATGGAGGTCGGTGAGTTCGTCCACGTCATAGCCGATGCACATATATATGACAGGCATGTTCCGATCATAGAAGAGCTTATAGGAAGAGAACAGTATCCGGCACCAAAGGTCACTCTCAATCCGGATATACATGATTTCTATAAGTTTACCAAGGATGATATAACTGTCACGGATTATGTTACGGGAGAACAGATCAAGGATATCCCGATTGCGATCTAGGAAAAAGAAGGGAGAATTACCATGAATGCGATCGTAGCTGTAGATTCCAATTGGGCGATAGGCAATAAAGGCCAGCTGCTCATACGTATACCTGCAGACCAGAAGATGTTCAGAGAAGAGACGACAGGGGGTGTTGTCGTACTCGGCCGTAGGACAATGGATACATTTCCGGGCAGAAAACCTCTGCCCAACAGGACGAACATCGTACTTTCCACCAACGAAGATTACAGGGTGGATGATGCGATAGTCGTTCACGGCATAGAGCAGCTCATAGACGAGCTTAAGTCATATCCGGACGACAGGATATACATTATCGGAGGAGATTCCATATACAAGCAGATGCTTCCGTACTGTGATACCGTCTATGTGACCAAGATAGACAGAGAATACGAAGCGGATGCATATTTCCCCGACCTTGATAAGGATCCCGACTGGAAGATAACGTCTGAGAGCGAGGAACAGGTTTACTTCGATACAACATATGCTTTTTTGAAATATGAGAGAGTTTGAAGTCCGCTTCGTACGGACCGGGCGATCATAAGGAGATATGATACCGTATGACCAGAGAAGAAAAGAAGAACTACATAGTCAGAGAGACCTACGGCCCCTTTGATCTGGATCATGAGCAGGAGAAGATCAAGTTCCAGCTCATGCAGGAATTTGTGACACTCAGGAAGCAGGCAGGGATCACCCAGGAGGAACTCTCAAGAAGAACGGGGATATCCAGGCCCAATATTGCCCGTATGGAGAACGGATCATATAATCCGACCATCGAGATGCTCGTAAGGCTTGCGGCGGGCATAGGCAGACGGGTGGATATAAGGTTCAAGGATCTGGGATAGGACCGGGGGAGATCAGATGAAACTCATCCATTGTGCAGATCTGCACTTAGATTCCAAAATGACCAGCAATCTGGACAGGACCAAGGCCAAGGAGCGGAGATCGGAGCTCCTTAATACCTTTGTCCGTATGGTGGACTATGCCCGTGATAATGACATTAAGGCCATACTCATAGCCGGAGATATGTTCGACACGAGCAGCATTTCGGCACTTACCCGTAATACGGTAAGAGACAAGATCATTGGAAATCCCGAAATAGATTTCTATTATCTTAAGGGTAATCATGACAGGGACAGTTTCCTGTCTTCTCTTGAAGAGATACCGGACAATCTTAAACTCTTTGCGGATGAGTGGAAGAGCTACCGGATAGATAATGACAGCAGTGTCATGCTGACAGCCATAGAACTGTCCCCGTCAAGCAGCGTGACCTGTTATAATTCGCTTCTTCTTGATCCCGATGATATCAATATTGTTATGCTGCACGGTCAGGAGACTGAGACAAAGAGCAAGGACAAGGCAGAGATAATAGCCTTACGTGAACTTAAGAACAGGAATATAGATTATCTTGCGCTTGGTCATGTGCATGAGTACAAGGAAGAGAAACTGGACGGACGCGGTGTTTACTGCTATCCGGGATGCCTTGAAGGAAGAGGGTTTGACGAGACCGGCGATCACGGTTTTGTTCTCTTAGATATTGACGAAGAGTCTCACAGGATAGAAAGGACATTTGTTCCCTTTGCCACGAGGCGCTTATACGAAACGGAAGTGGACATATCAGAATGTGAGACCACCGGCGATATCATTGACAGGATAACGACTAAACTTGCCGAAGATGAGACGGGATCCGAGAACCTCCTTAAGATCGTGCTTAAGGGTGAAGTGGATATAGAGATAGAGAAGGATATCGATCACATATATAAGAATTTTGAGGACAGATTCTATTTCGTTAAGATCGACGATGAAACGCGATATAAAGTAGACTATTCGGATTATGCTCTCGATGCTTCTCTTAAGGGAGAGTACGTGCGCATGATAGAGGCCTGTACGGATATTACGGATCAGGACAAGGCGGAAGTGATAAGGATAGGTCTGATGGCGATAACGGGCCAGATGGGTGAGATATGAGATTACTCGGGTGTCATATTGAGAACTTCGGCAGACTCAAAGATTATGACAGGAGTTTTGACGAAGGCTGCAACAGCATAATGGCGAGCAACGGGCAGGGCAAATCCACTCTGGCTGCGTTCATCCGCGTGATGTTCTACGGGTTTGAAGGTGAGGGCAAGCGTAAAGCGGGAGAGAACGAACGCAAGAGATTCGAACCCTGGCAGGGCGGAGTATACGGTGGAAGACTCTCATTTTCCGATGGAAAGAACAACTATACGATCGTCAGGACATTCGGAAGCAAGGTCTCTGAGGATACATTTGAACTAAGGGATGAGTCTACCAATCTGATAAGTGATGCTTATTCT
Source organism: uncultured Lachnospiraceae bacterium (assembly GCA_946535225.1). Lineage (GTDB taxonomy): Bacteria > Bacillota > Clostridia > Lachnospirales > Lachnospiraceae > Colinaster. The sequence continues at coordinate 12,014 of CAMNDJ010000007.1, forward strand.
CAGAATATCGGTGAGGAGATATTCGGAGTGAACGCGGAATCCTATATGAGGACGGCATACATCGGTCAGAACGATGTCGTGACACATACCACAGACGGCATCAATGCAATGATCGGCGGAATCGCTGACAATACCGGGGACCTTGACAGTTATGAGAAAGCGGTAGATAAACTTAACGATCTGCTCAATAAGGAATCGCCGACAAGATCCACAGGATCTCTGTACAGGTTAGAAGGCGATGTGACGACTCTGCGCACCAGGGTAAGAGAGGGTTCGGTCATTTTGGATTCCATTCACAGACTCGAAGATTCGATGGGAGAAAAAAGGGCAGGATTGGAAGCTCTTACATCAAGGCGCAGGGAACTTACGGATAAGCAGACAAAGTTAAGTCTCTATAAGGATAAGCAGAATCTCAAGGAGAAATGGGAGAGTGTTCGTGCCGAGCAGGCGGAACGTGAAGAGGAAGCAGCAGTAAGACGGGCTGCTTTTCCGGATGAGATACCGGATGAGAAGGAGCTGGCCGAGATGCAGAACAAGGCCGCAGAATACGGCGGACTCTGTGAGAACGTGAACTTCTATGCATTAAATGCGACCGAGACTGAGAGGCTTGAGGCCCATGGAAGACGTTTTGCTGCAGGACTTCCCGATATGAATGAGACCACGAACCTCATACGAAAGAACAGGGAAGTGGACAAGAGTCTGTCGGATGAAACGGACAATAAGGCGGAGCTTAAGGTCTTAAGAAATGAACTGGATATGTTAAAGAGGGATGAGAAGAATCTGCCATCTGCATCCATAGCGGGAATGGGTATGATACTGTTGGCCATGATCTGTGCCGTTGCTTCGATCCTCATCATGCCGACCAATGTCTTAAGGTGGATAGGTACCGCGATATCGGCGCTTATTCTCGCAGGCGGAATAGCAGCGACAGTCACCGGCTTTAAGAGACACAGGGAAGATATCGAATACAGAAGTAAGGATATCGAGAGAGATATACAGAGAACACAGAATCTCATTGAGCAGGGTGAGGAATACAGAAGATCGGTGATGGAGGAGACCAAGAGATATCTGGACAGATACGGGATGGCGCTGGATCCGACATCGGTCACGGAAGACTTAAGATCCCTGCATACAATGGCTGATGAATATCTAAGGCTTAAGGATAAGAAGGCTTCGTATGACAAGGCCGTTGAGGCGAAGAATGAATGCGAGGAGATGATAAGCAACTATCTTAAGGGACTTGGTGTTGCGCCGGGAGGCGATCATATAAGACAGCTCAATACCCTGTCACTGGATCTTCGCAGTTATAAGGAAGCCGTTGAGAGGGCGGATAAGGCAAAAAAACGCGCACAGGAGTTTGCCGGGGACTATGATACCGAAGAACTGGAGCATCTTACAGTGCCTGAGGAACTGACTTCTCTTGGTGAGATAAACGAAGAACTCGGCAAAGTGAGTGAAGAGGCGGATAAGGCTGCAGCAAGCTTAAGGGATGAGAGCAGCCGTCACGACGAATTGCAGGAAAAACTCGAACTCTGGGAAGAGGACAAGGCATCTCTTGCCGTCAAGGAACAGCAGTTATTGGACGGCAAGCGCAGATATAAGAATCTCAAGAATGCCGTGAAGTATCTGACGATGGCCAAGGAGAGCATAACGGCAAAATATATGGAGCCTCTGCTGACCGGCTTCAGTAGGTATTACAGTGCAGTGACGGGCACCGATGCCGGCAGATATCATATAGATGCCAATACCAACATTACGGTTGATGAACTGGGGATACAGAGAGATACGGCACTTTTAAGCACCGGTTATCAGGATCTTATCGGTTTTTGCTTAAGGCTTGCACTCGTCGATGCGATGTATGAGACGGAGAAGCCGATACTGGTATTGGATGATCCGTTTGTCAATCTGGATTCCGAAAGACTTAAGGGAGCGCAGAGGTTATTGGACACACTGGCACAGAATTATCAGCTCATATATTTTACATGCAGATAGGCGATGTATTGACAGGTCTGTGTATTGACCGGTCGATGTACGAATAAGTCGATGCCAGGAGAGTAAGGAGGAAAAATGAAACAGGAAACCAAATGTATTCAAGCGGGATATGTACCGGGAAACGGGGAGCCCAGAATGATACCCATCGTGCAGAGCACGACATTTAAGTATGATTCAAGCGCCGATATGGCGGATCTTTTTGATCTTAAGGCGAGCGGATATTTCTATACGAGACTCGCAAACCCGACCAATGACTATGTGGCAGCCAAGATCGCTGCTCTGGAGGGAGGCACGGCTGCGCTTCTCACATCATCGGGTCAGGCAGCATCATTCTTCTCGGTATTCAATCTGGCGGGAGCAGGTGATCATGTGATAGCATCTACGGCCATATACGGAGGAACATATAATCTCTTCAATGTTACGATGAGAAAGATGGGGATCGATTTTACCTTCATCGATCCGGAGTGCTCCGACGAAGAACTGGAAGCTGCTTTTAAGCCTAATACCAAGCTCGTATTCGGCGAGACGATAGCCAACCCCGCGCTTATAGTATTTGACATAGAGAGATTTGCAAATGCGGCACATGCTCACGGAGTACCGCTCATAATAGACAATACATTTGCTACTCCCATCAACTGCAGACCCATAGAATGGGGAGCTGATATAGTCATGCATTCTACGACCAAGTACATGGACGGACATGATGCGACTGTCGGTGGAGTGATAGTGGATGGTGGCAAGTTTGACTGGATGGCTCATGCGGATAAGTTCCCCGGACTTACGACTCCCGATGAATCCTATCACGGACTTACCTATGCCAAGGACTTCGGCAAGGAAGGAGCATATATCACCAAGGCAACGGCTCAGCTTATGAGAGACTTGGGCTCGATCCCTTCTCCCATGAACTGTTATATACTTAATCTCGGCCTTGAGTCGCTTGCTCTTCGTATGGAGAGGCATTGCTCGAACGCGCAGGCAGTTGCCGAGTTCTTAGAGAAGCATCCCAAGGTCTCATGGGTCAATTATCCGGGTCTTCCGGGCAATAAATATTATGAGAGAGCCAAGAAGTATATGCCTAAAGGAACCTGCGGCGTGATCTCATTCGGTATCGCAGGAGGCCGTGCTGCGGCAGAAGAGTTCATGGGTAAGCTTAAGGTCGCAATGATCGCGACTCATGTAGCGGATGCACATACCTGTGTTCTTCATCCCGCATCATCTACGCACAGACAACTGTCAGATGAAGAACTGACAGCAGCAGGAGTATCTCCGGATCTTGTACGTTTCTCAGTGGGCATCGAGAATGTGGATGACATCATAGAAGACTTAAAGCAGGCTTTGGATTAATACTGTACAGTGAGGTAAAAAACAATGGCATTAACAGGCAGAGAGAGTGGAATACTGTTCCCGGTCTTTTCCGTACCGTCTAAATTCGGTATAGGATGTTTCTCCAAGGAAGCATATGATTTTGTGGATTTTCTAAACGGAGCAGGCCAGGGGTACTGGCAGATACTCCCGCTCGGACCGACAGGCTACGGCAATTCGCCGTATCAGTCATATTCGGCTTTTGCAGGTAATCCTTATTTCATATCACCTGAGAAACTCATAGAAGACGGATTGCTCACATGGGATGAGGCAGGCGGCGCATACTTTGGCTCTGATGAGACCAAGGTCGATTACGGTGCCATGTATGAGAACAGGGATAAACTGCTTAAACTGGCTCATGAGAGATTTATAAGCGAGGGAAAGGAGAGTAAGGAATACACGGCTTTCCTTAAGAAGGAATCCGGCTGGCTGTCGGATTATGCACTCTTTACGGCCATCAAAAGAAGCAAGGGCGGAGCATCCTGGCTCACATGGGATGACGGCCTTAAGAAAAGAAAGCCTGATGCGCTGAATGCTGCAAGATCAGAACTTGCCGATGATATAGACTTCGTATATTTCAAACAGTATGAATTCGACAAGCAGTGGCGTGCCCTTCGCAAATACGCAAATGATAAGAACATCAAGATAATAGGGGACATACCCTTCTATACATCCTTAGACAGTGCAGACTGCTGGGCACATCCCGAAGTCTTCCTTATGGACAAGGGCTTAAATCCCAAGGTTGTTGCAGGCTGTGCGCCCGATGCATTCTCACGGACAGGCCAGCTCTGGGGCAATCCCATATATGACTGGAAGGAACTCGAAAAGGACGGATATGAATGGTGGGCAAGGAGACTTGCGCGTAATTATGAGTTCTTCGATGTCATAAGGATAGACCATTTCCACGGTTTCTGTGAATACTATGCGATCCCCTACGGTGATGAGACTGCAGAGAAAGGTAAGTTATGCAAGGGGCCGGGGATCAAACTGTTTAAGGCACTGAAAGATAAACTGGGAGATCTGAACATTATAGCGGAGGACCTTGGCAACAATACGCCCGAAAATGTGGCATTACTCGAAGAAACAGGTTTCCCTGGAATGAAGGTTTTGCAGTACGGGTTCACGAGTTGGGACAGTTGTTATGTAAACCACAGGCATATAAATAACTGCGTGGTATATACAGGTACTCATGACAATACACCTACGCGTGCATGGGTGGAAGAGATAAATGAAGGAGAGAGAGATTTCTGCAGAAGGTACGTTAATTCGATGAATACGGATTACGGCGGACTGGTCTGGGATATAATAAGAGAAGCTTATCGTTCGGTTGCGAACTTATGCATCATCCCGCTGCAGGACTATCTGTGCTTCGGACGTGAGGCACGTCTTAATACCCCGGGAACATCCGAGGGCAACTGGGAATGGAGGCTTCGTCCGAATTATCTCTCGGACGATCTTATGAGGAGCATAAGAGGACTGACCGAACTCTACAGCAGGATACCCAAGGCAGAAGAAAAGAGTGATAAAAAACAATGAGGGATTTAAAGGAGAAGAAGAACATGAAGAGGAAGACTAAAATGAAAAAATTGGCGGTAATGTGGCTTGCTTTGCTGCTCATGGCAGGAATGCTGTCTGCATGCGGCAAGACCAAAGATGTCGATACCGATGAAGAAGAGAGTATCACTGAGGAGGATACGTCTGATAATTCCGGTGATGAAAAAGAGCCGGTTGAAAACGCCGATCCGCACGGATTGGATGTTGAAGGTGAATGGGTCATGGTATATTCATTGTTTCATTCGGAATACGGTGAAGGCGAGGAATATGACAGCTGTACAATGACTTCGGACGAGTATTCTTCATCTTCTTCGGTCAATATCAAGGTAGAAGACGGTAAGTACATAGCTGATTACATCTACTCGGGTTATGAATCGGAATACAGATACTACGGGGCAGAGCTTGAGTATAAGGATGAGCCTGCATATGAGGATTGCGATAATAAGGACTGGTGTCTGGAGATGACCGACCCTTATGATGCATCGTATTACAACAGGAAATTTACGATGGCGGATGACGGCATGCTCATTTCTGTTTCAGAGTATTTTGATGAAGATGAGGAAGATGATTACGACTACTATTCGGTTACGAGGGACGTATATTTAAAGAGTACGGATCCGAGACTTGAGAATGAAGAAGAATTAAGGTATTTCGATACGGTTGAAGTATCTGATGCCACGGAGCTCATCAACAGTCTGCAGAATAACAGGAAGCTGATACTCAAAGCAGGCACGTATGATCTGTCTTTAGTCGATGATGAGGATGTGACCAATAAGAGTGTCTATCTGGAATGGGGTGAATACAGGATATCCGATATCCATAATGTATGTCTTGAAGCAGAAGAAGGTGCGGATGTACTGATCTGCGTGGATGATGCATATTCTCCGGTCATATCTTTTGAGAACAGCGGTAATCTTACATTCAGAGGAATAACTGCGGGGCATAATGTAGAACCCGGATATTGCAGCGGCAGTGTTCTGCGTTTCAACAGTACCTATGGCATCAATATAGACAAGTGTAACCTGTACGGATGCGGCACATACGGAATAGAGGCTGACAACTGCGACAACTTGGAAGTGACCGATACCGATATATATGAATGTACATACGGCCTTCTTGATCTTAGCGGAGTCTATAATGCAAACTTCAAGAACTGTATGTTCAGGGACAGCAGTGATATGTCGATGATCCTGTTAAACTCAAGCTACAATATCACCTTTGATGACTGTACGTTCAAGAATAATAAGATCGATCCGGAATATTCGACATTCTCCGCATTCGTAAACCTGTCCGAATATGCCGATGCGACCTTTAATAACTGTACGTTCAGAGACAATCAGTATAAGATATTTGCAAACAATAAGGTCAAGATGAACAATTGCCAGATCAGCGATAACGGCGATATGTCGAACATAGAGACTGAGGAAGACGCGGATGCATCCGAGATAAGACGTCGGTACAAGGATACTTCAGACCAGCAGGCTCAGATAGATCTTAAGTTTGAGGCCGGCAATATGGATCAGGCAACGATCAACCAGACGGCATTTGAGTCATATAATATGTGGGATACTCTTCTTAACGATATCTGGGCTTACCTTAAGGAAACTCTGGACGAGGATAAGATGGAAGCTCTGACGGCTGAAGAGAAGGAATGGGTCAAGCAGAAGGAAGAATCTGTCAAGGAGGCTGCTGCAGGATTCGAAGGAGGAACGATGCAGCCGGCTGTAGAATATGTTACGGGAGCCGAACTTACCAGAGAGAGAGTCGAGTACCTGCTTGAGAACTACGTTAAGTAGAAATATAAGACAGAAATACTTGCACAGGCACGGGCGATGATGATTTCGCCCGTGCCTTTTTGATTTTTTACGAGTCCGGCCCTTGACGAAGCGGTTTTGGAATGCTATACTTTTGCACATAAAAGCGTCAAAGCGTTGGCGCGGCAAAGTAAAAAGCATTAATGTGGAGGTTAAAATGGCTATCAAGGTTATTCTGTTGATCGTGTTTTTCGCAGTGATGTTCGGTGTGGGCATATACTGCAGACAGCATGCGACTGATGTAAGAGGTTTCGTGCTCGGTGGAAGAAGTGTAGGTCCGTGGATGACGGCTTTTGCTTACGGAACTTCTTATTTCTCTGCCGTTGTGTTCATAGGTTATGCAGGACAGTTCGGATGGAAGTTCGGTATGTCTTCAACCTGGATCGGTATAGGTAATACCATTATAGGTTCACTTCTTGCCTGGGTGATCTTAGGCAGACGTACACGTATAATGACCAAGCATCTGCATGCAGGCACGATGCCTCAGTTCTTCAATGACAGATTCGACAGCAAGGCACTCAAGATCGCATCGAGCGCCATCATCTTCATCTTCCTTGTGCCTTATACTTCTTCGATATATAACGGATTATCAAGATTGTTCGGTATGGCCTTCGATATCCCTTATGTGGTATGTGTCGTAGCAATGGCAGCCATCACCGGTCTGTATGTCATCATGGGCGGATACATGGCAACAGCCATCAACGATTTTGTTCAGGGCATCATAATGCTAGTCGGTATCATAGCTGTCATCAGTGCAGTACTTGCCGGACAGGGCGGATTCATACAGGCTGTTACAAACATGTCTCAGATAGAGGGTACAAATGTACTCGGGCTGGCTCAGCCGGGCGTGTTCACCTCTTTCTTCGGCCCGGATCCCATGGGACTTCTCTCTGTAGTCATCCTCACATCACTTGGTACATGGGGACTGCCTCAGATGGTCCATAAGTTCTATGCCATCAAGTCGGAGGACGATATCGCCAAGGGTACGATCATTTCCACGATATTCTCTATCATCATCGCAGGAGGCTCATACTTCCTCGGCGGCTTCGGAAGATTATTCGATTCACCCGCTATATATAAGGCAGACGGCAGTGTCGCATTTGACTCTATCGTGCCTCAGATGTTATCAACGGTTCCCGATATCCTGATGGGACTTATCGTCGTACTTGTGCTCTCGGCATCAATGTCTACACTTTCAAGCCTTGTACTTACGTCTTCATCAACGCTCACTCTTGACTTTGTTAAGGGTAATCTCGTTAAGGATATGAAGGAGAAGACTTCCCTTAATCTGATGAAGATAATGGTAGTAGTGTTCATACTTTTGTCAGTATTGCTTGCGATCAACCCGCCTACATTCATCGCTCAGCTCATGGGTATCTCATGGGGAGCCCTGGCCGGTGCTTTCCTTGCTCCTTTCCTCTATGGTCTGTACTGGAAGGGCGTTACCAAAGCCGGTGTATGGGCATGCTTCGTTACGGGCGTAGGCCTTACGGTATGCAACATGTTCTTCCACTGGTTCTCATCCCCCATCACATCAGGTGCGGCAGCGATGCTCATAGGCTTTGTCGTAGTTCCTGTAGTGAGCTTCATCTCACCTAAGCTTGATAAAGCCAAGGTAGACGAGATCTTCACGTGCTACGATAAGCAGGCAGTCGTAACTGTCAAGAAAGTACTCGTAGATGATGAGGAAGAGCAGAAAGCCTGATCGTCGAAAAACGAATAATGATATGATATAAGAACTGATTGCGGAACTATCCGGTTGTACAGCCGGTAGTTCCGCTTTTATGTATCATTAAAAATTTTTTCAAAAAACCTGAAGACTTTTGTGTTACTGTATCGTTATATAGAATGTAAGCGTTAAGGAGGTGGGAGATACGGATCCGAAAGACAACTTGATACGGCTTATGGAACAGTATAAGAACCTTGTGTTCTCCGTGTGTCTCCGCCTTACCGGTGATTATTTTACGGCCGAGGATATCACACAGGAAACCTTCATAGCAGCTTACAGAAACTATGAGTCTTTTGACGGAGAGAATGAGAAGGCGTGGATATGCCGGATCGCATCCAATAAGTGTATAGATCACAAGAGAGAGGCTGCGAGGCGGTTGATACCGACACCGGATGATGAGATGCCTCAAGAAACTTCGGTTTCAAGCAACGAACCGTTGGATACGGCGGTGTGTAATGATCTGATGGAACACTTTAAAAGGGTGTGCGAAGGCCTGCCTGACCCGTACAGAGGAGCAGCCAGGGGATACTTCATAGAGGGTAGGACAGCCGCAGAGATCGCGGCAAGAGACGGAACGGAGCTTAAGACGGTCCAGACCAGGATATACAGGGCCAGACAGATGCTTAAGACTACTATAAGAAAGGAGGACCTGCTTGCATGAGTGATAAAGATAAAGAATATATCCCATATCTTACAGACCAAGAACTGTCTTATCTTATCGAAGATACAGAGAAGAACATGATGGTAGCGGCACCTCCTGATATGGCCGGTGAACTTCTTGATAAGATAGAGGCATTCGAGAAAAAAAGAGAGAGTGACAGACAGCAAAAGGTGATCGAATACAGGCATTTCTGCATAAGAGTGTCCGTTGCCGTAGCGGCCGCGATCGCGATCATATGCGTGGCTCCGATGGTCTCATCCGGACTTAGATCACCCTTAAGCGATCAGTTTGTCTCAATGAAAACAGATGCCGGCACGCAGATCCCTTCCAGGGAAGATGTTCTGGCTAAAGAGAAGATACCGCAGAGGGAAGAAGTCGTAAAAAACGATATTCCTACAAAAGAAGCGATCTTGAGCAAAAACGGTATAACGGACAGCATCAGAGATTCGCATCTTATAAGTGATGCCTACAGCAGAAACAACGATCGATAAAACAGGAAAAAACGAAACTGACGTTTAACAAACGATAAGGAAAACGGAGGAAATTGATTATGTTACAGAAGAAGAAAAACAAGACACTGACATTTATATGCTCACTCCTGCCGGGTGCAGCGGAGATGTATATGGGATTCATGAAAAACGGGCTGACACTCATGCTCTTATTCTTTGCAAGTTTCATGCTGCCCACTGTCATAGGAGCAGGGGATATATTCATAGCGCTGGTATTTGTGGTATGGTTCTTCAGCTTCTTCCACGCCCGCAACATAGCTAATAGCGAAGATGATGAGTTCATGCAGATTAAGGACAGATATATATGGGAAGAGTTCATGGGTAAGACCGGTATCAAGCTTGACAGCAACAAGGTCAATAAGTGGATCGCAGCAATTCTTATCATCATAGGTGTAAGTGCTCTGTGGAACAATATTTCGGATATAGCTGTCAGATATATACCGGAGAGTGCATGGAATGAGATCTATCCCGTCGTAAGCGCGGTCCCCGGACTGGTATTTGCGATCTTAGTGATCATTGCCGGCATCATGCTGATCAGGGGCAAAAAAGAGAGCCTTTCAGATACTGAGATGCCCACGGGTATAGAAGATAAGGGGGCGAACTGATGCAGGAGACAAAAAGAGTACACAGGGTCGGCAGTATTACCGCGGGAATATCACTTGTGGCATTCGGGATACTGTTCTTACTTAAGATGTTCACCGGGATCATAACATATGAGCTGGTATTCAGTCTGTGGCCTCTGGTGCTGATAGGCCTGGGGGCAGAGATACTGATATCAAATGTAAGAGCGGATGAACTTAAATATGACAAGGGAGCGGTAGCCGTGGTACTCATCATGCTGATCTTTGCAACATGCATGGCTGCGGCAGGTGAAGCCATGACACACGGCAGCTTTAACATAAGCCTTTAACGGTCATATAAAAGGGAAAGTATCAAAAAAGGATGATGAGAGATCATCATCCCTTTTTTTGCCCGAAATCAGGCTTAACAGGATGCAAAAAAGACTTCCTTTACCTGTTTAAGGTTGAGTTAAGGTTATATAACGATACGGAAATGTTTATAGAATGACCGGTAAAGATTCGTATGTTAGAACAATAGAAAAAGAAATGAGACAGAGGTCATATAAAGGCCGGGAAGCAGGGAAAAGAGAAAAAGAGGAAAACAAATGGAAGAACTTATCAGGATCCGGGATATGAGCAAGATCTATAATCCCGGAGAAAACGAGGTCAGAGCACTTGATCACATCGATCTGGACATAGCTACACATGAGTTCGTGGCTATAATCGGCCAGTCAGGCTCGGGCAAATCCACACTTATGAATATGTTAGGCTGCCTGGATGTTCCGACTGAAGGGACATATGCCCTTGACGGAAGGGATGTGTCCGCCCTGAGCGATGATGAACTCTCGGACATAAGGAATAAGGAGATCGGGTTCATTTTTCAGGGATTCAATCTGATACCGTCTCTGACGGCACTTGAGAATGTGGAATTACCGTTGATGTACCGGGATGTCCCCAAGAAAGAGAGGGAGATATTAAGCAGCGAAGCCCTTGACAGGGTGGGCTTAAGCCACCGCAAGGATCATAAACCTTCACAGATGTCGGGAGGACAGCAACAGAGGGTGGCGATAGCAAGAGCCATCGCGCAGGCTCCGCCGATAATACTGGCGGATGAGCCGACAGGTAACTTAGACAGCGGTTCGACTGCGGAGATAATGAAGATCCTTAAGGAACTGTATCACGGTGGAAGGACGGTGATACTCATCACGCATGATAATGATATAGCAGCCAACGCGGGCAGGATAATCAGGATAAAAGACGGGAAGATAGTGGAGGACAGGATCAATGAAGATTTTGAACAGATTTAAGAAGGATAGGGGGGCAGAGATCGTTGAGGGACAGATCACTGAAGCTAATGCAAAAAAGGAACGAAAGAAGATAAAGATAACGAAAAAGCGCGCGATCATAGCTTCATGCGGAGTTCTTGTTTTGATACTGGTCGTATCAAGAACGATCTCGGCTGCAGCAGCTGCTTCATCATTTGAAGCGGCGACGGTTAAGACAGGTAACTTAGTGAGTACGGTGGAGCTTAACGGTACGATAGAGAGTAAGGCCGTCAAGAGCTTCTATTCAGACATAGAAGGTAAGATCGGCAATATCGCCTTTACTGAAGGGGAAGCGGTAAAGAAGGGCGATGTACTTATAAGCTATGATGCGGATGATCTTGAATACAGGACCGAGGCGGCTGCGCTTGATGCCAAGTTAAAGGAAGAGAATTATACGGATAAGGTTCAGGCAAATGACAGGGTGGCAGGTCTGTATTCGGAGGCGGCAGGTTCGCTTAAGAGCCTTGATGACCAGATACTCTTATATCAGGCTGCGATATTGCAGCTTGATGATGAGATAGAGAAGAAGAGAGCGGCGCTGGCGGGCGAAGGAGCAAATCTTCAGATCTCACTCATAGACTGGGCGGATGAACCGTATTCGGAAGAATATGAGAATCTTCAGAAGGAAGTCCAGAGAAACACTTATGAGCAGGCTCATAACGAGGAACTGGTCAGGATGGAGACCACGAGACGTTGCTATCAGGAGAATCTCTCGGACTGTAAGCAGAAGAAAGCGGAGATGGAGAGTCAGAAGAAGTCGTCCTATACGAGCATGATGACAAAGGCGGGTAAGGAAGGTCTTGAAACGAGCAGGGAGGCAGATGAACTCACATCCGGTAATACCGCGGAGAAACTAAAAGCTGCCGGTAAAGGAATAGTATCCGACATCAACGGTGTAGTGACTAAGGTCTATACCAAGGAAGGTGCCGTGGAGATGCAGGGCAAGGAACTTATGACCGTAGAGTCCACCGATGATATGGTAGTCAAGTTCAGAGTGGGTAAGCATGATATAGAGAATCTCGTCGAAGGACAGGCGGCGACAGTTACGATAAGGAATACGGAATATGCCGGCAAGATAAGCAAGATAGACAAGAAGGTCACCAAGGATGAGAAGGGAAACAGCGGCGTATGCATGGAAATCACGCTTGATTCGCCTGATGAGAACATAATACTCGGACTTGAAGCCAAAGCTAAGATCGATGCTCTTTCCAAGGACAATGTGATGATGATACCAAAGGGCGCGATATATTCCGATACCGAAGGTGAATATGTCTATGCGATCAGAGACGGTAAGGCCGTGAAGACTCCGGTGGAAGTCGGGATATACAACAATGAAGTCATAGAGATAAGATCGGGACTTAACGAGACGGATAAGGTAGTCATCGCCGGTGAAAAAGAGATAACGGAAGGTATGGATATCAAGGCAAATATGATAGATGAAGAGTAGTCGGAGAAGATACAGACCGGAGTGATAAGATGGAAAAAATACTTGAATATCTAAAAGTGGCTTATGCCAATTTAAGATCAAACAAAAAAAGATCCTTCCTTACGATGCTCGGCATCATAATAGGTATATCATCCGTGATAATGATCCTGGCAGCAGGCGGCGGAGCAAAGAATATGATCAATGAGGAGCTGAATTCGGTGTTCAGCGGGATGATCTACTTTGTCATCGCGGATGAGAGCAAAGCCAATATGAGTTATTTTACGGAGGAGGATATAGAGTACTTAAGAGACTATACGGATGAGCACTTCTACGGTGCGACTCAGGATGCCAATGACTATCCCGGTACGGCGGATACCGTAAGGGGCAATTATGACATTACTGTCAGTACAGGAACGCCCGCTCTTGAGTACAAGTCCACCGAGCCGATCGTAAAAGGGCGATATTTCAATTATTCAGAATATGACAGTGCCGTCGGTTCTGCGGTAATATCCGAAGCAGCAGCAAGGAAGCTCTTCGGAACTACGGATGTTCTGGGTAAAAACGTGGAGATATCGGTAGGTAATATGAGCGGTGAAGTCGAGATAGTAGGTGTAAGACGCAGCAGGGAGAGTAACGGAGTGGGTGCGGCACTCACGGGAGCAAGATCGGATGTGATAGAGATCCCTTACACATATATGCAGAAGATGTTCGGCGCACCGGAATATGAGAATATGTATATACTGCTGCTGGCCGATAATGAATACAGTATGGAGAGCGCAGAGAAGGTTCAAAAACTCATGGAGGCAAAACACGGTGTCACTGAGAAAGGGGCTTTTGAGATATCCAGCTGGACCGATGCTGCCAAGCAGTATGACACAATCCTAAATCTCATCACTGTATTCATAGCGATAGTCGCAGGTATCGCACTCTTAGTCGGAGGCATCGGCGTGATGAACATCATGCTGGTATCCGTAACAGAGAGGACAAGAGAGATAGGGATAAGGAAATCACTGGGTGCCAAGACTAAGGCCATTATGGTCCAGTTCATGGCAGAGGCCGGACTCCTGACACTTATAGGAGGAGTCGTGGGAATAATCATCGGGTTGACGCTTGGGACGATGATCTGTCTTGCCATCAAGGCAACGCCGGCATTCTCGGCGGCAAGTATTCTGATATCCGCTGCATTCTCATGCGGTATAGGTCTGTTCTTCGGGATCTATCCGGCCAAGAGAGCGGCAGCCTTAAGCCCCATAGATGCATTGAGGCATGAGTGATAAGAGAGTGTGTTAAATCGTGTTATCGCACTCTGCGGATGCCGACAAACAGTCGTGATCCGAATATGAACATTGCAAAAGTTGCTGGTACGATTGCGTAACAGCAACTTTTTTGCATTAAGCAACAATTATGAAAAGGGCGAGCGCAAGAAATGAAATGTGCAAACAAAAAAAAGAATGTTATAGTTTGGTCATAACAAGATTTGATATATCTTGTTTGCGTCCGGCCGGGCAGAATGGGGTTTGCCTGAAACGACGGAATCATGAATTTGGAGGGTAATATCTTGGCTAAGTCTAAGACCGTGGTCAAAACACCTAAGCAGAAGATCACAAAGGCATATATGAAGAGATACTGGCAGTTGTATGCTCTTCTGTTGCTTCCGATGATATATTTCTTTGTATTCAAGTATGTACCTATGGAGTACGTACTCATCGCTTTCAAGAAGTACAGTATCGTGCAGAAAGTCTGGGAGATGCCCTGGGCCAAGAATCACGGTATGGAATACTTCATCAAGGCTTTCTCGAGCAAGGATTTCATCAATTCTCTCAGAAATACGATAGTACTGAATCTTCTTGATCTGGTGATAGGTTTCCCTATCCCGATCATATTCGCACTCATACTCAACGAACTCAGATTCAAACTCTTTAAGAAGAGCGTGCAGACCATAGCCTACATGCCTCACTTCTTATCATGGGTCATCATCTACGGACTGGCACTTCAGTTATTTGCTCCGACTAACGGCCTTGTCAATATGGCCATCATGAAGTTCGGCGGTGAAGCGGTTCCTTTCCTTAATGAAGGTAAGCATTGGGTAGGCACATACATCGGCCTTGGTATATGGCAGAGCTTTGGCTGGAACTCGATCATTTATCTCGCAGCCATAGCAGGTATCTCGCCTGAACTATACGAGGCAGCAAGCGTTGACGGTGCGGGCAGATTCCAGAAGATGTGGCATGTGACACTGCCCGGTATCAAGCCTACGATCGTGGTACTGCTTATCATGGCACTGGGTAATGTCATCGGATCCAACTTCGACAGACCTTTCGCATTGCAGAACAACTTAGTAATGCAGAATGCAGAAGTTATTTCGACATATGTATATAAAGCCGGAATCAAGGGGCTGCAGTTCTCACTTACAACAGCTGTAGGTCTCTTCCAGTCGGTAGTCAATGTCATCTTCTTGCTGAGCGCCAACTGGCTCTCACGTAAGTTGGGCGAGCGCGGTATCTGGTAAGGAGGATAGGACAATGGATGAAAGCAGAGTAATAAGATCCTTTAAAACCCAGATAGGTGACTGGATATTTGTGATCATATGCGCGATCATCGCGCTGATCTGTCTCCTGCCTATGGTAAACCTCTTGGCAAGGTCATTATCGGGCACCGATTATCTGGTAAGACATGAAGTATATCTCTGGCCCAAGGGCTGGAACTTCGGAGCGTACAAGACCGTGCTGTCGGATATGAAGTACATCAGATCTTTCATATGGACGGCGATACTTACGGTGATGTGTACATTCTTATCGCTTTTCATGACTACGATATGTGCATATCCGCTGATGTTTGAGAAGTTGAGAGGCAGAGGTTTCTTCAATATAGTGATCACGATCACGATGTTCTTCTCTGCAGGCACGATCCCCAACTACCTGCTTATGAAGTCGCTTCATCTCCTTAATAATCCGCTGGTGCTCATGGTTCCGTACTGCTTAAGCGTATATAACATGATCATCATGAGAAGCTTCTTCTACGGTATACCGGATTCCTTAAGGGAGTCAGCCGAGATCGACGGAGCGTCATTCTTCAGGATCCTGTGGTCGATATATCTGCCGCTTAGTAAGCCGGTACTTGCAACGCTCGCACTGTTCTATGCGGTCGGAAGATGGAACGGATACTCTGATGCTCTCATGTATATGAAGAACAAGGATTTTTATCCTCTGCAGCTTCTGCTCTACAACATCCTCAACAATGTCAACTCTGTTGAGGTGGCAACGCAGGAAGGCTTCTCGGCACCGGGACTTGCGGAGTCTTTGAAGGCCGCGATCGTCATGTTCTCGACGATCCCGATCCTGTGCATATATCCGTTCTTGCAGAAGTACTTTATACACGGCGTTACACTTGGTGCGGTAAAAGAATAGTTAAGGTAATAATGGTCATAAGGGAACCATTGTTATAGATTCACACATTTTTTAAATGGAGGAAGAAAAATGAAGAAAAAGGTATTATCAGTGTTGCTTGCATCTGCAATGGTACTTTCGCTTGCAGCATGCGGTAGCCAGTCAGCAGCTCCTGCACCGGCTACAGACAATGCGGCTCCTGCTGATGACACTGCTGCAGCACCCGCTGACACGGCAGATACGACAGAAGCAGAGCCTGCAACTGCATCAGAACTTACAGACGGTAAGTTCGCAGAGACCAGACATATCACCGTTGAGGTATATGATCGCGGTAATGACGGCGGCTCAGATCCCACAAACAATATGTACACAGAGTACATCAAGAAGGGTATGCTTGAGCAGCACAACGTAGAAGTTGAATTCGTAGCAGTTCCCCGTTGGACAGAGACAGAAGAGCTTAACAACCTCCTTGCTTCAGGAGATGCTCCCGATGTATGTGTAACATACAGCTATCCTACGATCCTTAAGTACGCCAACATGGGTGGTGTTATCGATCTTAAGGATGTCGTAGAGCAGTACAAGGCTGACACGCCGAATATGTGGGACTGGCTCGGCGATAAGAACGTTTTATGGGATAAGGATCCTAACACGGGCTCTCTCTGGGCTATAGAAGGTAAGAGAGCTGAGCAGCAGAGAATAGTTACATTTGTTCGTCAGGACTGGCTTGATGCACTTGGCCTTAAGGCTCCTACAACAACTCAGGAATTCGAAGACATGCTCGTAGCATTCAGGGATAATGCAGATACACTCCTTGGCAAGGATGCCAAGAAGATGGTTCCTTTCTCAGTATCTTACGATGTAGGTTGGAGAGCATCCAACATCATCACAGCGTTTAAGGATCCCAAGATGACTGACAAGGAATACTATGTGAACGGTTTTGATGACAGAATGCTCACAGAGCCTCAGACCAAGGAAGCAGTAAGACTTCTTAACAAGTGGTACAATGACGGTCTTATGTGGAAAGATTTCGCTCTGTACGGAAGCGGAGATTCTACAGAGGATGATATGATGAAGGCAGGTTACGTTGGTGCATTCCAGCACAACTGGGATTATCCTTTCAGAAACGGTGAGGATTCTATCAATGCCAACCTTAAGAGAAATGTAGGCGAGAACGCTAAGTTCGTAGCTATCGATCCTTTTGAGAATTCAGAAGGCAAGCATGCTAAGTGGCTCTACAGCTCAGCCGGCGACCGTAAGATATTCTTCCCTACTACCAATGATGAGGTTCTTGCATCACTCCTCTATGTTGATTTCATCAGCTCACCTGATACCATCAAGTATCTTCAGGCAGGTGATGAGGGCGTTACACATAACGTACTCGACAGCGGTGCTATCCAGATAGTTGCAGCAGAAGGCGATGCAATCCAGAACTCAGGTAAGAACATCGACTACACGATCACATGTAACGGTACATGGTTCGGCAGTGCTGACCTTGCAGCTCTTTCACTTGCATACGGTTATGCAGAGATCGATCCTGCAGATGTAACCCAGGCAGACAAGTGTGCAATGGCAGACGGTATGGAGCCTGCTAATGTTAACGTAGGTGAGATCACTGCAGAGGCAGATGCCGGTGACACACTCTCAGCTAAGAGAGATCAGATCTATGATAACGCTATGAGCGCTAAGCCCGAAGACTTTGATAAGGTTTGGGACGACGGTATAGCTGATTACCTTGCAGCAGGCGGACAGGCTATCATCGACGAGAGAACTCAGAAGTGGGAAGCTACATACTCAGGAGATATGCTCCCGTAATATGATTTGACTGTATAAGTCAATGTGCGCTGAAGCGCAGAAGATAACTACATGGCGCTCCATTTACATGGGGCGCCATTTTTAAAGAAAATGGAAGACTGCAGCGGGTTGATATATAAAGATAGAAGCTTCTGCGGTATGCGCACCTGACGAATTCGTCAGCGTGGTGATACAAAGGACAGGAACGGATAGAAATGTTACTCACGGATACAGGCATTAAGAACAGCTGTGATACATATAAGGAAAAAGGCTATATGCTGCCCCGGTATGACAGAGAGGCGGTAAAAAAGGCTACTGCGGAAAGCCCGGAATGGATACATTTCGGAGCAGGTAATATATTCCGCGCTTTCCAGGGTAACCTTATGCAGAGGCTGCTTGATGACGGTCTTATGAAGACGGGACTGATCGTCTGCGAAGGCTATGATTATGAGATCATAGAGAAGATGTACAGACCTCATGACAACTTAAGCATCTTAGCGACCCTTAAGGCCGACGGGACCGCGGACAAGGTGGTCGTCGGGAGTATTACGCAGTCTCTGATCTTAGACAGAGACAGTGCGGCCGATTTTGACAGACTGTGCGAGGTATTCAGGGCTGACTCTCTTAAGATGGTATCATTTACGATCACTGAGAAGGGCTATGTCGTAAAAGACGGTGACGGTAAGCTGTTGCCCGGCACAGAGGCAGACATTGCCGCCGGACCCGACGGGACAGTGAGCTATATAGGCAAGATAGCCTCTCTTCTCTATGAGAGGTATCGCGCCGGGGCTAAGCCTGTGGCCATGGTATCCATGGATAACTGCTCACATAACGGGGATAAGCTACGTGAAGCGATCATGACATTTGCGTCAGGTTGGAAAGAGACAGGTGCGGATGATGGCGGATTCTGTGACTATTGCAACGATGTGACAAAGGTGTCATTTCCCTGGAGCATGATAGACAAGATCACTCCGAGACCCGATGCCAAGATAGAGGCGATGCTTGCATCTGACGGAGTGGAAGGGCTGGATGCGGTAGTGACTTCCAAGAATACTTATGTGGCTCCTTTTGTAAATGCGGAGGAGACTGAGTATCTGGTGATCGAGGATGCTTTTCCCAACGGAAGGATCCCGCTTGATAAGGTGGGTGTGATATATACCGAGAGAGAGACAGTTGACAAGGTCGAGAAGATGAAGGTATGTACCTGCTTAAATCCCCTTCATACCGCCCTTGCGATATTCGGTTGTCTCTTAGGATACAAGACGATACACGATGAGATGGATGATGAAGACTTACGCACTCTGGTATATAAACTTGGTCATAAAGAGGGGATGAAGACTGTTGTGGACCCGGGAGTACTTAAGCCGGCAGAGTTCCTGGATAATGTACTGACTAAGCGACTTCCCAATCCGTTCATGCCTGATACGCCGCAGCGTATCGCCTGTGACACGTCGCAGAAGCTTCCGATAAGATTCGGTGAGACCATAAAGGCATACCGTGCAAGACCGGATCTGTCAACGGAGGATCTTAAGCTCATTCCTCTTGTGCTGGCAGGATATCTTCGTTACCTCAACGGAACGGATGATGAGGGCAGGCCTATGGAGTTAAGTCCCGACCCGATGCTTGATACACTTACGACTCTGTCTGCAGAAGAAGTGCTGGGGCACACGGAGGTGTTCGGAACGGATCTTTTTGAAGACTCACTAGGAGACCGTGTTCTGGGATTGTACAAAGAACTCAGTGCAGGTAACGGAGCTGTCAGATCACTTCTTCATAAGTCGGTAGTATAAGAGATATAGTTAGACGGAACATATTGTGGTATCATAGAAGACAGGCACAGTCGGTTGCCTGTCTTTTGTGTTACAAGGACAGATCGAGATAGATGTGGGACCATGTCCCGGGAAGGAGTAATATGCAGAGAGTAGTTGATTTCTTAAAAAATGCGGAGACTTATTATCTGGCAACAGTGGAGGGTGATCAGCCCCGTGTACGACCTTTCGGAACGGTTAATGTATTCGAAGGCAAGCTTTATATCCAGACAGGAAAGGTCAAGGATGTATCCAAGCAGATCCATGCAAATCCAAAGGTGGAGATATGTGCTTTTAAGGACGGTGCGTGGTTAAGAGTTGCCGGAACGCTTGTGGCTGATGACAGGAGAGAGGCTAAGCAGGCAATGCTCGATGCCTATCCTTCGCTTCAGGGAATGTATTCTGCCGATGATGACAATACAGAGGTATTGTATTTTAAAGATGCGACTGCAACATTCAGCTCATTTACTGCAGCGCCTGAGACTGTTAAGTTCTGATAAGATCAGGCGAATTCAGACATAATACCGACAGTCAGAGCAGGTCCGTTCGGACCTGCTTTTTGTGTGCCGTAAAGTCGGGAGTGCAAAAGAACACCTTGACATGAAACCGGCTACGGAGTAATATAAGTTATACAAATCATACTTTTTATACAAACGATTCAATTATACCGCCAAAGCACTTGCGGTGAAGGAGGAATATGAATAAGAAGATACCAAAGGGTAAATATGTCTGGTCAGCGACAGTAGGCGAGAAGGGACAGATCGTCATACCCAAGCAGGCAAGAGATCTGTTCGGGATAGCGCCCGGAGATACGATCTTACTGCTGGGGGATGAGAAGCGAGGCATAGCGATACCGCCGCAGGGAGCTTTTTCACATCTTTTCCCGATAGCATTCGCGGAAGATGATACGGAAGAATAAGGCGACAGAGAATAAGACATACAGAAAGCAGGTATAATATGAGAAAGCATTATATTGACAATATAAGATGGATCACGGTGGTGATCGTAGTCATATATCACGTCATCTACATGTATAACGCAGAAGGCGTGGTCGGAGTGGTAGGCAGGATCACGGATGCCAAGGTACAGTATTGGGATATCTATCAGTACATCACATATCCGTGGTTCATGGTACTCTTATTCATCGTATCCGGGATCAGTTCAAGACTGTACCTTGACAGGCATACGGATAAGGAATTCGTTCGCAGCAGGACGACAAAACTTCTGGTACCCTGTACTGTCGGACTGTTTGCATTCCAGTTTATACAGGGCATAGTCAATACGGGATTGTCCGAAGTATTCATAAAGGAGCCGGATATGCCCATGGTCGGCAGGGTGATCGCCGTGATCGCCAGCGGGATCGGAGTACTGTGGTATATCCAGATGCTCTGGCTGTTTTCGATGTTGCTTATACCGATCCGCAGGATCGATAAGGACAGGCTGTGGAATTTGTGCGGCAGGACCAATTTGATCGCCATCATTCTTCTGTCCATTCCCTTTTACTTTGCCGGACAGATCCTTAACACACCGATGATCGTCGTATACCGTTTCGGATTATATTTATTCGCATTCCTGGCAGGATACTTCATATTCTCGCATGATGAGGTCATAGAGGTGCTTAAGAAGTGGTTTGTTCCGCTTATGTCTGCGGCCATAGTGCTGTGCGTGATATTCTGCACGGTCTATTGGGGTCAGAACTATGCAGACAACCCGGTATACCGTTCGGTTCCCTTCCTTGCATACAGCTACTTTGCAAGTCTTGCCATAATAGGGGGAATGGCAAGATTTGGAGATATGAGTACGCCATTTAGCGAATGGATGAGCAAGCGAAGCTACGGCCTGTATATATTCCATTACCTCGGGATATCGGCAGTAGGATTATATCTGGCCAAGCCCGGGCTCATACCTGCCCCCGCAGCTTATCTTTTGAGCTTAACAGCCGGCTTCGGACTGGCATTCATTCTGAATGCCGTCATATGCAGACTTCCGTTTTTTAAATGGGCTGTACTGGGGATAAAGAATGATAAATGATCTGTAAGCCTGTAGGGCAATGACTGAAAGGAGACATATAAGATGGGCGCGATGCTTGAGATAAGGAATTATACCAAATCATACGGTGGAGATAAGAAGGCTGCGGATAACGTGAGCCTGACTGTAGAGAGCGGTGATATCTACGGCTTCATCGGTCATAACGGAGCGGGCAAGTCCACTACGATCAGAGCGGTCGTAGGAGTCCTTGATTTTACCGAAGGTGACATATATATAGACGGCCATTCCGTTAAGACTGAGTCCATGGAGTGTAAGAAAGTGACGGCATATATCCCGGACAATCCGGATCTGTACGAGAATCTTACGGGGATACAGTATCTTAATTTCGTGGCTGACGTATTCGGGATAAGTGCAAGTGACCGGGAAGAGAGGATACGAAAGTATGCGGATGCATTCGAGATCACATCATCGCTCGGGGATCTCATCGGATCTTATTCTCACGGAATGAAGCAGAAGGTTGCGATAATATCCGCTCTCATTCACGAGCCCAAGCTGCTCGTGCTGGATGAGCCTTTTGTCGGTTTGGATCCCAAGGCGACCTTTACGCTTAAGGAGATCATGCACGAGATGTGCGGCAGAGGGACTGCTATCTTCTTCTCGACACACGTACTGGATGTTGCCGAGAAGCTCTGTAATAAGGTAGCGATCATCAAGCAGGGCAGGATAATAGCAAGCGGTTCCATAGAAGAGATCACCGAAGGCCATTCGCTTGAAGAGACATTCCTGGAGGCGGACAATGAATAAGGACATACTGTTGCTTAAAACGCTGCTGCTCTCCACGAGCCAGCCTAATATATACAGACATACGCAGGATAAGAAGAGAAAGAAGAAGGTAGTCGCAGCTTATATAGGCTTATCCTGCCTGTATCTGATGCTCATAGGATACAGTGTTGCCATAAGCATAGGATATGCGTCATTCGGGATGTTTGATCCCATTCCTGTCATGTGCGCCATGGTCATCAGTATCCTTGCTTTAGTCTTCACATTCTTTAAGACCAACGGGTATCTCTTTAACTTTAAGGAATATGACATGTTGATGTCCCTTCCTTTTACTCCTTCGACCATTGCGGGATGTAAGTTCCTGTATATGTATCTTAAGAGCATGCCCTGGTATCTGTGCATATCGATCGCCATGATGGCAGTGTACGGGCATTATACAGGGGCCGGTGCAGTCACTTATGTCATATGGTTCGTGCTGACATTTATCCTGCCGGTCATACCGATGCTTGGTGCTTCGTTTTTAGGCTTTATCATAGCGAAGATAGGGGCGGGATTTAAGAAGAATAACAAGCTTATCCAAACGGCAATCACCATGATCTTTGTCGTATTCTGTTTCTCATTACGCTTTATCATTGAGGATATGTTCAGGGATGATAAAGTTAAAGAGACTCTTAACAGTATATCTGCCGGGACAGACAGGGCCGCGGCGATGTATCCCCCGATCAGGTGGTTTGCGGATGCGATCGCTGTTACTTCAATATCCTCCATGCTCTTACTTGCGGGGATAAGTATATTGCTCTTTAGCGTCGTATTTAAGATAGTCGGAGCTTCCTACAGAAATATCAATTCTGCTATGGCGTCGCATGCAGCGGGTAAAAAGTATAAGATGACGTCCATGAAGAGAAGCAGTGTCACCCGTGCCATCGCATTCAAGGAGTTTAAGCGCCTTACGGGATCTGTCGCATATATGACAAACGGAGCGATGGGTGAGATGCTGGCTGTTCTTTTTGGTGTTGTGACTCTGATAGTCGGTTTTGACAAGATAATCCATACCGTAACTCAGGGAGCACCGATCGATACTGTGATCCTTCAACCGGCCATTCCCTTCATCGCATATTTCTTTATAGGAATGGTGGCAACAACGGTCTGCTCTCCGTCACTTGAGGGCAAGAACTACTGGATAGTGCAGAGCCTTCCGATAGAGAAGAGGACTCTCTATAAGGGCAAGATGCTGTTTAATATGATATTTACCATGCCCTTTATGCTCTTTGCAATCTTGTGCATGTGCATCTCAGCGAGGGCCTCTGTCATTGATACGATCATGTACATGATACTCGGCATAGTCTTATGTGCCTTTTCCACGGCGTGGGGCTGTGTGTGCGGTATCAAGCACATGCGCCTTGACTGGGAGAATGAGATAGAGGTGATCAAGCAGAGCGCTGCGGTAGCTATATATATGTTTCCGAATATGTTCGTGTGCATGGGACTCATAGTCCTGACAGTGGTACTGGGAATGCATATGAGCCATGTGCTTCTGTCACTGATCCTTACAGCGGTCGCGGCAATCCTTGCACTCCTTAGTTATCTCAGGGTGATGACGTTAGCTGATAAGTGAGAATGGTATCCTATGAGGCAGACGCGGAGATTTTTGAGATCTCTGTGCCTGCCTCTTTTGCGTAAATATGATAAAATATACTCATCTATCAGGAAGGACAGAGTATATATGAGTAAGAACGTAAGAAACGGAATAGTTAAGATAGGCGATACAGATATGTATTATGCTGCATTCGGCACCGGCGAAAAGAGACTTGTGGTACTGCCGGGATTGTCTGACGGTTTTGCTACAGTGGATGGCAAGGCGTGGCTTCTTGGTGCGCCGTATAAGAAGTTTTTTAAGGACTATACGGTATATATGTTCAGCCGCAAGAATAAGATGCATGAAGGTTATTCCATCAGGGAGATGGCATCTGACCAGGTGCTTGCGATGAAGGAACTCGGCATGGAAAAAGCGAGCGTATTAGGTGTGTCTCAGGGCGGAATGGTCGCACAGTTCGTGGCGATCGATCATCCGGAGATCGTAGAGAGGCTGATCTTAACGGTTACGGCTCCGTATGCCAATGATGTCGTGAAGGATGCCGTCGGAGGTTGGATAGAGATGGCCAAGCGGGATGATTATCTTAAGCTTATGGAAGATACGGCCATCAAGATGTATTCGGATGCTTTCCTTAAGAAGAATAAACTGATGCTTCCGGTGGTAGCAAGGCTTACCAAGCCTAAGAGCTATGACAGGTTCTATATCAATGCACACGCGATACTTAATTTCGATGCAAGACAGTTCCTTAATAAGATCAGTGCGCCTACTCTTATCATAGCCGGCGATAATGACAAGACTGTCGGAAATGACGGCCCTAAAGAGATGAGTGCAGCCATCCCGAATAACGAAGTATATATATACAAGGGACTCGGTCACGGTGTTCATGAAGAAGCGAAGGACTTCTATGACAGGGTATATGAGTTCTGCGAGAAGGGGATACAGTCAGTATAGCCTCACGCTGCTGTCAATGAGAACATCGAATAGAAGAACTGGAAGAAAATGAGATTGCATGGATGGAAACGGCTGAAGAGGTTGGTATCCCGATCCCTGAGATTCCCATAGAGCATGTTGAGGATTACAGCGGTAAGATGACGCTTCGTCTGGCACCCTTTGTGCATATGCAGGCATCACAGTTCGCCAGACAGGAGGGGATAAGCCTTAATCAATATGTGAGTAACGCAGTTGTCAGTCAGAATGCGGTGATGAGTGCGGCATTGTGATGGACTGTCAAAGGATGTATAATATACTTGTTACAATCGTTGGCTTACATGGGAGGTCCAAAATGGGAGACATTACAGATATCATCAAACAGATAAACGGAAACAAGGAGCTTATGGCACAGATAGCCAAGGCCGATCCGGCTCAGGCCAAGGATATGCTCAAGAAGGCGAACATAGATATAAGCGAAGCAGACATCAAAAAGGTGCAGGCTGCCGTAGCGGACGGTAAGCTGGATCTTAAGGATATCAAGGATATCGCCGGCGGCTTGTTCAAGAAATGATAAGGTACAGACTCCGAAGAATAATATGATCCCGACAGAAAAAAGAAGGGCGGTTGACGAGAGGTCAACCGCCCTTTGCTCAACTCATTATTTCTATTGCCTGTTAAGGCTTTAATGTGCTAAAATCATTAGGCGCGCATATCTATGGAAGAACGTGCCTGTGGAAGGCCGAAGATCAGGATGATGCGCAGCGGTATGTATTGAACAAGGAGACGGAATCAAATGGCAGAGAGTAAGATAATGCTCGGCAATGAGGCGATAGCCAGGGGAGCATATGAGGCGGGAGTCAAGGTATCCGCTGCCTACCCGGGTACACCCAGTACCGAGATAAGTGAGAATCTTGTACAGTATGATGAAATATATGCGGAGTGGTCACCGAATGAGAAGGTGGCTGTAGAGGTCGCAAGCGGTGCATCGATAAGCGGTGTACGTTCGATGGCCTGCATGAAGCATGTGGGACTGAATGTAGCGAGCGATCCGCTCTATACAATGTCATATATAGGCGTTAAAGGCGGTATGGTATTGGTCGTTGCCGACGATCCGGGTATGTACAGTTCGCAGAATGAGCAGGATACGAGGATGATAGGAAGGGCGTCAATGGTGCCCGTCTTAGAACCTTCGGATTCCATGGAAGCCAAAGAGTATATGAAGTACGCTTTTGACCTGTCGGAGAAGTATGATACTCCGATGATACTTCGTACGACCACAAGACTTGCGCATTCGCAAGGCCTTGTTGAGCTTGAAGACAGAGCAGAGCCCATCCCGATCCCTTATGAGAGAGATATAGCCAAGAATGTCATGATGCCGGCGATGGCGATCAAGAGACATCTTGTAGTGGAAGACAGACTTAACCGTATGGCGGATGATGCGGCAACGCTCACACTGCCTTCGGGTCAGGCGCTTAACAGAGCAGAGTACGGCGATAACAAGATCGGCTTCATCACCTGCGGTATAGCATATCAGTATATCAAGGAAGTGATGCCTGAGGCGAGCGTGCTTAAGCTTGGCCTTGTGAATCCCCTTCCTCTTAAGCTCATAGAAGAGTTCGCATCGAAGGTCGACAGACTTATCATATTCGAAGAGCTTGAGCCCGTGATCGAGGAACAGGTCAAGGCGTTAGGCATTAAGTGTGAGGGCAAGGAGATATTTACCAGACAGGGTGAGTATTCAGCCAATATGATCCGTGATAAGCTCCTCGGTCAGAAGCTTGACATAGACGCAGCCGAGAAGGTTGCTCCCAGACCACCGATCCTCTGTCCCGGATGTCCTCACAGAAGTGTATATTCGGTTCTTAATAAGCTTAAGATACATGCGGCAGGCGATATAGGCTGCTATACATTGGGCGCCGTTGCACCGCTCAGCGTGGTGGATACGACGATCTGCATGGGTTCTTCCATATCATCACTTCACGGTATGGAGAAGGCCATGGGTAAGGACTATATCCGTAAATGGGTAGCGGTCATCGGAGACTCGACATTCCTTCACACAGGTGTAAACTCACTGATGAACATGGTATATAATAAAGCCACCGGAACCGTGATAATACTGGATAATTCCACTACCGGAATGACAGGTCATCAGGATCATGCGGCAACGGGTAAGACTCTCAAGGGCGAACCCACATATGCCATCAATCTGATGAAGCTGTGCAAGTCCATGGGCATAGAGCATGTATACGAAGTAAATGCATTTGATCTTCAGACTCTTGAAGAGACGATAAAGAGAGAACAGGACAGAGACGAGGTATCGGTCATCATCACGAAGAGCCCCTGCGTACTGCTTAAGGGGCAGGTGTTCCCCGATAAGTGCGTACCGATCCCGGAGAAGTGCAAGAGGTGCGGAGCATGCCTGCGTCCGGGATGTCCGGCGCTTACACGTAACGAAGACGGAACGATATCTATAGATGATACGATGTGCAACGGCTGCGGACTGTGCATGCAGTTATGCAAGTTCGATGCGATAGCAAAGGAGGCAAAGTAAGAAACAGTGTCGATACACTGTTTCTTACTCAGCTGTTTGAGCGGGGCTCAAACAGCGGGATCGCATCGGCGAATTGGAGATTCGCCTCGCGTCCTCGCTAAAAGCTCGGAAGAAAGGAATAAGTAATGGCTACTACAAATATAATGATAGTTGGAGTGGGCGGTCAGGGAACCCTCCTTACAAGCAGGATTTTAGGCAAGCTTGCCCTCAGTGCAGGCTATGATGTGAAGATATCAGAGGTACACGGCATGAGCCAGAGAGGCGGTTCCGTCGTTACTTATGTACGTTACGGTGAAAAGGTGGCCGAGCCTATCGTTGAGGAAGGCCAGGCTGATGTGCTCATCGCGTTCGAACGCTTAGAGGCATTAAGATATCTTCATTTTGTCAAAAAAGACGGGACGGTCATCGTCAATGACCAGCGCATGGATCCCATATCTGTTGTGACCGGTCAGGCCGAATACCCGGAAGGCATAATAGAGACACTTAAGAGCAGACGTAAGACCATGGTAGTGGATGCGATGTCAGTGGCTAAGAGCATCGGTTCGCCGAAGTCCTTTAATGTAGTCGTGCTCGGGGCTTCAGCCAAGAGCATGGATTATACCAAGGATCAGTGGATCGAAGTGATAAAGAATACTGTACCTCCCAAGACTATAGATAAGAACCTTGAGGCTTTCGAGGCGGGTTATTCATTATAGGATGTCCGGCAGACGGATAACCGTCTGATGATCCGAGAGAGATAATGATGATCAAGGCAGTAAGGGCTCTTAGGGGGAGGGTCTGAGGTATAAATGAGATATGGAGCAAATCATGCTCCGGAAAGAGGAACAATGATCTGGAATGAGACCAAGGAGTGTATGAGCCGCGATGAGATGACGGCCTTACAGTCCGCAAGATTAGTCAAGCAGGTGAACCACGTATATCATAACGTTGAGTTCTACCGTAAGAAGATGCAGGAGGTCGGCTTGGAGCCGGGTGATATCAGAGGGCTTGAAGATATTGAGAAGCTTCCCTTTACCACCAAGGCGGACTTAAGAGACAATTATCCCTTCGGACTCTTTGCAGTACCGAAGTCCGAGATTGTAAGGATACATGCATCGAGTGGGACAACAGGTAAGGCGACTGTTGTAGGCTATACCAGACGCGATCTGGATACATGGGCAGAGAGTGTTGCCAGATGTATCACGATGGCAGGCTTAGGCCGCGATGATACCATACAGGTGGCTTACGGCTACGGACTTTTCACCGGAGGATTAGGAGCTCATTACGGAGCGGAGTGCGTCGGTGCCACGGTCGTACCTCAGTCTACGGGTAATACCAAGAAGCTCGTGACCATGATGGTTGACTTCGGCGTGACCGGTATAATGTGTACCCCTTCTTATCTTCTGCATATCGCGGAAGTGGTCAAAGAGATGGGAGTTGAATCTCAGATCAAACTTAAATCTGCCATATGCGGTGCCGAACCGTGGACAGAGAAGATGCGTCTTCAGATCGAGGAGCAGCTCCATATAAGTGCTCATGACATATACGGATTATCAGAGACAATGGGCCCCGGCGTGGCATGTGACTGTCAGTACCATAAGGGACTTCATATTTGGGAGGATTACTATCTTCCCGAGATAGTTGATAAGGATACATTTAAGCATGTGGCTGACGGAGAGACAGGTGAGCTCGTCTTAACCAACCTTCAGAAGGAAGGCATGCCTCTTATCAGATACAGGACCAAGGATCTTACGAGCATCACTCATGAGAAGTGTGAATGCGGCCGTACTTCCGCACGTATCTCAAGATTCAAGGGCAGAACCGATGACATGCTCATCATAAGAGGTGTCAACGTATTCCCTTCGCAGATAGAGACAGCGCTCTTAGAAGCAGGCGGTGTCACACCGCAGTATCAGATCATCGTGGATCGCGTGAACAACTTGGATACGCTTGAAGTCCTTGTAGAGATGGAAGAGTCTTCATTCTCCGACGAGGTCAAGGAGATCGAGGCGCTCAACAAGAGGGTCGCTCATGCCATCCAGCAGATGATAGGTCTGGCTGTCAAGGTTAAGCTCGTAGCTCCCAAGACATTGGAGAGAAGTATGGGCAAGGCCGTAAGAGTTATCGATAATCGTAAATTCGACTGATGGGAGGTATATATGGCAGAGGGATTTGTAAGACAGTTAACCGTATTTATAGAGAACAGAGTCGGCACTCTTGAAGAAGTTGCCAAGGTACTCAAGGAAAATGAGATCAATATCTACTCCATCTCACTTGCGGATACCAGCGAGTACGGGCTTCTAAGGATGATAGTGTCTGATCCCGATAAGGGCAGCAGCATACTTAAGGGCAGCGGATTCTCTGCGCGTACTACCGATGTGGTTGCAGTACGACTGGAGAATAAGGTCGGTACTCTTGCATCGCTGTTCGGAACCCTGTCTGAGGCAGGCATAGGGATAGAATATATGTATGCGATGGCAACATCTACCGTGGGAGCGATGATACTCAAGACTTCCGACGGTGCGAAGGCTGTGGAAGTTCTTAAGACGGCCGGCTTCGGACTCTTGGATGAAGCGGGGATGTTCGATCTGAAGTAAGTCCATGGAGCGAAGATCGCAGCATGGATCTGATCCTGTGCGATGAACCGATATGAAGATGATATAACAAAGGCGCAGTGACTGTTAAGTCTCTGCGCCTTCTTACTGTCTGTATCCTGCTTATGCCGATCGGCCTAAGCTTCACGGACGGTTTATTCCGTAGCACCGCTTGTCATAAAGTTGATGAACCTTACGGTGTCCTCGGGATCATATACAACGAGCTCCATCTCGGGGATCTTGTCATCGGCAAAAACCTTGGCGAGTGATACGTACTGAGAGAGCTTTGACTTAAGATTAAGTCTGTCTCCTTCGGCTGTAACAAGCTCTACCTTACCGCTGCAGTGATCTACGACCTTAAAGAAGCCGTCAATGTCATGTACGTTCTGAATCTTCATTACAATTACCTCCGTGCCGCCTCTTCCTGACGGCGAATCTCATTTATCTTTTACGCCTTCATTATAAGCCGAAAATAATAATATGCAAGCCGTAATTTGTATAAATTGCACAATTATGGAATGGCAAAATTGTGCATATTCCACAAAAGCCGCCTGCGATATCGTAACAGGGCAAAATATGGTATACTGACAATGCAGCCGGACCACGGCCACTGCCCATATGGGCGGACACCGGGGCCTGAGTGCAGATCACAGATCGGAGATAACGGGAGACATGCAAGGAGACTATATAGTAAGAGCCATAGCGGCAGGCGGAGATATCAGAGCGTTCGCCGCATATACATTAAATACCGTAGAAGAAGCCAGAAAGAGACACGGATTAAGCCCCGTAGCAAGCGCAGCACTCGGAAGAACACTTACAGGAGCCGTGATCATGGGTACGATGCTTAAGTCTGAGGACGACCTGCTGACCATACAGATAAACGGCGACGGGCCGATAGGCAATATAATGGTCACCGCGAACAACTCAGGAGAAGTCAAGGGATTCGTCGGTAATCCCGGTGTAATGTTGCCACCGAGTCCCGTTGGCAAGCTTGATGTAGGCGGAGCTGTAGGCAACGGTGTACTGACTGTCATAAAGGATATGGGACTTAAGGATCCCTATGCGGGACAGGTCATACTTCAGACGGGAGAGATCGCGGAAGATCTGACCTATTATTTTGCCACCTCTGAGCAGATACCTTCAAGCGTAGGGCTGGGAGTATTGATGAACAGAGATGATGCCACGGTGGCACAGGCAGGCGGCTTCATCGTCCAGCTCATGCCTTTTGCATCTGATGAGACACTGGCTAAGCTTGAGGAGAATATAAGGGGCCTTGATTCCGTGACTACCATGCTTTCTGACGGCTTGACTCCGGAGGGGATCCTGGAGAAGCTCTTAGACGGCCTTGATGTTGAATTTACCGATACGATCCCCGTGCGCTATCATTGCAACTGCGACAGGGCGAGAATAGAGAAGGCACTCATCAGTATAGGAAGAGATGAATTGCAGGCCATGATAGATGACGGCAAGCCGATAACCATGAACTGTCATTTTTGCAATACCGATTATACGTTCAGCACGGATGAACTTAAGGAGCTTCTTAAGAGCGTGAAGAAATGAAACCCATCAATATATACATCCTTACGAGAATAGATGATACCCTTGATCAGTCGCGGCTTGAAAGGCAGATGTCCGGCCGCGGCCGTTTCCTTAATATCAAGGAGTGGGAGACAAATGGGCTTAAGACGCTTAGTGACAGGTTAAGCGATGTCATGGAAAAAGGGACAGCGCTTAAGTTCTTCTATTCATTCACCATGCCTAAGCTTGGCAAGGAGTTTGATCTGTTACGCATCAGTTCCGATTCCGTAGTCAATATAGAACTTAAGAGCGGCAACGTATCGGATGAAGTGATCAAGAGGCAGCTTGAGCAGAACAGATATTATCTGTCCACACTCGACAGGGCCATGTATTCATATACATATATAAGCGAAGATGACAGGATCGTCAGACTCTCCGGTGGCGGAAGGCTCATAGACACCACATGGGAGGAACTTGCTTCTGTACTTGATAAACAGACGGAATGCTATGAAGGGAATATAGAAGATCTCTTCAGAGAGGACAGATATCTTATATCGCCGCTTACCGATCCTTTAAGATTTTTAAGAGGCGACTACTTCCTTACATCACAGCAGAGAGATATAAGAAATCAGATCCTTAAGGATATTACGGAAAAACCCGGAGTCATAAGAAGAAAGGCTGCGATACATGGATTCACGGGTCTTCCGGGCACGGGAAAGACAATACTTCTGTATGACATAGCCATGCAGTTATCGGAATCTTCCAGGGTGTGTATCCTGCATTTCGGCTCGCATGAGAAGGAGCTTGAGCATCTGGATGAAAGGCTTAAGCGCATCGATTTCTATTATTGCGATGCGTCCGCCCATATTGATCTGGCGGGCGACTACTCGGCTATCCTTGTGGATGAGGGACACAGATTAAGCGCCATGAATGTCGATGAGATCATGGAATGGGCCAAGCGGGATAGTATCCCCGTTGTCATTTCATATGACAGAGAGGATACCATAGCATATGAAGAACGTAACCATGACGGCTCGGAACTGATAGAGAAACTTCCGGGCTTCAACGGATATAAGCTTACCAACAGGATCAGGCTTAACAGCGAGCTTTCGGCATTTATCACAAGACTCATGTATACGGGTGGGAGCCATCGTCGTGATTTTCCGTCGGTCTCCGTGGCCTTTGCACCGGACGGACCTCAGACCGACACTTTGCTCAAAGTCTTTATAGACCAGGGTTACATCCATATATATGATGATGCGATGAATAAGTTCGGAACCGACAGATTCGATATAAGCAGAGATCCCGAAGTAGATGAAGGGAGCATCGAGGTAAATGAAGCCACATGCAGGGAGTTTAACAGAGTGGTGATGGTCCTGGATGATTCATTTATATACGCAGCAAACGGTTATCTCAGGAGTGCTGTGGTCACTGAGGACAGCATCGTGTCTGAGACGGTTCGTGAGAGTGAGGATACCGAGCAGTGCAATACCATATCCGTAGTGCGAAATCTTTTTCACGGATTATCCCGTGCAAAAGAGAAGATCGCGATAATCGTCAAGGGGAATAAGCCCGTGTTCGATCAGATTCTGACCATACTTCAGGGCGACAACATCAGGCAGAAAAAGAACGTTTCCATGCAGGAATGATATGTTATACTGATAGAGAATTCACTTATAAGAAAGGAGTGAAGCATATGAGAGATATAGTCATTATCGGAGCGGGCCCCGCTGGGCTGTCGGCAGGGATCTACGGCAAGAGAGCAGGACTTGACACAGTCATAATAGATGAGAGCGGCATTGGTGGAGGTCAGGTACTTACTACCTATGATGTGGATAATTATCCGGGCCTTCCCGGTATAAGCGGCATGGAGCTTGGCACCAAGATGCATGAGCATGCGATCGCAGCGGGCGTTGAATTCATGGAAGCCAGGGTTCAGGGGATCGAGGACGGAGGTAATGTGAAGTATGTGAAGACCTCATCTGAGACCGTTGAGGCCAAGACCGTCATAATCGCTACGGGTGCCGTGCATAATCATCTGGGCATACCGGGTGAGGAGGAACTGGGAGGCATGGGCGTGTCTTATTGTGCGACCTGTGACGGAGCGTTCTTCCGCAAGCGCGTTACGGCAGTCATCGGCGGCGGTGATGTGGCGCTTGAGGATGCGATATTCCTCGCCAGAGGCTGCAGCAAAGTCTATCTGATCCACAGACGTGATGAGTTCCGCGGAGCGAAGAAGCTTGCCGATATCGTTAAGTCCACCGAGAATATCGAGATACTTTATGACACTGTCCCGGATTCCATCGTTGGCTCCGATGCAGTGGAAGGCCTCAATGTTCATAATGTAAAAACAAATGAGACTAAGACTCTTACACTTGACGGTGTGTTCATCGCCGTGGGTACTCATCCCGTGACCGAATACTTAAAGGGCGTTCTCGACATGGATGAGAGAGGTTATATCAAGGCAGATGAGAGCTGTGCAACATCCGTGCCCGGCATTTTCGCGGCAGGTGATGTTCGTACCAAGCAACTGAGGCAGATAGTAACGGCAGCTTCGGACGGAGCGAATGCCGTGACAAGTGCCGAGAGTTATATCAATAACCTGTAATGATGGATTTGGCCGGCTCTTGGTGGGCCGGCCTGTTTTTATATCCGGGTACTGTGTTTTGAGGGAGGGGGCTGCCATATCGGTATTGCCTGCCTTCTGAAAAAACGGATTGCGTAAGCGGAGGAAAGAACATGAGTAAGACTGCGGTCATAACCGGTGCATCAAGAGGGATCGGAGAGGCGATAGCAAGAAGATTTGCGTCTGTCGGATATGATCTTGTGCTGACCTGTATTAATAATATAGAAAGAATGGAGAAGACAGCAGCTGAGCTGTCCGCTTCATACAAGGTGTCCGTGCGATGCTTCAAGGCGGATATGGGAGATGAAGAGTCAGTAGAGCGGATTTTTGACTGTATAGACAGGGTGGATGTACTGGTCAATAATGCCGGAATCTCTTATGTAGGCTTACTACAGGAAATGACATATGAAGATTGGCGTGAAGTTATGTCTACCAATCTGGACAGTGTTTTCTTAACGAGCAGAGCCGCGGTCCGCAAGATGTTAAGCGTTCACAGTGGCCGTATCATCAATATATCATCAATGTGGGGCTTAGTCGGAGCTTCGACGGAAGCGGCATATTCGGCATCCAAGGGCGGAGTGGATGCATTTACAAAGGCTCTTGGCAAGGAACTTGCACCGAGTAACATACAGGTCAATGCGATAGCCTGCGGTGTCATAGATACGGATATGAACAGCCGCTTAAGTTCTGAAGAGAGAGAGGAACTTATCGGTGAGATCCCGGCAGGGAGATACGGAACGCCTGCGGAAGTCGCTGAACTGGCCCATATGTTGGCCAATGCGCCCGCTTATCTTACGGGACAGGTGATCGTAATGGACGGAGGGTTGACATAATACATTATAAAGCTGTGTAGTTGACATAATGCACAATATCTAGCGGTTGACAATAACTGAATATGGTGGTATATTTGTTAAGGATTTGTAACAAACTGATTCAACAGATGTATTAAAGGTATGAACAGGAACAGAACAAAGATCGCCGGATATGCCATGACAGGCATATTGGCAGCAGGACTTACTGTATTGGCACCGGGTATTTCGGTACATGCCACAACCCTGTCAGATTCGCTTCCTTCAGCGGGATTTTCGATAGCCGTTGATGAAGGTACATCGGTTAAAGATGTCAAGGAAGAGGTGAAAGGTATAGTGGCAACTCCTTCCGTAGGAGTTACACCTGCCGAGGTCAAGGACAGTAAGGACAAACAGGACAATAAGGATAACAAAGACAAGCAGACAGATGAGGCTGCGGCAACAGAAGAAGCCAATAAGGCAGCTGTTGAGAAGACCATCGATTTTGACAAGGAAGTGGTCGAAGCAGTCATCAGGACTCCGGGCGACATGATCGCGGATGATGCGAGAGAAGATTTCAGTAATCTGGTAATCGCTCAGGTAACCAACTACGTGAATGTCAGAGATATTCCCGATGAGAATGAAGGCAAGATTGTCGGTAAGCTCTATGACAAATCGGTCGGTGAGTTCATCGAAGAGAAAGACGGTTGGTACAAGATCGAATCAGGAAGCTGTACCGGTTGGGTAAAAGGCGAGTTCTGTGTGACCGGTGATGATGCGGTCGAACTGGCCAAGGAAGTCGGAACGCTGCTTGCAAGAGTCAATACCACAACTCTTAAGGTAAGAGAAGAGCCCGGGCTGGATACAACGGTCTTGGGACTCGTTCCCATAGATGATGAGCTTTTGGTCGTAGAAGAACTCGACGGTTGGATCAAGGTAGATATCGAGGAAGGTTTCGGATTCGTATCGGATGAATATGTTGATCTTCATACGGAGTTCGTCAAGGCTGAATCCAAGGAAGAGGAAGAGATAAGACTTGCCAAGGAGAAAGCCGAGAGAGACAAGGCTAATGCAGCTGCAAGAGCAGCCCGTGCAACACAGGGCGGCGGCGGTGGCGGATCGTCATCATACATTCCGGATAATCCGGTCACTTATGTAAGCGGTGGCGGATCGGGAGCAGCGGTTTGTAATTACGCTCTTCAGTTCGTCGGTAACCCTTATGTGTACGGTGGTTCATCACTGACACACGGAACAGACTGCTCGGGATTCGTAATGAGTGTATACGGCAACTTCGGTGTAGGCCTTCCTCATTCATCCGCGGCAGACAGAGCCGTAGGATACGACGTTGGCGGACTGGCCAATGCACAGCCGGGTGATATAGTATGTTACTCAGGCCATGTAGCGATCTACATCGGAAACGGTCAGATAGTACATGCATCGACTGCCAAGACAGGTATCATAGTATCGAGTGCATCATATCGTACACCGTTGTGTGTAAGAAGAATATTCTAAGATCTGTTATCATAAAAGATCATTTCAGGGAGTCATCCGGGATTCGGATGACTCCCTTTTTTGCGGTCGATCACAGGAGTGAATGAGATATTATCTCTGCTGTCCGGATACGCAGAGATACCTAAAAAGTTCTAAAGTGTCAGACATTTACTTTTTCGGAATTTGTTGTTGACAGAAGGAGCGTTATGAATTTTGACGAAAAAACGTGATGACTCATTTGGTCAAACGGTCAATATCGAGCCGAGTTATCCACATACGCAAACGGAAGATATGCCTTTTAGAGGACTTATTCGCCTACTTATCCACAGTATACACAGATGTCAGGTCAGATTACGTGGATAATTATGGTAAACTTTCGAAAAAATGTTTTGGCACAGATGCACAAAACGTGAGAAATAAAGGAGGATTTGCGTAAAAAATAAAGAATGAAAAAAGTATCCGTCAGGAGCGAATTGTCAGAAAATTTACAATTTGTTAAGTAGACATCAATACCCTGTATATGGTAGAATAAACTAACGTCAAACATAGACAGAGTGGGGCTTTTACATGAGTCGAAAGTACCTCATCATATAATGTGTGACGAATCTGAATAAGAAGGGACTGATCAGTATGAAATTTATCATCAGCGGCAAGAACATTGACGTAACGGACGGATTAAGGAGTGCAGTTCAGGACAAGATCGGGAAGTTAGAGAAGTATTTCACACCTGAGACAGAGGTGCATGTAACACTCAGTGTTGAGAAGGATCGACAGAAGATCGAAGTTACGATCCCCGTTAAGGGTTCGGTTATCAGATCCGAGCAGGTTAGCAATGATATGTATGTCTCAATAGATCTGGTGGAGGAGATCATCGAGAGACAGCTTAAGAAGTATAAGAACAAGATAATCGACAGACACCAGAACGGTGACTATTTCAAGCAGGAGTTCATCGAGAAGGACTATATGGATGATGAGGAAGTTCAGATCGTAAGATCCAAGAAGTTCGACATCAAGCCCATGTATGCTGAGGATGCCTGTGTACAGATGGAGCTTACGGGCCACAATTTCTTCGTATTCGTCAATGCGGAGACAGATCAGGTCAATGTGGTCTACAAGAGAAAAGGCAATACCTATGGACTTATCGAGCCCGAATATTGAGAAGGATCACAGACTTAAGTATTATGATGCCCTGCCGCTTATGACGGCAGGGCTTATTCTTGTGCTTTATGTTCTGGCTTATTTTAGGGCGATGGAGTATATATGGGTGGTCGCTGCTTTTATTTTTGCCGCTTTGATCGTCAGGCTCATTATGGTAAAAAAGCGTGCGACTGACACACAGGTCTTTGCGGGTGGTTACAGCCCGAGCGCGAACGATCTTGTCATGACAGCGGTCTTTGCCTTAATATGCGTCATAACGTCCGTACTTATTAAGGATCATGTAGTAAAGTGGTGGGATGATGTCAATTACTGGGCAACAGATGCCAAGGCGCTGTACTATTTGAACGGGTTCCCCGGCAAATATGGCAATGTGGCTCCCGAATTCGGAGATTATCCGCCTGCGATACAGATCGTCAAGTGGTGTGCGCTTAAGCTGTCTCCTCATATATATAAGGAAGGCCTGGCTTTTGTCGGATATACTTTGATGAACATGATATTCATGCTGCCGCTCATGAGGGCGACCGGGCGCATGAAACTGCCTGTTCGGATCATATGGATGATCGTCATCATGCTCATCCCCGGTATCGTCAATGATGTGTGGAGTTACGGCGCCTGTGCGGACGTGACCATGGGAATAGCTTATGGTGCCATGCTTTTAGGCATATATGAGATAGTGGCAGAAAGAAGCTCGTCTTCAGCTTATGCGGATCGGACTTTGAAAGAGAGAAGCGATAGAGAAAAGCAAAGCGCCCGGACAGAGTTTCTTCCATATATAAAGGTCGCTCTCTACGGAGCGATAACTGCTCTGTGTAAGAATACCGGCTTTATGTGGGTGACATTTGCGGTGATACTGCTCATAGTATTGACTGTTGCAGAGAAGATAAGAGAGGGGAGAACGAATCCTGCTCCGGCTGATGTGCAGGACGGCGTGGTCCGCAGTCGCATCAATAAAGCATATGTTATACTGACCGTTTGCTTCATATATATGATACAGGGCAGCTGGTGGGCTAACTGTATCTTGAGGAGACGTATAGCCAAACTAACGGGAGCATTGGCTAAGACCGCAACAGGCGGCGGGATGGCTATGCCTGAGGATGCATCTGACAAGCTGCGCTATTATGTCCTGGGCTTTCTTAAAGAGCCGATGCATACATCTCACACATGGGCATTAGACATATCTGCATTTGCGATGTTCGCCCTTATAGTTGCAGCTTATGCTTTTCTGATACACATAAACACTAAGCAAAAGAGAATGGCAAGAGTGGCACTGGTCTATTCTCTGGTGACAGGGCTTGCCATATACATAATTGTACTGCTTAGTCATATGAGTATATTTGCGACCGAGACGCAGTACGGGTCGTCTGAGGTCATGGCCATATCCATATCCAGGTACGGAGCGCCGTTCACGATAGGTACATTTATGCTTCTCATATGCATGGGTGCAGATCTGATATCAGGACTTCGGATGGGAAATAAAAAGCAGGAGGAAAGTATGGATAATGACACCACTGACGCAGGGCCTGCGGAAACTTGTGACAGAAGTGTCATAAGTTGGATTGCCGCGATCGCAGTGTTTATCATGCTCACAACAGACTACCCCGCATATGCTTATCTCTTAAGCGGCTACCGGGACGACAGAGATGTCGACCTTAATGCCAGAGCGGAGATGATTGACCCGGAGGGTCAAGAGTACATAGATTACCTGAATTTACTCCCCGAGGACAGATATGAGCAGGTCAAGGGACACCGTGTATTGTTCTTAAGAGACGGAAGCAGAATACATTGGGTCAATGATACTTATATAAATTATGAAGTTGCGCCGATAGCGACAGTATATGCAAGTTATGATGAGGATATGACCGAAGAGGAGATATCCGATATCGTAAGCACATCTCATGCAGAATTCGTATACAGAGCAGGAGTCATGACGCAGACCCGGTAAGAATGTATTAAGGAAATAATGCTTGTAAGAAGACGCGTGGTTGTACTATATTATTGATTATGAAAGATGATACCAACAGGTATTTTACGAAAGCGCTTCAGGATTTTACGTTTGACGTAGCATGCGGTGCAGCAATAAGACATCTTCACGAACTGGGATATACACCGGAACAGATCGCGGACAGACTGGACTACCCCATATCTGCAGAGAGAGTTAAGCGATATGTTGATAAGTTAGATGGCACAGGGACACAAGGACAGACAGATGGCGATTATGAGATTGTGCTCGATCATGATGAATACGGCAGGAGCAGTTTCGTGAGAGTCAAGAAGGAGAAATAATGGATCTTAGCGGAATGAT
>CAMNDJ010000008.1 GCA_946535225.1 uncultured Lachnospiraceae bacterium
TTCACCCTAATCCACCTTCATGCCAAGCGCAGTGACTACCGCCCTGGCCTTATTGATGCTTTCTTCGTATTCCTTCTTAGGGACAGAATCGGCCACAATGCCGGCACCGCTCCTGACATAGACCTTACCGCCCTTCTTATAGGCCAGTCTGATCGCGATACATGTATCCAGATTACCCGCAAAATCAATATATCCTACAGCCCCGCCGTATATTCCTCGCTTATTATCCTCCAGTTCATTGATTATCTCACATGCTCTTATCTTAGGTGCGCCCGAGAGCGTACCTGCAGGGAGGATCGAGTCGATGACGCTCAGCTGATCGAACTCCTTGCGAAGCCTGCCCCTGACAGTGGATCCGATATGCATGACATGAGAGAACTTCAGCACATCCATATATCTCTCCACCTCCACGGATCCTATCTCACTTATCCTGCCGATATCGTTACGTCCCAGGTCAACGAGCATATTATGCTCCGCTTTCTCCTTATCATCATTAAGCAGGTCTTCTATCAGAGCCTCATCCTCTTCATCATCAGCCCCTCTCCTTCTGGTGCCCGCAAGAGGGAATGTGTGAAGGATACCGTCCTTCAGTTTGACAAGCGTCTCAGGCGAAGCACCTGCGACTTCAATATCATCTCCCGAGAAGTAGAACATATAAGGCGAAGGGTTCACGGTGCGCAGCATCCTGTATGTATCCAGAAGGCTTCCGGAATAGTCAGCATCCATCCTGTTGCTGAGTACCACCTGGAATATATCCCCTTCATGTATATGGTCCTTGGCCTTCTCCACCATATCGCAGAACCTCTCCTTATCAAAGAGAGTACGGAATTCGGATCTTAACTGCCCCGGCTCCTCTTCTGCCTCAGCTCCGCTCCTTATGATATCCGCGATCGCATCGATCTCTTCACAGGCTTTTTTATATTTGTCTTCGATATATCCCGTATTGACCTTATGATCTGTCGTACCTCGAAGCAGGATATCCGTCCGGTCCGCCACGCTCACATTGGCTATGATCACTATCTTCTGCTTCACGTTGTCAAAGGCTATGACCTTGTCAAAGAGCATAAGATCAACATCCTTAAAGCCTTCCTCATCTCTTGCGTTCAGATCCAGTGACGGCTCGGCATACTTGATATAATCATATGCGAAGTATCCGACCAGGCCTCCCGTAAAAGGCGGAAAGCCGGGGATACGCGGACACTTGTACTCCTTCACGGTCTCGCTTATATATTTGCCCGGATGCTTGATCTGCATATTATCAAGCACATTCCCCTCATCATTGGTGACTGTCAGATGTCCGTTAAGACAGGTAATACAGAGTCTGGGGTTGAACCCGAGGAACGAGTATCTTCCGTAGCCTTCATTATCTGCGGCACTCTCGAGCATAAATACATGATCGCTGACCGCCTTAAGCTTCTTCAACACCTGAATGGGGGTATACATATCCGACAGAATCTCCCTCTTTATGGGCACATAGTTATATCTTTCGCTGTATCCGAACAGCTCTTCCACGCTCGGTACATATCTGTCATTTTTATCATTCATTGCCATTTCCCGTTATCCTTTCCCGAGTCAGTCCGATGATCATATTATCTGCGGCAGGTCTTCCGTCCATTATCTGTTGGAAGCCTCTATAAATGCATCGAGTGCCTTAAGCGCACTTCCGTCATCGATGAGCTTAGCCGCAAGCTCCACTCCGTCCTTAAGCGTATCTGCCTTCCCTCCGATATAGAGTGAAGCTCCTGCATTCATAAGCACGGTATCTCTCATGGGACCGGCAAGCTTGCCGCTTAAGATGTCTCTGGTGATCTTCGCATTGTCCTCAGGTGTCCCTCCCTTAAGATCATCGGGCTTGCAGCTCATAATTCCAAACTCTTCGGGAGTTATCTCATAATTGATATACTTGCCTTCACCGAATTCACAGACCTTGGTCGGACCCACGGCAGTGATTTCATCAAGCTTCTCCTTACCGTATACCACCATTCCCTTCTCTACACCGAGACCGTATAGTACCTGTGCAAGAGGCTCCACAAGAAGCTCATCATATACACCGAGAAGCTGTCTCCTGGGATGGACCGGATTGGTAAGGGGCCCGAGGATATTAAACACTGTTCTGAATCCCAGTTCCTTACGGATCGCACCTACATACTTCATGGATGTATGATACTTCTGTGCGAAGAAGAAGCAGAATCCGGTCTCTTCAAGAAGACTCACGCACTTCTCCGGATCAAGATTAATATTGGCTCCGAGTGCCTCGAGACAGTCTGCCGTACCTGACTTGGATGATGCTGCCCTGTTGCCGTGCTTGGCTACCTTCATGCCTGCAGCGGCTGCCACAAATGCTGATGTGGTTGAGATATTGAAGCTTCCCGCATTATCTCCGCCCGTACCTACTATCTCGAATGTGTCCATATCACCCGCATCCACCCTGAGTGCATGCTCGCGCATGGCCTTGGCGCAGCCCTTGATCTCTTCTATTGTCTCCGCCCTGGTATTCTTGGTTGTAAGAGCTGCCAGAAATGCCGCATTCTGAGTGGGTGTCGTCTCACCGTTCATTATCTCGTTCATAACGGTATAAGCCTCATCAAATGTCAGATCCCCTTTGTTTACTATCTTTTCGATTGCTTCCTTAATCATTGTATACTCCTTTCATATGTGCTGTCCTGTCGTCATCTCTGACAGCTGTGTCATCTTATCAGTTAAGTTCGTTCTTAAATCTTATCGCGTAATCGGCTGCCACACCCGGATCAAAATCCGCCTCCCGCATCAGGTTGATGAAGTGGGTTCCCACTATTGCTCCGTCAATGATATTCTTCATCGGCTCCACATCGCCCGGCGTCCTGATACCGAATCCCATCATCACAGGTATCTTCGCCGCATTCTTAACAGACTTAAGATACTCTATTACATCCTTGTGATATGTGCCTCCCTGTCCGGTCACACCCATGGATGATACACAATAGATAAATCCTCTTGCGTCCGCCGTTATCATCCCTATCCTCTCCTTTGAGACCGGAGATAC
Organism: uncultured Lachnospiraceae bacterium; assembly: GCA_946535225.1. Taxonomy (GTDB): domain Bacteria; phylum Bacillota; class Clostridia; order Lachnospirales; family Lachnospiraceae; genus Colinaster. The sequence continues at coordinate 3,023 of CAMNDJ010000008.1, forward strand.
CAGCTGTATCAGTATCGTCGCATCCCCCTGTTTATCAAGCGCATCCCTCAGCGCATCCTGTTCTTCGTAGGGAAGATCCGGAACAATAAGCCCGTCCACTCCGCTTTTCTTACATCGGATCGCGAATTCCTCCAGGCCGTAATTGGATATGGTATTGTAGTACATCATAAAGACGATCGGCTGATCACTTCCCCCGGCTCTCAGTTCATCCATGAGTGCAAATGTCTTCTTAAGACTTGCTCCCGCCTGTATGGCCTCATATGATGCCTGCTGTATCACGGGGCCGTCAGCCGTGGGATCCGAAAACGGTATTCCCAGTTCTATCACATCCGTTATGCCCTCCTGTGCCTTGACGATCTCCCCTGTCCTTGCCATATCCGGCAGTCCCGCGGTTATATATGTGATGAATGCCTTTTTGCCGGATCGCTTCAGCTCATCCATTCTCTGTTCTATTCTGTTCATGTATATTCCTCCGTATAAGATACTTATGCTAATGTTCCTGTCCGGTCATATGCCGGGTTCTCAGTTCAGATATCCCTTACCTGCCAGATAATCGGATATCGTATTGACATCCTTGTCTCCTCTGCCCGATAAGCAGATGATCATCGACTGATCAGCCGTCATCTCCTTTGCCTTCTTGAACGCATAAGCAACTGCATGTGCACTTTCTATGGCAGGAATTATTCCCTCAAGTCTTGTCAGCTCCATCAGTGCATCCATTGCTTCCTTATCCGTGATAGGTACATATGTCGCTCTGCCCGTATCATGAAGGTATGCGTGCTCGGGACCGACACCCGGATAATCCAGGCCTGCCGAGATCGAATGGGCCAGTTTGATGTTACCGTCATCATCCTGCAGAAGATAAGATCTTGTACCGTGGAGTACGCCCGGTCTGCCCTTGGCCATAGAGGCTGCATGCTCTTCAGTATCTATTCCTTTTCCGGCTGCTTCCACACCTATGAGTTCCACGGAAGGCTCGTCTATGAAGTCAGCGAACATTCCTATCGAATTGGATCCTCCCCCCACGCAGGCCATAACCACATCGGGAAGTCTCCCCTCCGCTTCCATATGCTGGATCTTGGCCTCTCTGCTGATCACCGACTGGAACTCCTTGACCATCTTGGGATAGGGATAGGGCCCGATCGCTGAACCGATTATATAGAACGTATCCTCGGCCGTCTTGGCCCACGTCCTTATGGCCTCATTGGTAGCATCCTTAAGTGTATTGCTGCCTGATGTCACGCTCACGACCTTGGCTCCTAACATCTCCATCCTCATCACATTGAGGGCCTGACGCTTAACATCTTCAGCTCCCATATATACCGTGCATTCCATTCCGAAAAGTGCGGCGCCTGTGGCTGTAGCCACCCCGTGCTGTCCCGCGCCCGTCTCGGCGATCACCTTCGTTTTGCCCATGCGCCTGGCCAACAGGATCTGACCCAATACATTGTTGATCTTATGAGCCCCCGTATGATTTAAGTCTTCACGCTTGAGATATATCTTTGTACCGTACTTCTCGGACAGTCTCTCTGCATAGTATAGGGGCGTCTCCCTGCCCACGTACTGCTTGAGGTAATATCCGAGAGTCTTCATAAACTCGGGATCCTTAATGGCCGCTTCGAATTCCCTGTCTATCTCATCCAGGATATTCATAAGGGACTCCGATACGTACTGTCCTCCGTATTCTCCGTAATATGCTCTGCTGTTCATCCGTATCTCCGGTATACTGCCGTATACCTCTCCTTTCCGTGTATAGTCTGTTTTACCGTATCATCTTCTCTGTCAATTCATTTTTCATTGCCATCGTCTGCTGCGGACCGCATCGACAAATCTCATTATCTTTTCCTCATCCTTGCCGTCTTCTCCTTCCACACCGCTGCTCACATCCACAATGTCAGGCTTAAATATCTCAATTCCCCTTGCGACATTGTCTGCATTCAGTCCGCCGGCCAGGATGAACTTCGTCGGAGGTGACTGTGTGCCTGCCTTAAGGATTCTTCTGCTCTTTCTGAATACGGGGACATCATCGATATCCCAGTGAAAGGTCTTTCCGCTTCCGAAATCAGGTGCATCCATCAGTATCCCCTGTATCTTCGATCTCTCTTCCAGGCTCAGATCTTCCATGAAGCTAAGCGCATCCGCTGCCTTGCTTTTATCCGATATATTGCAGGCATACCATATTGGGAGGGGGGAACTCACAATCACGTCTTTACTCAGTTCTCTGTGTACCTGCAATATATCGAACCCCAGATCGGCAACTGTCCGTGCCAGATCAATATCCGGACTTACCGTTACCGCAACTCTGACTATGTTCTTATCGAGCTTATCAAGGACTTCTGCAGCCTGTTCGAATGTTACATATCTTTTGCTCGGCTCATGGAATACGCAGCCCGCATATTCAACCTTCGCTCTGTTCAGATATTCGGCCTCTTCAGGTGTCCTGATACCGCATATTTTAATCTTTACTCTCTGATCATCCATTGACATGTCTCCCGACACGGTGATACATCTGCTGTTCTCTATGATCTCTTCCATCTTTTGGCAAGTTCCCTCGGATCATCGCTTTCCATGAATGCGCGTCCTATAAGAAATGCATCCACTCCGGTCTCCTTGAGGAACCTGACATCTTCATCGCTCACAATCCCGCTCTCTGCGACATATAACTTATCATTTGGGATGTATCTCCTCATATTTCTTGTATTCTCAATATTTATTGAAAAGTCCTTAAGATTCCTGTTATTTACTCCCACTATCCTCGGATCGATCCTAAGTGCTCTCTCGATCTCATATTCATCATGCGTCTCCACTAGTACATCGAGCTTAAGGGATCTTGCAAGATTATAGAAGTCCTTCATCTGTGCATCATCGAGGATCGCCGTGATGAGAAGTACCGCATCTGCTCCTATGACTCTGGCTTCATGGAACTGGTATTCATCTATCATGAAGTCCTTACGGATGATGGGGAGGGTGCTTATCTTCCTGATCTGCTTAAGGTAATCCACATTGCCGAGGAAGTGATCCTCTTCCGTCAGGCAGCTTATCGCATCAACCGAATCATTATATTCATCGATCCTTTCTGTCAGATCTATCTTCTCTTCGATCCTTCCCAGACTTGGTGATGCCTTCTTGAACTCTCCGATTATCGAGATACCTTCTTTTGCAAGTGCATTATGGAAACAGTTATCTCTGGCCTTGATCGCATCATCCTTAAGTGCATCCTCTGCAAGTCTTATCATCTCATTAAGCGGGATCCTGTTCTTGTGTTCAACAAGTCTTACCTTCTTATCTTCGACTATCTTATCCAATATGGTCCCTGTAGTGTTCATGCTTTTCTCCTTAAGATAACCCGGGATGACAGGTCGGGAGGGATCGCTCTGTCATCCCAATTTATCTTACAAATCAAAAATCCCGACAATGAATATTCATTCATTGTCGGGACAGGATAATCATTCCTGCGGTGCCACCCGAATTGACGTATCATACGCCCTCTCATCCATACTCCGGTACGTATATCCGTCTAACCCATCTAGCCACATACCATCATATGCCGGATCCTGTAACGGTGATCCACTCCGTCTCACATACTCTGCATCACTGCATTTCCGCTCGCCCTCGAAAGTCCATTCACTCATGTGTTCATTGCTGCGATCTCACCATCCGCAGCTCTCTCATAATGAAGAGGCATGACCTACTATTCTTTCTCATCGGTTTATCCGCTTATTAAATTATCTAACTTATATCACAGGGCTGTCAGCCTTGTCAACATAATTTAACAAATTATTTTACGACTCTGACTCTTAATACTCCGTCAACCGCCTGCAGCTTGCCGACAAGTTCATCCGTAACAGGTGTCTCGAAGTCAAGCATCGTATAGGCGTAATCACCCTTTGACTTGTTGGTCATATCGGAGATATTGATACCCATCTCACCGAATACAGACGTAAACCTTGCGATCATATTGGCTATGTTCTTATGGAACACAGCTATACGGCCTGCCTGGATACATACGCCCATGTCGCAGTTGGGATAATTAACGGAATTCTTGATATTACCGTTCTCAAGATAATCTCTCATCTCCTTGACCGCCATAACAGCACAGTTGTCCTCTGACTCTTCCGTAGAAGCTCCGAGGTGAGGAGTGACAATAACACCGGGCTTACCTGCTGTAGTCGGGTTCGGGAAATCAGATACATATCTGCGAACCTTACCTGACTCTATACCCTTAAGTACGGCCTCCTCATCACAGAGAAGGTCACGCGCGAAGTTAAGTATGATCACGCCGTCCTTCATCTTGGATATGGCCTCTTCATTTATCGTATTCTTAGTGCTGTCAAGAAGCGGAACATGGATCGTGATGTAATCACACTGCTCAAATATATCATCAAGATTATGCACATGATGTATCTCTCTTCTTAAGTTCCATGCAGCATCGACAGATATATACGGATCATATCCGAACACTTCCATGCCGAAGTGTGTCGCCGTATTGGCCACCTTGATACCGATGGCACCTAAGCCTATCACGCCGAGCTTCTTGCCATAGAGCTCTGTTCCTGCGAAGTTCTTCTTCTGCTTCTCGGCAACCTTGGCTATATCCGCATCTGCCGCATTTTCCCTGACCCATGCGATACCGCCTGATACGTCTCTTGCTGCAAGGAGCATTCCTGCAAACACAAGCTCCTTAACACCGTTGGCATTGGCACCGGGAGTATTGAATACCACGATACCCTTATCTGCGCACTTATCGAGAGGAATATTGTTGACACCGGCACCTGCTCTGGCAACAGCGAGAAGCTTGTCCGGAAGCTCCATCTCATGCATTGAGGCACTTCTTACAAGTATGCCCTCGGCATCATTGACATCATCAGTCTTTACGTAATTATCATCAAATCCATCGAGTCCCACCTGCGAAATGGGATTTAAGCAATGATATTTAAAACTCATGCGTTCTCCTCCTCAAACTTCTTCATAAACTCAACGAGCTTCTGCACGCCTTCTATGGGCATTGCATTGTATATGCTCGCTCTCATACCGCCCACTGTTCTGTGGCCCTTGAGATTGACAAAGCCTGCTTCGGTCGCTTCCTTGACAAACTTAGCATCAAGTTCTTCATTGCCCGTTACGAACGGAACGTTCATAAGAGATCTGTCTTCCTTAACTACAGTCCCTTTGAACAGCTTGGAAGAATCAAGGAAATCATATAAGATTTTGGCCTTCTTTTCGTTACGCTCCTTCATGGCAGCCAGACCACCCTGAGCCTTGAGCCACTTAAATACCTTGCCGCAGATATATATCGTATAGCACGGAGGTGTATTATAGAGCGAATCCGCATCAGCCTGTGTCTTCCACTTAAGCATGGTGGGAGTTCCGGGAAGTACATCATCAGTGATGAGATCTTCTCTGATTATGGCTATCACACAGCCGGCAGGTCCCACATTCTTCTGAACGCCGCCGTAGATCACGCCGTACTTGGTCACATCCACGGGTTCTGATAAGAAGCACGAAGATACATCCGACACTAAGATCCTGCCCTTGGTATTGGGAAGAGTCTTATACTTGGTACCGTAGATAGTATTGTTCTCACAGATATATACATAATCCATGTCATCCGTGATGGGCAGATCAGAGCAATCGGGGATATACGAGAAGGTCTTATCGGCAGATGATGCAAGCTCTACAGCCTCACCGTAGATCTTGGCTTCCTGATATGCCTTCTTGGCCCACTGACCCGTGATGATATATCCGGCCTTCTTGTTCTTCATCATATTCATGGGCACTTCCGCAAAGAACTGTGAAGCACCGCCCTGAAGGAACAATACCTTATAATTATCGGGAATGTTCATAAGGTCTCTTAAGTCAGCTTCAGCTTCCTTGATGATGGTATCATACACTTTGGATCGATGGCTCATCTCCATAACGGACTGTCCGGATCCCTTGTAATCCAGCATCTCCTCTGCTGCTTCCTTAAGCACTTCTTCAGGCAAAACTGCAGGTCCTGCCGAGAAATTATACACGCGTGACATTTTCATCTCCTCCTTAGTGTATCAAACATTATCGTTGTCTATTCTATACTCATTCAATTCCAAAATCAATAAAAATCAGTCCTTTACTTCAGATTTCTCATAGGAATACACAATGACCGGCATTCCGACATATGCATATTCATAGAGTTCCTTTGCGGCATCAAAAGGCGTATTGACGCATCCGTGCGATCCGGCTCTTAAATACGCATCCTCTCCCCACTGAGTCCTCCAGCTCGCATCATGTATTCCGACATGTCTGTTAAAGGCCATCCAGTAATTTACAAAGGACCTGTATGTCTCGCCTATCAGCGTTCTGTTACGCTGCATATAATAGATATAATAAACGCCTTCCTTGGTTCCGCTGCCCGTGGACATCTTGCCCGTTACAACATTTGTATCGAGTTTCAGTCTTCCGTTTTCATAGTAATACATATGTTGTTCATCCAGACTGATCTCTATATATGTATTGCCTATATCCTTGACATATTCGCTCTCTTTTTCATCCATCTGATGCTTGTATACGGGTTGTATATCAATTACATCCTTTCCTTCACTTAATGCATCATATAATTCATCTACAGCCTCATCCACGTCTATTGAATTACCAAGAGTTCCCTGTGTCAGATGCACGGTACGGCCGTTATGGGTCTTGAAATTATGGTTGTTATATGTATTATACGGACTTAAGACATCATACAGCCCGTTTGCAACGGTCTCTTTATCAAAAACAGGGGAGTCTGACTCATCGTCTATGTCGGGCAAAGAACCATCAGCCGAAAGCAGACTGTATAACTCATCTTTATTAAGTACCAGGTCTTCATCCTTAAGATGCAGAGTTACCCGCTTTTCACCGAATTTATCCAGACTCTCAAATTGCTTAAGGATATGTTGCTCATCAGAAGTATATGCAGGAGTCACGATACAGTTCTTATCTAAAAGTATGTTAGTCGCACCTCTTTTTATCTGATCGATGGTCTCGGCATAACATTGATCCCTGTCTATATATTCCTTGTTGTTATGCAGTATATATCCGTCATCTCCATGCTCGATCGCCACGGTATGCGGTGCTCCGATCCTCTCAACTCTCCATTCATCAATGATCGATGACAGTTTTTCTTCGTCAAGATACACCTCAGGAGGGACCACCTTATCATGCATGTCAGCACCGAGGTTTAAGATCCATAACATAGGATCCTGACTTGATTTATACTGCTTCAAAGGAGTCAGATAATCATAACTGATATTAAGATCAGCTCCGTTTATTGTATAAGTCCTGTCAACATACGGCACCGGCATCGTAACGTGAATATCACCGGGAACTGCCCTTTCATTCATCTTCTTTGCCGCTTCTTCCGGGGTGAGTCCTGTGCAGTAAACATCATTTATGAAAGTTCCGTAAGGAAAAACATTTGTATAATAATATGCCAGGCCTATATATAACAGGCCCAGCATTATAAGTGTTGAAAATATTAAGATCAATGATAACTTGGATGCTTTTCTCACTTTTTCTTCTTAAGATCTTCTTCGTCAAATACTTCTGAAATAGGTGCCCCTGCAGGAACCATCGGATAAACCGAATCATCCTTGCCTGTCATGACATTTATTAAAACAGGCTTGTTTAACTTGATCGCCTTCTTGATCGCAGGCTCCATCTCTTCTTTCTTGGTCACAAGAATAGCCTCACAGCCTAAAGCCTTGGCAACGGCGCAGAAATCAACCTTATCTTCGAGTACGGTCTGAGAATACCTCTTATCGTAGAAAAGTGTCTGCCACTGACGCACCATTCCCAGAACCTGATTGTTGTTAACAACCTGAATGATCGGGATATCATATCTTGATGCAGTCGCAAGCTCGTTCATGTTCATACGGAAGCAACCGTCACCTGCGATATTGATAACGATCTTGTCCGGATTACCTACCTTGGCACCGATGCAGGCTCCAAGTCCGTATCCCATCGTGCCGAGTCCGCCGCTTGATAAGAAAGTGCGGGGCTTGGAGTACTTATAGTACTGAGCCGCCCACATCTGATGCTGTCCTACGTCTGTAGTAATGATAGCTTCTCCCTTGGTGACTTTATCTATGACTTCAACCATATAAGGGCATGTAAGCTTACTCTTATCATATGAAAGCGGATAAGCATCCTTAAGCTCTGCTATTCTGTCCATCCATTCTAAATGCTTCTGCGCCGGTAATACCTTGAGCACATCCTTTAAGCTGTCCTTGAGATTACCTATTACGGCTACCGATGCATGTATATTCTTATTGATCTCAGCCGCATCTATGTCGAAGTGGATTATCTTAGCCCCTTTGCAGAATTTCTTTGCATTTCCTATAACACGATCGGAGAATCTGGCTCCGAGTGCTATAAGAAGATCGCACTCGGTCGCACCGAGATTGGATGCCTTGGTCCCGTGCATACCTATCATACCGGTATATCTTTTGCTCCTGCCGTCAAATGCACCTTTGCCCATTAACGTATCACAAACCGGTGCATCCAAAACTTCTGCAAGTTTGGCTACCTCTGCAGTAGCATCCGCAGCTATCACGCCTCCACCGACATAAAGAAGGGGTTTCTTTGAATTCTTCATGAGTTCAACCGCCTTCTCTATATCCTTGTCGGTATATTTATTCTCATATACCGCAGGCTTGGGTTTCTCTGCTTTATATTCACAGACAGCAGCCGTAACATCCTTGGTTATATCTACAATAACAGGACCCGGTCTTCCGCTTCTTGCGATTGCAAAAGCTCTGCGCATGGTATTGGCTAATGTCTTGATGTCCTTAACAATAAAACCGTGCTTGGTAACGGGTGTGGTAACACCGACGATATCGACTTCCTGGAATGAATCTTTGCCGAGAGCCGGCAGATTTACATTACAGGTTATGGCTATCATAGGGATAGAATCCATATATGCCGTGGCGATACCCGTAACGAGATTTGTGGCCCCGGGACCGGATGTAGCCATACAAACACCGACTTTACCCGTAGATCTTGCATAACCGTCTGCCGCATGTGATGCACCCTGTTCATGGCTCGTAAGTATATGCTTTATCTCCGGATGCTTATAAAGAGCATCATATATATTGAGTATAGTGCCGCCCGGATAACCAAATACGGTATCAACACCCTGTTCTTTAAGACATTCAACTACGATTTCAGATCCTGTTAATTGCATCTTTTTTCTCCTGTCGCATTGTTATGACCGCCCGATCCTTTGATCCCGGATCCGCGTTCAGTTTGTTCTTATTTGATCTCCAATATAGCTCCACGGTTTCCGCTTGTTACCATGGATGCATATCTTGCAAGATAGCCGGTTGTAACCTTGGGCTCTCTGGGTTTCCATTCACTCTTACGTTTAGCAAGCTCCTCATCGGACACCTTAAGCGTGATGCTGTAGTTATTGATATCTATCTCTATCATATCGCCTTCATGCACAAGAGCTATCGGTCCGCCCACAGCAGCTTCCGGTGATACATGTCCGATCGATGCCCCACGGCTTGCTCCCGAAAATCTTCCGTCAGTTATAAGAGCAACCGTAGAACCCAGGCCCATGCCTGCTATCGCCGATGTAGGATTTAACATCTCTCTCATTCCGGGGCCGCCCTTAGGTCCTTCATATCTTATGACAACAACGTCACCTTCTTTGATCTTACCGCCCAGGATAGCTTCTATCGCATCCTCTTCACAATCAAATACCCTCGCAGGGCCTTCATGCTTCATCATCTCAGGAACGACTGCAGAACGCTTAACAACAGAACCGTCAGGTGCGAGATTACCCTTAAGTACAGCAAGTCCGCCTGTCTTAGAATAAGGATTATCTATAGGCCTTATGACTTCAGGATCTCTGTTGACAGCATTTTTGACAGCCTCAGCAATGGTCTTACCCGTCACCGTCATACAGTCTCCGTTGATAAGTCCGAGTTCAAGGAGCTGTTTGATGACCGCATATACACCACCTGCTTCGTTAAGGTCTTCCATATATGTAGGACCTGCCGGTGCAAGATGGCAGAAATTCGGTGTCTTCTCACTTATCGGATTAGCAAAGGATATATCGAAGTCAAATCCGATCTCATGAGCGATGGCAGGCAGATGCAGCATTGAATTGGTCGAACATCCGAGGGCCATATCTACTGTCAGTGCATTAAGGATCGCATCCTTGGTCATTATATCTCTTGGTCTTATATTCTTAGCGAGCATATCCATTACGGCATAGCCTGCCTTCTTGGCAAGTCGCAGCCTCTCGGAATATACGGCAGGGATCGTACCGTTGCCCGGAAGTCCCATACCGAGAGCCTCTGTAAGGCAGTTCATGGAATTAGCCGTATACATACCCGAACATGATCCGCATGTAGGGCAGACATTCTCTTCAAATTCACGTACGCCTTCATCGGACAGCTTGCCTGCAGCATGTTCGCCAACTGCCTCAAACATCGATGATAAGCTTCTCTTTCTTCCGCCCACATGACCTGCGAGCATAGGACCGCCCGATACAAACACGGTAGGCACATTTACTCTGGCGGCAGCCATGAGCAGACCGGGTACGTTCTTATCACAATTGGGGATCATCACAAGTGCGTCGAACTGATGTGCAATGGCCATTGCCTCTGTAGAGTCAGCGATCAGATCTCTTGTCACAAGTGAGTACTTCATGCCGATATGGCCCATCGCTATACCGTCACATACCGCTATGGCCGGAAACATGACCGGAGTACCGCCCGCTTCCGCCACACCAAGCTTGACTGCCTCAGCGATCTTATCAAGGTTCATATGACCCGGTACGATCTCATTATATGAGCATACAATGCCGACCATGGGCTTTTTGACTTCTTCCGCTGTAAAGCCGAGCGCATTCAGAAGTGACCTTGCCGGCGCCTGTCCTATTCCGCATTTCATGTTATCACTTGTCATGTCCATTCCTCCATTGATACATTCCCGTGAGCACTAATACTCTATATCCTGTCTGCTATGAGCGTTCCCATTTCGGCTGTTCCCACCTGAGGTTCGCCCGTCTTTGCTATATCTATCGTTCTGTAGCCTTCCTTAAGCACCTTAGCTACCGCATTCTCAACAGCATCTGCCTCTTTATCCAGGTCAAACGTGTAGCGAAGCATCATAGCTGCACTCAAGATCGTGGCTATGGGATTGGCGATACCCTTGCCGGCTATATCGGGAGCCGATCCGCCCGAAGGTTCATACAATCCGAACTTGGACTCATTAAGCGATGCCGAAGGCAGCATTCCTATAGAGCCCGTGATCATCGAAGCTTCATCCGATAAGATATCGCCAAACATGTTCTCTGTGAGCATCACGTCGAACTGTGCCGGATCCTTTACCAGCTGCATTGCGGCATTATCCACCAGCATCGTGACAAACTCCACCTCAGGATAATCGGCGGCGACCTCTGTCACGACCTTTCTCCACAGTCTTGATGAATCAAGCACATTGGCCTTGTCTACAAGCGTCACCTTTTTGCGCCTCTTACGGGCTATATCAAAGCCCTTGACCGCTATGCGCCTTATCTCATTCTCGTTATATATAAGAGTATCAACGGCTGTTGTCACTCCGTCGATCTCCTTGGTATATCTGTCACCGAAGTACAGACCGCCCGTGAGTTCTCTCATGATCATCATGTCAAATCCCTTGTCCGCCACGGACTCCTTCAAAGGACAAGCCTCCTTAAGCTCAGGATACAGATATGCCGGGCGAAGATTTGCAAAAAGAGCAAGTGCCTTACGTATTCCCAACAGACCTGCTTCAGGTCTCTTTTCGGGCGGAAGCTTGTACCAGGGGGATGTCTGAGTATTGCCCCCTATCGAGCCCATTAATACTGCCTCTGAATCCTTGCATACATTGATGGTCTCCTCCGTCAGTGGTACCCCGTATTTATCGATTGAGGCTCCGCCCATGAGCACATCTCTGTATTCAATCTCATGCCCGTATACCTCACATACCTTATCAAGTACTTTCTTTGCTTCTGCGACTATCTCGGGACCTATTCCGTCACCGCTGATGACTGCGATCTTCATGTTCATACTGATTCTCCGTTCCGTAAAAAAAGTGGGATACCCCTGTAGTATCCCACACTTTCATATCCGTTCTCTATTCGGCCTTCTCTACCTGACTGATAGCGGCCTTCTGCATGGGAATACGACAGTTCTTGTTATTTCCGAACTCCACTATGACAGTGTCCTCCTGAATATCAATGACCGTTCCGTAGAAACCGCTGGTTGTCAGCACATAATCGCCTATCTCAAGTGCATTGAGCATAGCTGCTGCTTTCTTCTGCTCATTCTTCTGTGGCCTGATCATCAGGAAGTACATAATGGCACCGAATACCACGATGTATATGATCAGCACCAGGCCTGAATTGTTCTGCATAAAACTTTCCATATTATCTTATCCTCCGATATTTTAATCGACTTTTGTAGTTTACCCAAATAAAGCCTGCATGTCAAGCATACATATTGACGGAGGTATACATATTGACGGAGGCCCTCACTGCTCCTTCAGTCATATCTCATGTACTCTGCTCTCTTCATAGCGATCGTGCGGTACCGGGGTGGCCGCAGGATAACCGACCGGGATAAGGGCAAATGACCTTAGATCATCATTAAGCCCAAGTATCTCATCTGTTTTTCTCATCCTGTCTTCATAAGGAGCTATCGACAGCCATACGCCTCCAAGACCAAGCGCGGTTATCTCGATCAGCATGTTCTCCACACAGGCCGACATATCCATGTCGGTCAGCTCCGGATAAATGAGTCCGCTTGTTCTGAAGCATGGCACGATCACTGTATTGGCATTTCTCACACATCCCGCATAAGGACTCGCGCCGGCAAGCGCATCGATCGTATTTCTGTCACGTACTACATAGAATTCCCACGGGCGCTGATTGCCGCCTGACGGACCAGCCATTCCCGCTCTTAATATCTTCTCAATCTTCTCGGGTTCAACTGCCTTGTCTTCAAACCTTCTTACGCTGACCCTCTCAAAAATAGCTTTCATGTTCATTTACCTCAGTGTAACGGCCAACATCGTAAGATCATCAAACTGCGGAGCATCTCCGATGAATTCATCAGTTGCATCCTTTACGTTTTTAAGAAGTGTTTCCGGTGTGGCCATCGGATCCTTATTAAGCGCATCTATCATGCGGTCTGTACCGAAGAGCTGACAGTTCGCATCGGTGGCTTCAGGCACACCGTCCGTATACACGAACAGGCACCCTCCTTTTTCCAGTTCCATCTCGTACTCGGTATACTTGACGCCTCCCATGGCGCCTACCATCATACCGTGCTTATCCTTGATGAGTTCAAACTCACCGTTCGCCTTCCTCATAGCCGGGTACTCATGGCCCGCATTGGATGCGATTATCTTACCGGTACTTATCTCCAGGATACCGAGCCATACCGTAACGAACATGCCCTCGGCATTGCTCTCGATGAGCTTGTTATTGACCTCCTCAAGTATTGTCTTGGGGCTTCTGCACATCTGTGCCTGGTCCTTAATGAGTGTCTTACTTATGACCATAAACAGCGCAGCAGGAACTCCCTTACCTGACACATCGGCCATTACTAATGCAAGATGATCTTCATCCAGAAGGAAGAAGTCATAGAAGTCACCACCCACTTCCTTGGCCGGAGTCATCGAAGCAAATATGTCGAACTCATCTCTGTCAGGGAAAGCCGGAAATATACAAGGCAGCATATCTGCCTGTATCTGCGTTGCCACATTGAGCTCCGCTCCTATCCTCTCCTTCTCAGCCGTGATGGTCTGAACCTCGTTGATGTAATCCTTGATCCTCTCAGTAAGGGACTTAAATGACTCTGAAAGGACTTCCGTCTCATCTCCGGTATCCACATCACAACGGAAGTCCAGATTATCTCCCTCAAGCGCTCTGACGCTGTCTGTGAGCTTGTTGATCGGGCCGACTATACGTCGCGAAAGCCTCAGCGCAGCCAGAAGAACCAGCAGAACTATCAGTAACACTATTATCCCCAGGAAATAGTATGCGATTTCGATTCTGTGGTTGGTTCTTTCTATAGCATTTCCCGTAACTTCATTGATACTGCTGACAAGGCTCTTCGTCGGTGCATCAACCTCTTCTGCAGACATCAGGATAAAGAACGACCAGCCTACCGTCTCCATGGGAGCATAAGCCACATAATACGATTCCCCGTCAATGTTCATGACATCGACACCTTTTTCACCGTCTATTGCTTTTTTTACCATCAATGACAATGACGGATTGCCGGTATTACGAAGATCATCTCCCTCAACCTTGGCCATAAGCAAGCCCTCCTTACGGGTAGAGAATACTATCTTTCCGTCATGATTGATCATCATCGCATCACCGGTCTCACCGATATCAACGCTTTCTACCAGTTCTCCCACGTTGTCCAGATACATTCCCGCTCCGGCTGCACCCTTGAATTCTCCTCCTGATACTATCGGAACACCACACATGATCCCGACTCTCGACGTATGAGCATCCTGCGAAACCGCTGTGTAGAAAGGTGCACCTGTCTCCTTGGCGCCTACATACCAAGGACGTGTAGTTGCTTCATATGGCAGAATATTACCGTTTTCATCAAATTTCTTACCTGCGATATAGTCTGCCTGAATCATGATACCCGTCTCGGTACCAATATAATCAGACACCATGTTTTCATTATAATCATTGACTGACATCAGGATATCCTGGGCGTTACCGAGGGTCCGTACTTCATTTATTATTTCCTCATCATTTTGATCTGTATTCTCAGAGAACAGCAACTGCATTGACAGCTTGCCGTCGTTAGCCGCATCCGGAAGCGGAACATCCATTTCAGGATAAGTATCGGCGTTGTCATATGCGGCCTGCGCTGCATGAGCGATAAGCTTGACATCAGTCTCAAAATCCATAAATACGCTATCCGCCAGATCCGCTTTGCCCTCAGCCATATCTACAAGGTGTCCGGTGATCTGACTCTTCATCGTTTCAGAAGACATCTGTTCCGTCATTTCGCCGGTCTGCTTATTTGTATTAATAACACTGTTTTTAATACCATTGATTATCACATTATACATGAAGCTGATCACCAACAGCGAAATTATGGCAATAGCAAGCATTGCATTTCTGATCTTTTTGAGCATGCTCCTTTTAATGTTGCCGTCCCTTTTATTCATTCTTTTCTCCCTTTATCATAAAATTCTCTATATCCCGTCTTATCTCGTTGAATGCATCTGTCAGGATGTACTCGGACATATTAAGATTCGTATCTCCTATCCACTGCATATACATCCTCTCACAATCCCCGCACATGGGCTTAAGCCCTGCGCAGAAAAAACCGATGTCCTTGAGATCTTCATATAGACAGTAGACTCCTTTTGAATTCGTACACAATGCGATCTGTATGACCCAATAGGGTTCATCACCGAACGAATCTATTATCTCCTGCATCTTTCCCGGTATATCAGCACCTTCCGAAAGCACATTGACCTTCACTATGCGCTGATCAATGTCCTTCTTTATATCTATGTTGCTCTCAGCGGGCAATGATTCTCTTATATGATCTATGTTCTCCCTGTCCGGAAGGGGTGCCATACTGTACTCTACTCCCAGGCGTCCGTATATCTTTTCCGCGAAGTTGCGGACTTCTCCGGGTATATATATGGTTCCTGCATTATGCTTGGATACAGGGTATATCATAATGCCTTCGGAATATTTGTCGCACTTGCCGAGAAAGTAGCTGTTCTGCATCTTCTCGGTCATAAAGCTCCCAAGTCTGAACCCGGTGGGAACCATCCCATATTCACCGCATACATACTGTGTGGAGATATGGAATGTGACCGCATGCACGAAAAGTGCCGAAGGCTCCATCTCCTTGGCGATCTTAAAGGTGTAATCCACCATGGCCGCGGCAAGCCCGTAGTTGCGGTAATTTTTCCTGAGGATCTGCGATGCCGGCTCCAGATAATCTTCGGCACCGGCAAATATATGGAATATCTCCAGGCCGACAACATTGCCATCCGCTTCAGCTACAAAGAATCTGTATCTGTCGCTTAGGGCGTCACTTTTAATGAGCTCCGGATCATAGAAGTCCTTCTTAAAGTAGCTCAGTCCATACTCTTCCGTGACTATCTCCCTGATCCCGTTCTCGTCGCCGATCCTGTATGGCCGCATCAGGAATTCCTTGGTTATGCCGTCCTTAGATGTCAGTGTTATTCTCTTTTCATCCGTGATCTTATGATCAAGTCTCATAACTACAATACCACGACGAGGTTATTGGTTCCAAATGTGTTCTGGTAGTATATATCAGTCGATTTACCGACGATCATCTTCATACCAAGGGCATCATCAAGCAACATATCTTCGTACGACATGGTATTACATTTATCGGTATACCATGCCATGGGATCAAACTTGATTCCGCCGTATCTTGTCCTTAATATGAGTCCGTTATCATCCATATATATACGAACATCGATATACTCTCCCGTCATATCCTTTAAGCATTGCTCATCAATTATGATGAGGAGTTCCTCCAGTGCCATGGCCAGGAATGACTTGTACTTGCTGTCCACATTATGCTCATTGCAAAAATCTGCCATCTTGCGGGATGCCTCTACCGCTCCGTCCGTAGTATTGTCGACCGAGAACGAAACATAGCTCTCTTCAGGCATCTCATCGATATACAGTATCCCGTCTTTTCTCGAATGTATCCTGCCGGATATCAGTCCGACGACTGCCATAAAGACAAGCGTTGCCGACTCTGCCAGAAGGAATGAGGAATACAGTCTTTCATCATTACCGCTGAATATGAAGATCGCAAAAAACATCAGCACACAAAGCAGTGCTCTCATAAGTACAAGCGTACATGACAGCAGAACCTTCTTAAGTGTCGAATAATAGAAAATGAACACATTGATCAGCGCAGCCGGAATAAGACTCACAAATATCCATATTATGGCCGATGATGCGTCCGCAGCCAGTGACGGATCACGCATGCCGAAGGCAGATGCCAGCAATGATGCGGCAGGGATACTGAAGACCAAAAGCACGATATGCAGTATAACACTGTATCTCACTCCGCTCTTCATAAGCATCTTAAGGCTCTCCGAATCCCTCTCTCCATAGAATACTCCCACAAGAGGAGCTATGGTCTGTCCGCCTCCCGATACGGACGCAGACGTCAGATTGATTATGGCGCAGGCCACGGCAAAAACGGCCACGCCTCCGGCTCCGTAGTGCTTCAATATCCATGCATTAAGGATCATCGTCCTTAACATATTGCACAGATTGTTAAGACCCGCGGCGCTTCCTCTTGACCATACATCCTTAGTCAGCCAGCCGATATCCTTTAGCTCAAATTTTTTTAATTTCAGCGTTCCTTTTTTGTCCCTGAACAGATACAGTATACCCACGATATCAGCTACCGCTGTACTTATCATAACCGCTGCGGCAACACCTGTGAGTCCGAATCCGACATTAACAAATACGAGTACAAGGATAAAGTCAAGCACAGTCATCAGCCCAAAGATATATGCAGCGCCCGAAGCTCTTCCGTCAAGCCTTAAGAAATTGAACGGATAATACATCAGCGTAGTCAAAAAGCCGAACGGTATCATTATCCTCGCATACTCAAAAGCCAGATCATACAGCTGTCCTTCCGTAACACCCTGCATCCTCATAAAGCCCTTAAAGCCAACCATGATGCACACAGAGATGATAACCGGGATCACTATGGATGTTATGAAGGCATACGCGGTAAACTGATCCACCTTATCCTTATCACGCTTACCGATGGCCACTGATGCCGCTGATGATGCACCGATACTGATAAGACAGCCCAGCATTGCGAACAGGAAAGTGAACGAACTGATGACGTTCATAGCGGCAAGCGCATCATGCCCCAACTTATTGCCTACGATCATGCTGTTGACAAAAGCCGTGATCGTAGTACCCAGAATCGTAAGTATTGTAGGGATCAGATACTTGCGCAGTATTCGGTTGATGAACTTGTCGTTAGTCTTCATTAGTACAGATCAGCATATCCTATAAATATATGCCGTGATCATCAGTCCTCATTGATCACGAGGTATTCGTATGCTGCCTCAGTCACCCACACAGCAGATGAAAAGCCCTGTACGGTAAAGTTGCCGAAGCCTTCATCATCTATCGTCACGACATCTCTTATCTTACGCATACAGTCACGGAAGTTTTGACTGGCAAACTGCTTGCCAACATACATCCTCTTGCCTCCGTCACGCTTATCGGATAAGAGTACGGCTATACCCGAATCAGGATGATCCTTATCGCCCTCTCTGGTCCAGCCGATCACATCGTAATCATCAATGTAATCATGCTGTTCACCATATGCAAAATCGTGACGCACGCGGATAAGAGTACGGAGTCTGGGTATAGGGATATTACGGGTATTGGGAATACCGTACAGATCACCGTAGAATACGCAGGGAATCCCATCCTTATGGAGAAGAATAAGCGCATAGGTTACCTGCTTCATCCATGTATTGACAAATGATTCAAGAGACTGCCCGGGCTGTGAATCGTGATTGTCCACGAATGTTATAGCATTCTCGGGTCGCCTCTGCAACAGTGTATTGTTAAATATTTCTGCCATATTGTAATTGCCGTCCGCGTATGACATCTGTCTGATATTAAAGTGGAGCGGCACATCGAATAAGCTCATGCATCCGTCGATCTGATCAAGATAGCCTAGCAGCGTATTGATATCTCCGTGCCAGTATTCACCGATCACGGGGAAGTCATTATCCTTCTTATAGTCTCTTACCTTGGCTATATATTCCTTCATAAATGAAGCGCCGATATGCTTGACTGCATCCATTCTGAACCCGTCAACCCCGGTGGTATCAAGATACCATTTGGCCCATGTCTCCAGTTCCTTCTTAACCTCCGGATTATATACATCCACATCGGCTCCCATGAGGTAATCGAAGTTGCCCATCTCATTGCTCACATCACCGGCCCAGTTCTTGTCGGCAAATCTGTATATATTACCTGTCTGTCTTTCGTTATTATCCCAATCCACGCCGGTAAAATGGCTGTGATTCCATGTGAACTTGGAATATTTACCATTTCTTCCCGGAAAGTTAAACACGGTGGCTGCAGATATGGTATAGGGATCCGACCAGTTATCATATCTGTTATTCGGATTGACCTTGACCGCCTGAACATCCTCGAATTCATCGGCACCGACCTTGTGGTTTAATACAACATCGGCCAGCACTCTGATATCCGAATCATGGAAGGCCTCTATGCAGTCCAGATACTCCTGTCTGCTTCCGTACTTGGTCTTAAGCAGGCCCTTCTGATCGAACTCACCCAGATCATACATATCATATACTGCATATCCGACATTATCCTGTATGAATCCCGCCTTATATGCCGGAGGAAGCCATACATCGGTTATTCCGAATTCGGCGAGGCGCCTTGCCTGTGCCTTACACTTGTTCCACAGTACGTGATTACCTTCCACATACCACTCGAAATACTGTATGATCGTTCTGTTTACATTATTATCTTTTCCGCTCTTTTTTGCCATGAAGTACCCTTTCTCATCATTGAAAAGCCGCCATATATATGTGGCGACCTTTCACCTATTCATAAAGTTGGCTTTTATCTATTTTACCTTAGAGTACACATTTACAATACTCGGCGCACTCTGCAGCTTCTGTATCTGAGGAACTATGCCGGTAAAATGACTAGTCTTAAAGTGCGCATCAAGACTTGCCTGATCCTCCCATTCCTCAATGAGAACATGTTCACCGGGGTGTTCCGAGTCGGCATACAAAGTATAAGATATATTGCCGGACTCTTCTCTTGTTCTGTCGATGAGTTCAAATATCAGTTTATAATACTCATCGACCATTTCAGGTCTTATAAAATCTCTGGCTGTTGAAGTTATCATACATTATCTTCCTTTTACGAATATTTATGAATGTTATGAATGGGGTACTTCTACTATCGTATCATCCGATGCTACGGTTCCGGCATAACTCCAAAGATCCGTATTATCTTTGATGTTGATATAAAGTGCCGGACGAAGACCTACACGGAAATTATCCATGTGTATGCTTATAGCATAAGACGAACCTGCACCATTGACATGTCCGGGATACTTATATGTCGTTCCGCCCATAATGTTGTAACCGGAAGATCTGAGCCACCATACCGAAGGCGATTGGTCAGTTTCCTTAAGTTTAGCATCTCCGAAACTGTATTCCTTTGCATCCGAATACCCGGTGGTGACAGCAACGCGTGACGGATTATCCGCTGTATGATCGCCACCTTCCGTGTCGTGATCCTCAAGCCACATCTCCATCATTGGTGAGACCTGGGTCAATCCGTTGTCGATAAATCCGTAATCCGGGTTCATCGTATCTTCCAAAGTTATGCAGAACACTTTATCCTCTGTGTCATTTCCGCCGTCCGTACCGTATACCGGATTATCAGGAGTCACTACCTTTGTAGTCTCTATCGATGCGATCTCCACATCCGAGAATGCATTCTTCATAAATCCTGATGACGAATAATCAAGTCCGAACACATTGGCCGATGCATCATAACAGTTCAGATATGATCTTAATGTTCCTGTTTCCCATGTGATATCAAGTTCACCCGGATTGACCGGAATGATATCCAGGTTCTTATCCGCAAGCAGGAAAGCATTGCCGTCATCATCTATATCAAGTACACGCCACTTGATAGGCTCTTTTTCATCGTCTTCAGTTACTTTTCCGTCTTCGTTTGAGTCGGTATCCTGCCAGTAATTACCGAACCATATACAATCCCATGTGCTCACTTCGTTCTGTGTCACCGGAGAATCTATATCATCTGCGTTATCTCTGACCGATCCGTCAGCATACACTTTGCCGGCATAACTCCACATTGATGCCGAATCATTGAGATTGATATTGAGTGCCGGACGAAGATATACGCGGTTCTCATCCATATGCACGCTTATCGCATAAGCTCCGCCGACCAGATTGATATGTCCGGGATATTTAGGACTGTAACCTGACGTACGAAGCCAGTAAAGTCCTGCGCCCTTGTCCGTTGCTTCGCCTTTAAAGCTCTCGCCTTTGGCATCCGCATAACCCGTGGTCATCGCAACACGGCCGGGATCGGCATCCGTATAGAACTTCTCGGGATTTTCATCGGGACCGATGAACTCATTCTTGGTGAATCCGTACTCGGGATTCATCGCTTCCATGACGGAGAGACTGAATATCTTATCCTCAGTATCATTTCCACCCTCGGTACCGTATACCGGGTTATCTTCATTGGCAACCTTGGTCGTCGTTATTGCCGCTATCTCATCCGCAGAGAATGCATTGTTTAAGAATCCGTCAGCCGAAAAGTCGATCTCATATGCATTGGCTGATTTGTCATAACTGTTTAAAAACGACCTGTATGTACATGTTTCCCATGTCACTTCCAGCTCTCCCGGATTGTATTCAGTTATATCCAACAGCTTATCCGAAAGAAGCAGTGCATTTCCTTCATCATCAACATTAAGTATGCGCCACTTGATCGGTTCCTTGTCATCAGACTGAGTGACCTTGCCATCACCGTCCGAATCGGTATTCTGCCAGTAATTACCGAACCATACACAATGCCATACGGACTGTCCGTTTTCCGTTGCCGGAGAAGTGATACCGCATTGCTCCACTATGGTAGGTTCCGGTTCCGGCTCCTCTGACACTTCTTCGGGCTGCGCCGTATCCGTGACCTGAGTCACAGTATCGGCGGGCGCTGTATCCGGGGGCTCTGCTGTTGCCGGAGTCTCCGAGCCGCACGCTGTAAGCATAAGGCTTGTGATCAGCATCACTGCCGTCATGATACTTAGGATTCTCTTTTTCATTTTCCTCATTCCCTTCATCTGGCAATTTTTTAATCCTGTGCGAATTGGCTGTTATAGAGTTCCGCATACTTGCCGCCCTGTTCCATAAGGCTTGTATGGCTTCCCTGCTCAACTATGTTACCGTTCTCCATATAGAGTATAAGATCCGCATCCTTAATGGTAGACAATCTGTGTGCTATGACAAAGCTCGTACGTCCTTTTAAGAGGTTGCTCATAGCCTGCTGGATTATCGCCTCTGTACGTGTATCCACGGAGCTTGTGGCCTCATCGAGGATAAGTATGGGCGGATCTGCAAGCATGGCACGGGCAATTGTCAGAAGCTGTTTCTGACCCTGTGATATGTTCGATGCCTCTTCATCAAGCATCGTATCATATCCGTCAGGCATCGTCTCGAAGAAGAACTCTACCTGGGCAGCCTTGGCAGCTGCTTTAATCTGCTCTTCAGTCGCTCCGTTTTTACCGTAAGCTATATTGTCGTGTATCGTTCCTGAGAACAGCCAGGTCTCCTGTAATACCATTCCGAATATATCTCGAAGATCGTGACGGGTCATATCTCTGATGTTCATTCCGTCGATAGTGATCTGACCACCGTTAGGTTCATAGAATCTCATCAACAGGTTGACAAGTGTGGTCTTGCCGGCACCTGTCGGTCCGACGATCGCGATCATCTGGCCCTTCTTCACGTCGACATTGATATCCGTCATCAACAGCTTATCGGGTGTATACCCGAACTTAAGATGCTCAAACGAGATGTTACCCTCAACCTTGTCGAGTGTCTTGTAATCATCGGAAGTCTCAACCTCTTCTTTTTCATCCAGCAGTTCAAAAACTCTTTCAGCTGATGCTACCGCTGACTGAAGGGTATTCAGCACGGTGGCGATCTGTGTGACGGGATTGCTGTACTGCTTCTGATACTGGATCATTGCAGTGATGCTTCCTACCGAAACTGATCCTGTTATTGCAAAGTACGCGCCTACACAGCAGATAAGGATATAAGCTATATTATTGAACACCGAACTTACGGGGTTGATGATACCTGAAAGGAACTGTGCTTTCCTGCTCGACTTATAGAGTTCCTCACTCTTTTTGAAGTATTCTTCAGTCTTGTTCTTCTCATATCCGAAAGCTCTTATGACATTTAGTCCGCTGAATGCTTCCTCGGCAAGTCCGTTAAGTTCTCCAAGAGTCTTCCATTGCTCACGGAAATAATTCTGCGACTTGTTCATGATCATCCTTCCGCAAATAAGCGTGAACGGAAGGGTTACCAGACAGAGCAGGGCCAGTTGCCACGACAGAACAAACATACAAACTATACAACCCACGATCATGACGATGTTCTGTATGAACTGAACCGCATTCTGCTGAAAAGCATTACCTATATTGTCTATGTCATTCGTTATACGGCTTAATATATCTCCCTTGGAGTTCGAATCAAAGTAGGAGAACGGCAGCTTCATGATCTTCTTGTTGACATCTTTTCTCAACTGCCCCATGGTCTCCTGCGTGACTGAGGTGATCATCCTGCCCTGTACCATTGACAGTACGGTATTGAGCACATACAGGATCCCAAGTACGATCAGAGTTCTTACGATACCTGTCCAGTTAAGATCTTTTCCGCTGACAACCTTATCCTGAATGATATCGAGCACCTTAGCAAGTATATAAGGAGCAAGGACCGTACAGCCCGTAGCAATTATCGAAAATACGATCACGAGAGCAAACTTGGGCTTCATACCCTCTTTATAGCTTATAAGTCTCTTTAATGTACCCGAGAAATCCTTTGCCTTAGGCTTGCCGCCGCCCTTGCCTGAAGCTGCCATCTCCTGCATCTTAGCCTGCATCTGGCGCTTCATCTCTTCATTTCTGCTCATCTGGGCACGCTGCTCGGGCGTCATGTTCTTGATCTTTTCTTTCTGTGCCGCTTTTTCCTCCGGCGTCATCTGATCAAGATTCTGTATCATAGCTTTTATCTGCTCCGGCGGCATCGTAGCAAGTTTTTTCTTAAACATCTCGCGCTGCTCCGGCGGCATCTGCGACATCATCGCTTCTATCTTCTTCTGTGCTTCCGGCGGAAGGTTCATCATCTTATTCATGCGCCCTTCACCTCACTTTCCGAAAGCTGAGACATTGCGATCTCTCTGTATACAGTATTGGATGCCATCAGCTCATCATGTGTTCCGTCTCCGACCACTTTGCCTTCAGCAAGAACGAGTATCCTGTCAGCATTCTTTATCGTGCTGACACGCTGGGCTACGATGATGGTTACGGCATTCTTAAGTTCACCCGCAAGTTCACCGCGAAGCTTTGCATCAGTCTTATAGTCCAGTGCTGAGAAGCTGTCATCAAACATATATATATCCGCTTTTCTTACCAATGCTCTGGCTATCGACAGTCTCTGCTTCTGACCTCCGGATACATTGGTACCCGCCTGAGCTATATAAGTATACATACCGTATTCCTTTTTATCCACGAACTCACTCGACTGTGAAATATCAAGGGCATGCCGTACTTCCTCTTCCGTGGCGTCCGGCTTACCGTAGCGTATATTATCGATTATGGATCCTGCAAAAAGGAACGCTTTTTGAGGAACGAGTGATATATGGTTCTTAAGGTCATCCTGAGCCGTATCCCTTACATCAACTCCGTCTATCTTGACCGACCCTTCAGTAACATCCATATTTCTGCACAGCACATTAAGAAGAGTAGACTTGCCAGAACCTGTACCTCCGATTATCGCTATGGTCTCTCCCGCCTTTGCACTGAAGGAAATATCAGTCAGTACATTCTGGGATGCTCCCGAGAATCTGTATGAGATATGCGAAACCTCGATGGAAGCATTGCCTACTTCCGGCATCTTAACGGGATCTGAAGACTCCTTTATCGAAGGTACCACATCCCACACTTCATTGATTCGCTCTGCTGACGCCTGCGCATTCGGCATGAGCATAAGGAACATGGAGCCTAACATAAAGGCCATCAGGATCATGGTCGTATACTGTACAAAGGCCTGAACATCACCGTAGGATGCAAGCCCCTTCTTCATATAGTCCGCACCGAATCCGAGGATAAGGAGATTTGAACCGTTTGCAAGGAAGACGATCATCGGAAGAATAAGATTCATGATCTTATATCCCTTCTTGACATTATTCGTAAGATCGTCACTGACATCTTCGAAACGCCTATTCTCATAATCCTCCCTGTTAAACGCACGAATGACTCTCATACCTGTCAGAGTTTCTCTCATGACACCGTTTACACGGTCCACCTTGACCTGGTTTGCTCTGAAGATCGGCTGTGTCATCTTGATCGCTATGCCCATAGTTATGGCCGCAAGAGGAAGCAGCACAACTATGATCCATGACAGTGATACGGAAGTCGTAAGAGCAAGCGCTATACCGGCTATACACATAAGCGGAGCCTGCAGCATCATCATGAACATCTGAAGCAGCGTCATCTGCAGAGTCAGCATATCCTTACTCTGTCTGCTGATAAGCGATGCCGTACCGATCATATTCTCATCCTCCTGCGAGAAACTGATGACACGCTCAAACAGTGTATTCCTCATATCCCTTGTTGTTCCCATAACAACGTTTGATATGAAATAGTTGTTCAATACACCCGCGATCACGGCGATTACTACCACTACACCCATGATGATCGCATATCTGACGATACTGTCAGTATCTCCGGCCGTACCGGCATCTATAACAGGCGAGCTGAGCTTGGGAAGTATCATCGTTGTAGCTGTAAAGACTAACGTCAAAAAGACTATCAGCG
Organism: uncultured Lachnospiraceae bacterium; assembly: GCA_946535225.1. Classification (GTDB taxonomy): domain Bacteria; phylum Bacillota; class Clostridia; order Lachnospirales; family Lachnospiraceae; genus Colinaster. The sequence continues at coordinate 28,708 of CAMNDJ010000008.1, forward strand.
CTACCTGTCCCGGATATTGCTTAAGATATCTTTTGAATAGCTTCAGCATTTTTCGGATCTCCTTTCAAAACACCTCAATTTGATGAATCTATAACTTTTATCGTAAATGAAACAGGCTTATATCCGGCCTTGCTTATGGTAAATACCTTAGGTTCAAGCGCTACCGCGTCAGCCTGAGGATATACGGTTATGTGTCCGTTCTTCCCTCCTCCCAGGATGGGAGTATACCTGTCCAGAGCCGGCTTGCCGTTTAATTCGAGCGCATCTTTATTCTCATCCGATCCGTTCCAGTCTTCACCGCGAAGACCTACATCAAGGCCAATCCACATCCAGCTGTGGGATCCGAACTGGGGATTGACCACGGAAGTGACCTGCTTAAGTTCTTTAAGCGGTGTCGTTATCGTAAATACATTGCCGTCACGACTTATCGTCGAAAGACTGTTATTATGGGCCGGTACCTGCGCACGCGGTTCAGCCTTAAGTATGGTCTCGCCGTCCAGTATGAACAAGTCGGGGCTAAACTCTGACGTATTCTCAAAACTTATATCAAGCACTGCCTCCCCGGCTCCCTCTTTACGGATACTCAGCGAACATACTCTGTTCTTTCTTATATAGGCTTCTACAGGAATGCAGAGGATGAAATGCCCTTCCTCATTGCCGCATAACTTCTTGTCTTCCTCCCCGGCTTCAATGTCTAAGCCGTTAACCGTAAGACCGTCAAGCCAATCAACGGCTCTTAACCCTGTGTCTATATCAAGCCATATCCACCTGTGATAACCGTGATCCGGCTCTTTTGAATCACAAAACTCCAATTCATCCAAAGGAACAGTGATCACGACACATCCCCCCTCTTCTCTCAGGGAAGCTTTCGAATTGTTAAGTGCCGCTTCTTTTTGTGTCGGTTCCTTCACCAGGGCCGCCTTAAGCACAAGTTTTGTCTCCATAGTCCCCTCCTTAAGTCATTCCGTGATCTTCATCGTGTCGGCACCTGAGATAATGAATGTATCCCCCGCCTCTTTGCCTTCATCGGTCTGAACAACAAGGTCTTCTGCTCTGTATGAGCCGCCGCCTTTTATTGTAAACTCGGCATCTTTAAGATCGACCCGTCCGCTCCTGCACAGGATAAGATCACGGGTATCGGCAAAGTCACGAGCCGCAGTCTTCCACTCGCCTATCTGAATATCATACGGATAATCCTTGGCTGACTGGATATTACATCCGAGTTCTGCTGTGGTAAGCTTATACGGACCGGTACTTGTCACATTAATACTTCCCGTGTTTTCAAATCTGTGTACCTGCTTCTCTTCTCCCACCATCTCGCTGTATATACCGAAAGCAACGGCCTTATCGGTGCTCTCTTCGCTTCCCTCAAGCTTAATGTTGATCTCTCCGCTGTTGATGAGCGGAGGAAGGATGCTCTCATTAGGCATGCAATGCTCGTATAGCGCACATGCAAGAGGATAAGACTGGAAAAGGAATGATACCTTCTGCTCTATGAAATGTGCCTTGAAATCAATGTTGACCTTTCCGGCGTTTATGACATGTGTGTCAGCAAACCTTGCGATGGTCATAAGCCTTCCGGATGATGCCACGTCTATCTCGCCGTAATTGGCAATAGACCCGCCTTTACCGGTAGTTGCAAGCACACGTACCGTGGAGGTCTTCTCTATGCTGACCTTTATCTCCCCGTTATTGACGATCGTAACATTGTCTGCCGGAACGGCGATAGCACGCGCCTGTGTAGCAAATGTTCCGTTTCCGTCAAGCTCTATGGTTCCGTTATTGATGATGGTCGATCCTTCACCGGCAAGAAGCGTCTCACCGTATACAGGCGTATCGCCCTCTTCCTGGTCAAAATGAACACGTATGATGCCTTCGTTCACTATCATGGAATTCCTGCCCGCCGCTATTGCAAAGCATTTGACAAAACGGTACAGATGCGCAGTGTCATCCTTGTTGGCCTGTATCTGATCTTTATATGCTTTCACCATCTCATCAAGATATATCTCAATGATGCCTTCGTTGATAAGAGTAACATTGGGAGCAAGATGCTGCCTGTTCGGATCATCCTTGTCATCCGTTAAGGCTGCCATTCCGTATAATGCGATGTTCCTGCCGTTTAATATCTGTCCTGCAGCTACTGCTCTTTCCTGGATATCAGCAACACAGGTTTTTGAAGGCTTTCCGATAATGATGTGTTTTTTATTGACCAAGTAGGATCCGGCGCCGGCCCTGATCCCGTCTGTTGTCTTTTCAGGATTCTGTATCATATTCCCCATCTCACTTTCTTATAGTTACTTTTTCGCCTGCTTCAACGGATGCCGGTATCTGATATACACAGCCGTCTCTGTCTATTCCCTTAGGCAGCTCCGTCAGATCGAGCGCTGCGCTCCTGCATGCGATGAATACTTTGTCTTCGTTATCCGTCTTATTCCAGTTACCGACCTTGACATTAAAGACATTATTACCGGGAGCCTGGATATTGACACCAACATCGGCTGTCAGATACTTCTTCGGGCCGCTCTGTGTCACTTCTATCGTTCCCTCATTTATGATGTTGTGTATCGGCGTCTCGTGGTCGCTCGGTCCTATCTGCATGAGATAATAACCGAATGCAACTGCATTTTCACCGGACTTCTCGGAGCCGTCCAGATGAACCTTGATCTTCCCGCGGTTGACCATGGGAGAAGTTGCCTCATCATTGGGCAGGAAATGTTCATAAAATGCTGTTGCGAGCGGATCGAACTGATAATGATACGGAACTATGTTCTCAATGTATGTCGAATGCGATATCACATCGATCTCACCGTCATTTTCCATCCTTGTGCCCATCAGAGCACCGAGTACCATTATCCTTCCGCAGGTATCTATATTGATCTTACCGCAGTTAAGAAGTGTACCGCCCTTGCCGGCCGTATGCAGTATCCTCGTCTGATAGGCTCTGTCCAGTTTGACATTGACCGTACCTTCATTGATCGCCTGAAGGTCACTCATCATGCTTCCAATACCTCTTACAAAGGTCTGATATGATCCGTTACCTATGAAGTTGATCTCTCCTCTGTTGATCATGAGAGATCTGGTGTTGCCCCATATCGCACAGGCATAGAGAGAAACGATCGCCTCGATATCCTGATCCAGATATACATTGATCGTACCCTCATTGATAAGAAGTGAATCGTCGCCTGCAAGCATCGCATAGCATCTTACACAGTCAAAACGGAAGTCATCAGGCGCATCCGTTTTAGACTTCTTATCCATATAAAATTTGTAGATCTCATCAAAATGAATATCTATGGTTCCGTGGTTTATCAGCGTCGCATGAGCGGCAAACTGCATCTCCTGTGGTCTCTCCGGATTGGGCTCCAAAGCTGCCATTCCGGTCAGGCATTCATTCTGTACCCATACACCGGGATTATTGGGAACGTTCGTGTAACTGTAGAAGAAACGTCCTCCGCAATCGGGACTGCTGACATTGATATGACCGTAATTCACGGCATATCCGCCCGCACCTACTACCATGGATGTTGTTCTGTTATTATCATGATTAACCATATGATTATGACTCATCCTTTCTCTTAAGCATCGCCGTCTTCTTGTCGGTGTTCCTTACCGCCTCAGCCAGCTTTTCATTTCCTGCACGTACCTTAAGTGCATCATAGTTTTCCGTTGCATATGTATACGTATCGCCCAGCTTATGGAAGAGGTCCTCCGGAGCGATCGATACTTCTCCGGCATCCGGTTCAGTCCTGTCTTTGATCAGGATAAGCTCTGCGGCTCCGTAGTTGACCTTGACCGCATCACCGATGAACAGATCATGCAGTGCGGCAAAATCACGGATCTTGGTCTTCCACTTTCCGATACTTACGGCGCAGACCGTATCCTCCGGTATTTTTGCCCATGAAGCGGGAATGAATCCGGCTTCAGCAGCGCATATCCTGACAGGTCCCGTCTGCACTATGCTTATCGTTCCTTCGTTGATGACATGAGGACTTAAGCGCGATGCATTGCCTGATATGATATCCACATACATTCCCAGAAGTATCCTCTCTTTCGAAGTTGCTTCGGTACTTTCACTCTTAAGGATTATCTGTCCTCTGTTGATCATGGGAGGGATATTCTGTTTGGTCTCACTTAACGGCTCATACATTGCACAGCCTGTAGGCTCGTTATTCGTCGCGGTACCTGCGGGATAATCCTTTGTCGTGACGCTTATGGATCCGTTGTTGATAAGATTGGAATCGCCGTATCTTGTCATTCCGATCACGCGTCCGGGTCCTTTAAGCTCCATCACTCCGTCATTTATGACATTTGCGCGGTTGCCGCCGGTGGTGATGAGTCTTGCATCATCAAGACAATCCACATCCACCTTCATCTTGCCGTAGTTGATGCATGATACCTTATCTCCGAATGTAGCCATCCCTCTCATTCTTGTATTGACGGAACCCTTACCGTGGAAACTTATAGTCCCATAATTGACGAGAGTGGAACCGATACCGCCGTTCATGGCGATAACATATACGGTAGACGTGTTGCTCTCATCATGATCAAAATACACATCTATCCAGCCCTTATTGATGACCTGACTGTTCACGCCCGCGTTCATCACAATAAGGCGCAGATACTTATATGGTCTGTCGGGATGATCCGGGTCCTGTATAAGGTCCTTATACTTACTTAAAAGATACTTCGTATGAACTTCTATGTGTCCCTCGTTGATAACGGTAGCTCCTTTAACCGGAGAGGAAGTATCCGCAACCGGGAAGTCTCCCGAATCAACGATCACTGCGGTTCCCAATACGGTAAGATCGAGTGTAGCCTCGATCTCACGCTTTCCGCCGACAATGACTTTGGATTCTCTCTTGAAGACGAATGAATCCTCCCATCCGACTACAAGATCATCTTTATTGATGAGTATGTCATCCGACCTGTCAGTCAGTATACATCCCGGTCTTTCTTTTGTACCGCATCTGTCCGGATATACCATTATCATACCCTCCTACATGATATGTCTTAATGTCATTTATGACACTTTTGTCATTTTGCCATTTATCATCTTAGCTTTTTGCCACTACATTGACTTGTTCATATTCGCATAAACTTCGCCGTCTATGACTGCATCAATGACAACCGGCTTATTAAGTGCTATGGCCTTGGTAAGAGCATCCTTAAGTTCCGCAGGATTGGTCGCTCTCATTCCGGTCGCCCCACAGGCCTCTGCATAAGCCACATAATCGGGGTTCATGAATGACATATATGCATGCTCATTGAACATGTTAAGCAGGAACTTCTTGATGACATTGAATTCGCCATTATTGAAGATAACCCATACAACAGGGATATTATTCTGTACCGCAGTCAGAAGTTCGAATCCTGCCATCAGATAGCAGCCGTCACCCGAACCTGATATGACAACCTTGTCCGGATTGGCACACTTAACGCCGATACATCCGTTGGTGTGGCTTGCCATGGGACCGAACGAACCGGGATTCTGATATCTCTGATTGCCTGCAAACTTCATGTATTCAGACAGCCACAGCATATGAGATCCTGCATCACCCATCACGATAGCATTCTCAGGAGCCACCTCTGATATGACACGGGCAACATCTGCCGGATGCATCTTCTCGGCATTGCCGACATTGGGCATATCGAACCATTTCTTCTTATCAGCCGCAAAAACAGGGGCATCAGGTGTCACACCTCCCCGTATCTTATCCATGCATGCAACGACCGCATCAAGACCGGCCCTGGCATCCGATACCATCGAAAGATCTGCGGCATATACCTTATTGATCTCATGGGGATCTATATTGATATGCATAAGTGTCTTACCGTCATAGAGATCTTCCTTGAATAACAAGGTCGCATTCTCTGCAAATGAATTGCCGACAGCCAGCACTACATCCGCTTTGTCAAAATAGTCCATAGCGACAGGATCTCCTGTCGTTCCGAATATGCCCAATGACAACGGATGATCTTCCGGCAGATATCCCTTGGCATCCATGGTCGTCACAAACGGGATCTTATAGTCATTCACAAGCTTAAGCAAAGCATCCTTTGCTCCCGCCCTGATACAGCCGTAGCCTACTAAAAGGAGGACATTCTCCTTCTTCTCAATGGCCTTAATAAGGCGTGATGCGAATTCTTCTGCAGCTTTATCCTTCGCCATAACGGGCTTAATGTCCAATTTGATCGATCTGAAATTAGGAACCTCGGCAGTAGTAATGTTCTTGGGAACATGTACATGAACCGGTCCCGGACGGCCGTTAAACGCCGTATTTATCGCATCTTCCATGATATCGCATATCTGTGATGCATCCTCTACTATGTACGACTTTTTAGTGGTAGCCGAGAACATCTTATGCGAATCGGGAGTACGCGATAATCCTGATGACTCATTAAGACATCCTTTTCCTCTTACATTAGCCGAAGCATAACCCGTGATACCGATTATCGGCAATGAATCTGAATAAGCTACTGCCATGCCGGAGAAAAGATTGAACGCTCCGGGGCCGCCTGTTGCAAAACATACACCGAGGTTATCCGGATTGAACATCGTATAGCCGCATGCCATGAAAGATGCCGCCTGCTCATTCCTTACAACAACAGTCTTTATTTTATCCGAATCTCTGAGTGCAAGAAGCATGGATGCATTGACCTGTCCCGTACTTCCGAATACATGTGAGACTCTTCCTGTCTCTTCCAATATCTTTACGATAGCCTGATTAACATCCATTATTTGTTCCACTCCTCTTCGTTGAATTTTCCTCTTATGGGGCCGATACCTCTGTCAGAAAAAAGCTGACCGTTCGTAGCGGCTTCGTCAAGTTTATAACCGTCAAAGAACAGATATACCCTGTCCTTGGGTACGCCTGTCTCTTCCGAAAATATCTCAATATACTTCTCTGCTATTCTCTTGCGCTGAACTTCCGCAAGTTCCAGACTCTGAACTGTAATACACGGCATATCCATACCTCCAAACTGTTTATAAAAATATCTGTGTTTTCCCTTACAAAAAATCAACGGGGCAAAGCCGCAATCATGCTTCTTTGCTACTTTGCCCCTTGATATCATTTAAAGATAAATATTATACGCGAATTGTCTGATTCTTAACATCCTCGCCTGCAACGATCTTGTCTAAAACCTTAACGATAAGATCGCCGTATGCTCTTGAAGACTCAACAGAAGCAGCTGTGATGAAAGGCCATGAGAAGTTAGCTTCCTGATCGTCACGGCTTGTGTTGTTTCTTGCGATACAGTTACCGTTAGGACCTACAGCATCTCTTATAAGGTCTTCTACAGGATACAGGAAACCGGGTGTGATAACATCTGTATGCTTGTTATCAGGTGTCTCACCATAGAGCTCATATGATGCAGCCATATCCGGTCCGTAGAAATCCCATGCTCTCGGATGAGCAGTGATGTTCTTGCCGTATACGATAGACTTGTAATCCTGCTTGGGATCACGGCAGAATACCAATGTTGCAACAGCGTAGCACAAAGCGCCGATGATCTTTTCACTGTAGAAGGCGTCACGAAGCAGCTTATGAGTGTTGTAATCATTAGCAAGGTCGATCATTGCGCCAAGTCCGCCCGTAAGAACGATAGCATCATAATCAGCCATCTTGGCATCCTTGATCTTGATGGGATGAGCCCACTCGTCTCCGTCTACCAGTTCCTTGATACGTGCACATACATCAGGGGGATTGGTCTTATAGTTCTGAACTGCATCAACGAAATCGGGATCTACGCTTATCTGAAGCGGAAGAGGCTTAAGACCCTTAGGTGTAGCAAGAGTCAGATCATAGCCTGCCTTCTTAAGTGCATCCCATGGTGCCTGGAGTTCCTCACCCCATGAACCGTAGTTAGTTGCTAATACCAGTACTTTTAGTTTTCCCATTTTGTAATCTCCTTTACTTTTTTATTTTAAGTTGCATCGCAACCTAAACAACATGGATACGTTCCGTCCTATTCTATCTCCTTGGGGATATCTTCCTTGATGGGATTGAACAGGTCGATCGCCTCAGTCTCGCCTAAGGCTATGAATTTATGATTGACATTGGGTGGAACGAAATAACAGTCACCCTCATGTATCTCATATTCCTCATCCTCGAACCATATCTTGAAGCCGCCCTTGATGACATATCCGAACTGCTCCGCCTCATGCTTGTGCCAGTCAACTATGGCGCCATCTTCCATGTTCCAGTGCAGGCCGTTCATCCTCACGCCTCTGCCCAGCTCCTGCATAAGGATACCTTCGCCGGTCTTCTTCTTACGAAGTTTTTCACGTATGATTATCGCATTCTCATACATAACATCCACCTCTACTTTCTGATATTCTTCACTATACATTCCGCAAACGGAGCATGATGTCCACCTGTTCGAGCCGTGATCAGATCATCATCCACATTGACGTCTGCATCCACATATTCAATCCCTGCATTACGGACATGCGACAGTATATTGTTGTGGCATGTCACCTTACGTCCCGCGAAGCTCTCCTTGATCGGGCCCGCGATCCATAATGAATGGCATATAAAGCCCTTTATGATGGTCTTGTCCTTCATCACCTTCTCTAAGAATCTGCAGGCCGGGGATACATCGCCGGGCTTCTCCTCATAGAGAAGATAGTCTGATACATATCCTGCCGGAGCTATTATGGCTGCATAGTCCTTCAGATCATCATCAGACAGTTCTTCAAAGCTGTGATCCGCATAGATATCCGCCTGATACTCAAGCCCCTTGAATGTCAGCCCCGGCTGCCCCCACAGTCTTGTAAGAAGGACCACCTCGAAACCCGCATTAGCAAAATATGACTGATAATAGAATATCTCTTTCTCTATGAACCTGTTCTCGATCAGTATTCCTATTTTTTTAGCCATAGCGACCTCCGATCAGATGATGGTCACGAAATTGTCACATCCTGTCATCTCGATGACCTGCTTGACATCATCATTCACATCCTTCATGAATATCTGAGTATCCGCACCGAGCTTCTGCTTGGTAAAGATGATGACTCTCAAACCTGCACTGGCGATATACTCGAGTTCCTTCACATCGAAGGTAACCTTCTTGATATCGCTTCCCTGCATCTTGGCCATCTCCTCATGAAGCTGAGGTGCAACGGTTGCATCAAGCCTTCCCTTTAGGACTACATCAACCTCACCCGCATTCTCCGTCACCTTAAAATCAAACATCTTTCTTTCCTCCTTTTCGAGTATTTCTCTTAGTGTGCCCGTGTAAGAGCATAAGACTCCTGGGCATAAGTGTCACGGAATTGTCCGTGTTTTTATCGTACTTGGCTCTATCATCGCCTGAGTAAGCGACGGTCTCCCATTCCATTCCTTCAGGAATGGCGGGAAGCTCAAAGGATACACTCTCCCAATATGCGTTGACCGCACAATATATAAAAGAGTCATCCCTGGTACCGTAATCAACGGCAGGCTCCACATACATGAAGCCGAACGCTAAGAATGGTGAATTCTCGTCAAACTCCCATGGCCGCGATCCGTGGAAAGACATCTCCGGATAACCGAGCGAATTCATTCCTGTGTAAAAATCACTCCGTCTTAATACGGGATGCTTTGAGCGGAATGCTATCAGGGTCTTGAAGAAATCAAAGATATCCTTGTTTTCCTTAAGCCTGCTCCAGTCAAGCCATGATATCTTGTTATCCTGACAGTATGCATTGTTGTTGCCGTACTGTGTGTTGGCAAACTCATCTCCCGACAGGATCATCGGTATTCCCCGGCTTAAGAGCAGCAGTCCCGCAGCATTTTTTATCTGCCGCCGCCTTAAGCTTAAGATCTCCTTATCATCCGTCTCACCTTCGGCGCCGCAGTTCCAGCTGTCATTGTCATTGCTTCCGTCATTATTGTTCTCACCGTTGGCCATGTTGTGCTTCTCATTATACGATACAAGATCATACATCGTGAACCCGTCATGACAGGTGATAAAGTTGATCGAAGCCTCTGCACTCCTGTTGCCGTAGAGATCCGGCGATCCCTTAAGTCTCCATATGAGTTCCGGCCCGCACTCGGCGCTGCTCTTGATGAACTTGCGCAGACAGTCCCTGTACTTACCGTTCCACTCAGCCCATCTGCCCCATGCAGGGAAGCTTCCGACCTGATACAGGCCGCCTGCATCCCAGGCCTCTGCTATGAGCTTACACTTGCCTAAGACAGCATCATGTGCCAGTGTCTCAAGAAGCGGCGGGCTCGTCATCGGAGCACCGTTCTCATCTCTTGAAAGAATCGATGCAAGGTCGAAGCGGAATCCGTCTATATGGTAATCGGCTACCCAGTATCTTAAGGCATCCAGGATACAGTTCCGGACAATAGCGTTGTTGCAATTCATCGTATTGCCGCATCCGCTGAAGTTATAATAGAATCCGTCCGGTGTCAGCAGATAATATGTCTTATTGTCTATGCCGCGGTATGAGATATATGGTCCCTGTTCATTACCCTCTGCAGTGTGGTTGAATACCACATCCAACATCACTTCTATGCCGGCCTTATGCATCTGTTTGATCAGGTTCTTAAGCTCGTCTGCCGCAAGTCCCAATGGTGCCGAAGCAGCATACCCGGCCTTGGGAGCATAGAAGCATACCGTTGAATAGCCCCAGTAGTTATACAGCCTCTCACCGTCTATCACCCTGCTGTTCTCGAATTCATCGAATTCAAATATCGGAAGCAGTTCAATACAGTTAACGCCGAGTTCCTTAAGATAAGGTATCTTATCCAGAAGTCCCGCAAAAGTACCCTTGTACCTTACACCGCTGGATTCATCCTTGGTAAAGCTGCGTACATGGGTCTCATAAATTACCAGATCCTTCATCGGGATCTCTAACGGCTTATCACCCTCCCAGTCGTAGTCCTCCAGTATTACGCAGCCGCGATGCTGAAACGGATCTTCCCAGTCAGGCTCCGAACCCCATACGTTTCTGCCGCTTACAAGCTTGGCATAAGGGTCTAACAGGATCTTGGAACGGTCAAATCTGTATCCATGTTCGGGATCATACGGCCCGTCCATACAGTAACCGTATTCCAGCTCCTCGATGTCCAGATCATAGACTATCATGGAGAATACGTTACCGATCCTGAATTCCTCCGGGAAAGGGATCCTCGCAAAAGGCTCCCTCACCCCGTGATGAAACAGCAATAGCTCGCAATATGTTGCATCTGACGAAAAAATCGAGAAATTAACACCCGAGTTACCTACAACGCTGGCTCCGAACGGCTGGACACGACCGCAGCGGTACTTGATACCGTTAAGCTCATGTGTCGGATATTCGTCTATTCTGATCATAGGTTATACCGGCTTTAACGTTACTTTGATCTTGGGAGCGGTATTCGTAGCAGGAATGGTCACTGTAAGCGCATCTGCATCGAACTTATCCCAAGATGTTCCGTTAACAGTTACAGAATCGATCTTGACTGAACCCTTAGGAAGGATATCCGGCGATACATGTAAGATATCATCCCTGAATGCACCCGGCTCCGGCTTGAAGTACAGGTCAAGAGGCTTCTTGGTAGCGAGCATATTGATATATACTGCCGAAAGATAGCACAGCTCTACTGAATGGTAAGCGCTCATCGAATGAGAGCCCTTCATTCGCTCCGTACCAAGCAGATAAGGAAGCCCGTTGTTGAGTACATTGAAGTATACGGCTCCGTCATCATGATCTAAGAAGAATGAATTATAGAATGCAGCTGATTCTCTTGCATACTTAAGATACTCGTCCTTGCCGAGTATTCCGTAGAGGATCTGGTAAGCAAGTATACCCTGCTCCTGCTGCCACCATGCTTTTCTGTCATGCCAAGCGAAGCGGTGGAAGTTCTCTCCGTCGAATGTCTTACGCTCCATAACGTCGTACCAGCCGAATCTCTGGATATCCATACCCACTTCAGGCATCTTCGCTGCTATCGTCTCAGCGAACTTAACATATTCATCCTTAGGCGCATAGCTGTTGATACGCATAAGGTTCCATGCTATCTTAAGGTTGTGTCCTACGACACCTCTGTTCTGCTGCCAGCCCCAGTTATAGTCATGAGACCAGTCTTCATTGAACTTCTCCTGTACGAACGGGCTGTTATCATAATCCTGGAAATGTTCCGTGATCGTATCTGCTGTCTCAACAAGGAAATCCCAGTACTTCTTCTCATCTGTCGCAAGACAGAGGTTGATGAGGTATGCAGGTGCGTGATCACCTACTGAGTTCCAGTTCTTCTTGCCCTTATTGCCGCCCAAGCTGTCTGCAAGAGGATCTAAGAAGATAGGATCGATATGAGAATAGTATCCGCCTCTTTCCTTGTCATGGAAGTGCTCAAACAGGTCTACCGTCATCTTGATATCTCTGTAGACAGAAGGATTACCCGTGATACGATATGTCTGAGTGAGACCTGCCAGAGCATATATCTGCTCATACATGGGGATGGCATCATAGTCATCACCAAACTCGGAAGCAAAGACCTTGTGCTCTCTTCCGTCCTTAACATCTATTCCGTGATACCAGTAGACGATGTTCTCATCTGTATCATAGAATTTAAGATGATCCTGCATATACTTGCAGCCTTTCTCGGCTGCTTCTAAGAATCTCTCCTCACCCGTGAGCATATAGGCTGAAGCCATACCGTAGATCATACGTGAGATGGTATCTGTCTCCTGACGATATGTGCTGTCATTCCTCTCACCCGTGAGCATCAGCGAAGTGCGATAGTTGTCATAGTTGATGTCTCCGTCCGGGAACTGTGCATGAAGGAAGAAATCACAGATCTCCCTTGACTGCTTGGCCCACCAGTCTTCTTCCTCAAATCTGAAGTCATCCTTATTCTTGCCGGGGAAGTCGATGCACTTGGCTTCAAACACGTAATCATCCTTATTATCGCCGTTAGGATAGAAAATGCCGTATACGAAGAGCATCTGCCCGGGCTTTAAGAGATTTTTGATCATGGCAGTCGCATCGGAATACGGCTCGCCCAGATTACGCAGCAGTCTTGCATACAGATTGCTCCCCAGGATAACATTGAATTCGCGTCCGTCAGTGGTGCTCATGGTAAATGATTCGCCACCGTCGTATTGCTTCACGTAACCCGAGATCAGATCAGAGAATTCAAGTTTTTCAATTTTCATAGTCCATTTCCTTTCCGCTAAATCCCTGTTTTATATAGCAAGGCATCATGCCTTCTCTATCTTTTTGATGATCGTAAGGATATTCTGCCCGTTCTCACGATCGTACTTATACGTGATATCATCAGCTATGGTCTTGACCATATATATCCCGTATCCCCCAATGGTCATCTTCATCGGATCACCTATTACAGGGTCCTCCTTCTGCAGAGGATCATATTCTCTGCCCATATCCCTGAATACCAGATAGAAGTCATCCCCGACTGCGCCGCACTCTACCCATGCAGGTCTGTCCGTCACAGCCTCGTCATATGCATAAGAAGCGATATTGACATATACTTCCTCCACGACTATATCGATGCTGCCTATCATGGCCTTGCTGCAGCCGCAGTCACGCATAACACCCTTTACAAAGTCTGCGACAGCCGGCAGACTGTCTAATTCGGCATTTATTTTTAATGATTGAAGCATATTGGAATCCATACAGATCTGACCCTTTACATTTTTAGAAAAAAAACAGCGCCTCTCCATAAAATGAAGTAAGTGCCTAATACTGAAAAAATACAAGCAATCCCCAACCCAGAATTAATTGTCCCCATAAATACACGCAAGTTTATTCTATATTTTTTTAATTGTTTTGTCAATATATCATATTTATCCAGATTATTCTGTCAATTCATCACTTGCCGTTCTCCAAGCCTTCGATGAAGCGCTTCTTAAATCCGGCAAAATCTCCCTCGTCAAGCGCGCCCCTTATATCCTCCATCAGCTTATTGTAAAAGTACAGATTATGGATCACGCACAGTCTCATGGCCAGCATCTCACCGGCGACCATAAGATGTCTTATATATGCCCTGGAGTATCTGCGGCATGTCGGACAGCCGCATCCTTCCTCTATGGGCCTGTCATCCGTCGCATACTGCGCATTTTTAATATTGATCCGGCCAAAGTGGGTATACAGGTGTCCGTGCCTGGCATTACGGGACGGATACACACAGTCAAAGAAATCCACTCCTCTTTCCACGCTCTCAAGGATATTGACGGGAGTACCGACTCCCATAAGATATGTGGGCTTATCCTGCGGAAGATAGGGTACTGTCTCCTCCAAGACATGGTACATCTGCTCATGGCTCTCACCTACTGCAAGACCGCCTATCGCATATCCGTCCAGATCCATATCGGCTATGGTCTTGGCATGCTCTATCCTTATATCATCATATACGGCTCCCTGGTCGATACCGAACAGCAGCTGATGAGGGTTGACGCAGCCCTCCATGGCGTTCAGCTCATCCAGACGCTTCTTGCATCTTATCAGCCATCTGGTCGTCCGGTCCACCGAAGGTCTGACATAATCCCTGTCAGCCAGTGCAGGCGGACATTCATCAAATGCCATGGCGATCGTCGAACCGAGATTGGACTGGATCTGCATGCTCTCTTCCGGACCCATGAATATCCTGCGTCCGTCCACATGTGAATTGAATGTCACACCCTCTTCCTTGATCTTACGCAGCGAGGCGAGTGAGAACACCTGGAATCCGCCCGAATCGGTGAGTATGGGTCTGTCCCAGTTCATAAAATGCTGCAGTCCGCCCATCCTCTTGATCAACTCATCTCCGGGTCTGACATGCAGATGATATGTATTGCAGAGTTCGACCTGACATCCGATATTCTCAAGATCCTCGGTCGATACCGCACCCTTTATGGCGGCCACCGTACCCACATTCATAAAAACGGGGGTCTCTATGACCCCGTGTACAGTCTCAAATCTTCCTCTTTTTGCTCTTCCTTCAGTCTTAATCAGAGTATACTTCGCCAATGTGCTCTCCTTACCTCTTAACCCGCTGATATCTCATTATCAAAGGCCGTCAATGAATTCTTCCAGCGTCAGTCCGTTCTCATATATGACGGTCGCAGCCTCCACTCCCACATATCTGAAGTGCCAGGGCTCATATATTATACCCGTAATATCTTCCTTGCCCTTGGGATATCTCAGTATAAATCCGTACTTATAACTGTTGTCTCTGAGCCACCTGCCGGCGTCGGTATCCTCAAAGCCTTCATTGAGCATACTGTAAGTATCGGATGTGATGTCCAGTGATATGCCTATCTGATGCTCGCTGGCACCTGGAACCGTAACGACTGCCGAAGATTCCTTATACGCATCGATATAAGAATATCCCTGATTGATATAGTTCTTCATCTTTCTGTCAAAGAGATACTCCTGTCTCGAGATGTCCCTGTACGGAGATCTGACCTCCAGATTGATCCCGTCGTCGGCGGCAGCTTTAAACATCTGCGCAAGCGGCTCTATTATCCTTTCATCGCACTTCATATTACCCTTGATGGTACCGAGGGTGAAAGTATAGTCATCCGGAACCGGATGCTGTTTATTGATCAGAAGGAGATTCCATGATGATTTGTCAAATTCATATCCCTCATATGCCCCTTCTTCTGCCTCAGACTCCGTATCCGGTTCGATGTCAGCTTCTTCATCAAGTTGCTCTATCAGATCGTCAAGTCCTGCAACGTCATCTTCATCGGTAACTTCCGTTACAAGATACTCTTCCTGAGGGAGTTCTTCATCTATAACAAGCATTCCGTCCGGAGTAAGTGCAGGTTTTTCGGGATCTATGATGCCCGACCCCGAAGCATTGACCGGAGCAAAGCTTGATGTGGATATAAATACCAGACAAACTAAAACAACGGTCACGACTCTCGTAAGCGGAGTCCTTATACGTTTCCATATATTGCGTCCTATGATGATCAAGCCTAACCACAAGGTAGCAAATATCAGACCCGCCTTGCCTTTGGCCGCGAGTTTCCTGATCTTACCTATGGACTTGATGTTCAACTTATCTACCATCTTATGATCTTTGCCGCCTCATATGGTAACTTATGAGAGTTTATGGAAAATAATGCAATTCGGCTTATCTACCTTGATCTCTTTCTGATTCATGACTATAAGGCCCTTCTCGGTATCCACAGAGAAGAATGTCATCGTATTCGACTCATGATTAAGGCTTACCAAATGCCTGTTATCAGGGAAAAGTGCCGCATCCTTAGGGTAATCTCCGCTTATCGGAAGACAAAACAACTTGGTCAGTTCACCCGTCTGTTCGTTCACGCTGTACATTATGACACTGTTGTCACCTGCATTGGAACTGACGATATATTTGAAATCATCCGACAGGTTCAATGCGCTCGCTGCGGAATTGGATGCATGATAATCATTTAGCGTGCTTATGTTCTGGATCTTCTCAAATTCAGGAGCCCCGTTCTTGTCTTCATAGTGATATACATCGATATAGTTCTTAAGTTCATGTACCACATACATATAAGCTCCGTCCTTGGAGAACTTGATATGCCTGGGTGCACTCTCCTGCTCACTGTGTACTATATCGGCAAGCTTGAGCTTTCCCGTAACATGATCTAACGAATAAACATCGATATAATCCATTCCCAGATCCGCAGCACACAGATATTTGTTATCTCTCGTCATTTTGACACAGTTGACATGCGGTCTGAAATTGCGCTCGGCGATATTGCCCCAACCCTTATGGTATATCTCATCACGGATACCGTCGAACGTCCCGTCTTCCTTAAGCGCCAATACCGTTATCTTGCCGTCATGATATCCGGCAACAAAGAGGAATCTGTCTTCATAATCCGTCGAAAGATAACAGCCTCTCATTCCGTTTATGGTCGAAGAACCTCCGGCCGTGAGCGAACCGTCCGGCTCGATCTTATAACACTCAACGCCGAAATCCGTTATGGAATAAAGGAACCGCTTATTATGAGAGATCGTGATATATGAAGAATTGGTTATCTTGACCTTGTCCTTTAATGTGAACTTACCGTTCTCCATATCCACATCATATATGGTGATACCATGGTCATCGCCGTATGTGTAGGTTGATACATATGCAACATATCTGTCCATTTCTGTCCTCCATGCCGTATATGACCGGCACGCCTTTCTGTATCGGTTTGTTTTACATAACATATTTATTTTACAATATATTTCACTATTTTTGTATCTATTTTATGATAATTCGACTATAATGTTTTATTAGTGCAACTTAAGAACTTGATCGGAGGGCAGATGATTGAGCAAAAAACTCATAGAGCTTAACAATATATCCAAATCTTACGGTTCCAACATGGTCTTAGACGAACTGAACCTGTATATAAGGGAGAACGAATTTCTGACCCTGCTCGGTCCTTCGGGCTGCGGTAAGACCACAACGCTTCGTATCATAGGCGGTTTTGAGACACCGGACGACGGTAATGTCTTATTCGACGGTAAGGATATCACCTCTCTTCCACCCAACAAAAGACAGCTCAATACCGTTTTCCAGAAATATGCCCTTTTTACGCATATGAACATTGAAGACAATATCGCCTTCGGTTTAAAGATAAAAGGCAAGACGGACAAATATATAAAGGACAAGATAGAATATGCTCTTCGACTTGTAAATCTTGAAGGTTTCGCAAAAAGAATGCCCGACTCACTCTCCGGCGGCCAGCAGCAGCGTGTAGCCATCGCAAGAGCCATCGTGAACGAGCCCAAAGTCCTGCTCCTTGATGAGCCATTAGGAGCCCTTGATCTTAAGCTTCGCCAGGACATGCAATACGAACTTATAAGACTCAAGGAAGAACTCGGTATCACTTTCGTTTATGTTACGCATGACCAGGAAGAAGCCCTGACCATGTCCGATACGATAGTTGTCATGAACCAGGGATATATCCAGCAGATCGGTTCTCCCGAAGATATATACAATGAGCCCGAAAATGCATTTGTTGCCGATTTTATCGGTGACTCCAACATAATCGACGGAATAATGCTCCAGGATGAACTGGTAATGTTTTTGGGTGCCAAGTTTGCATGCGTTGATACGGGATTCGGAACAAACAAACCCGTTGATGTAGTCATAAGACCCGAAGATGTCATACTGACTCCTCCGGAGCGCGGTATCATCAACGGTGTCGTTACGCATCTCATATTCAAGGGAGTTCATTATGAAATGGAAGTAAAAGCAGGCGGTTTTGAATGGCTCGTTCACTCAACCACCATGTTCCCCGTGGGCGCAGAGGTCGGTATACAGGTCGATCCTTTCAATATACAGATAATGAACAAGCCCGCCAGCGAAGATGAGGAGGCTGTGTCACTTGAAGAATAAGACAAGATTACTCTCAGGCCCTTATCTGTTTTGGGCGATATCCTTTATCATCATCCCTTTGGCCATGATCTTCTCCTATGGCCTTACGGACAGATCCGGAGCATACACACTTGCAAATATCGCATCTATCGCCTCAGCAGAGCATTCCAAGGCGCTTTGGCTCTCTCTTAAACTGTCGCTTATCGCAACGGTCATTTGCCTGCTCTTAGGCTATCCGCTTGCTTATATACTTGCACATATGAAGAGCAGGATGGGCATGATAATATTCATTTTCATTCTGCCCATGTGGATGAACTTCCTGTTAAGGACGCTTGCCTGGCAGACTCTTTTGGAAAAGACCGGCGTCATCAATACTATGCTCACATTTATAGGGTTGCCCACTATAAGCGTTATCAATACATCCAAAGCCATCGTGCTTGGCATGGTCTACAATTTTCTGCCGTTTATGGTCCTGCCCTTATACAATTCACTTACAAAGATCGACGACAACGTCATAAACGCAGCCTATGACCTTGGCGCCAACGGTTTTCAGACATTTATCAAGATCATACTTCCGTTGACTGTACCCGGTATAATATCAGGGATAACCATGGTTTTTGTTCCCGCCCTTACTACCTTCGTTATAAGCAAGCTGCTTGGCGGAAGCAAGATCCTTCTTATCGGCAATGTCATCGAGGAACAGTTCACTCAGGCTTCAAACTGGCATTTGGGCAGCGGCCTGTCCATCGTATTGATGGCCTTTATACTTGTTAATATGCTGTTATCCGCAATATTCGACAGAGACGGGGAGGCTAACGTATTATGACAAACCGCAGACATCATGCTTCTGATATACTCAAAAAGATATATATCATACTCATATTCGTCTTCCTCTATGCTCCGATATTGACTCTTATCATCTTAAGTTTTAACAGGAGCAAGACCAGGGCAAAATGGGGCGGATTTACGTTTAAGTGGTACGGCTCGCTGTTCACGAACAGGGATATCATGCAGGCTCTGTATACGACGCTTTTGATCGCTCTGTTATCTTCCGCCATAGCAACGGTCATCGGAGTATGTGCATGTTTAGGGCTTAACAAGATGAAGTCTTCTTCCCGTTCCGTTATCCTGGGAGTCACCAATATCCCGATGTTGAACGCGGATATCGTTACCGGGATATCGCTCATGTTGCTGTTCCTAAGCTTCGGTATGCGTTTCGGTTTCGGTACCATACTTCTGTCGCACATAACATTTAATATCCCTTACGTGATACTTAGTGTTATGCCGAGAATGAAGAACTTAAACTTATCGGTATATGAAGCTGCATTGGATCTCGGCGCATCCGGTCCATATGCCTTCTTTAAGGTCGTTCTTCCCGAGCTGTTACCCGGAATATTAAGCGGTTTTCTTCTGGCGTTTACGATGTCGCTTGATGATTTCATAATCACTCATTTCACAAAAGGAGCCGGAATAGATACACTTTCGACCAAGATATATACGGAAGTTAAAAAAGGCATCAAACCCGAGATGTATGCACTCTCAACTATAATCTTTGTAACCGTGCTCATCCTGCTGCTCTTAATAAACCGTCCCGAAAAAGACAGTAAGCAGGAACCGAATACCAATACGTCAACCGTAGTCATTCCCTGACAAATACTGAATGACAGTACAGATATAACAAAACGGAGAAGGCAAAATACCTTCTCCGTTATCTTTATATCATACTATATCGGGATCAATGCGATTTAACTTCTTCCCAAAGCCTGTTATACAGCTCATCTCCTTCATCACCGAGGTAATGATAAGTCTCAAGTCCGCTGTACTTGCCAAGATCCGGGAATGCCACTTCCGAATTCTTGATATCCTCGTCTTCTATCAGGTCTCTGGCACCGTCATTGGGTGTTGAATATGTGATATATTCAAAATTCTTGACGGCAATCTCGGGTCTGCACATAAAATCGATGAATTTAAGTGCATTCTCCTTATTATTGCAGTTCTTAGGTATAACCCAGCAATCGATCCATACATTGGTCCCCTCCTTGGGTATCACATACTCAAGATCCGGGTTCTCTCTCTGTGTATATATCGCTTCGCCTGAATAGATAACGCCTAAAGCAGCTTCATTACCGATCATCTTGTCTCTTACCTGGTCAACAACATAGGCCTGTACAAGTGGTTTCTGGGCTATGAGCGCATCCTTGGCCATATTAAGCTCTGCTTCATCAAGAGAATTCATGGAACTGCCCTGTTTCTTAAGAGCTACCATGAAAGCATCCCTTACCGAATCCTGCATGAGTATACTGTCTGCATATTTCTCGTTCCACAGTATGTTCCAGCTGTCTACCGGTTCATCCACCATGGTCTTGTTATACAGTATCCCGACTGTTCCCCAGCAATATGGAACGGCGTACTTATTTCCCGGATCGAACTCTGAAGCCTGATCATAATACTGTTTGCCTATATACTCTGTTGCATTTGAGACCTTGTCCCACTCTATCTCGGCCAACAGATCGTTCTCGATCATCTTCTGGATCATATAATCCGAAGGACAGATCACGTCATAAACTGTCGCACCGGCTTCAACCTTCGGATACATTATCTCGTTTGTCTCAAATTCATCATATACGACACTTATACCTGTCTCCTGCTCAAACAGTGTGATCGTCTCGGGATCGATGTATTCTCCCCAGTTATATACGACGACTTCTCCTGCTTTGCCGGAAGCTCCGCACCCGCATAATGCCGAAACGGCAAACATCGTAAGTGCCACCATCATAAACAATTTTTTCATATTTTAATCCTCCAAGTATGATCTTTATCGGCCGATGAGTATCATAATGCTTCTCTCGCCCACTCTGATCTTTTTAACGTTCTCAGACAGATCCGGTTCTTCATTCAGATTACGCGAAGTGTCTATCAGAACCTTCCATCGTTTATCCGGATGCATCTTCGGCAGGGCGAATTCGTGCTCCGACCAGTGCATATTTACGGCAATATAGATAAAATCACCCTTTTTGCTCTTATCGGATCCGGGAAGCCATTTTCCGTTCTTGTCCACATCGGCATAATGAGTCGCGTACAACATGGCAAAATGCCTTGTAAGGTCATCTGTCTCAGCCTTCCATGCTTCTTCTCCGTGAAGCGACAGATCCGGATATCCGCATGCACAGTAATCAGTCATCGCAAACGGTCTGTCCATATGCAGGATCGGGTTTTCCTTACGCAGCCTTATACAGGCTTTGTAGAACTCATATATGTCTCTGTTTCGCTCAAGGTCGTTCCAGTTAAGCCACGTGAGCGGGCCGTCTATACAATATGGGTTATTATTTCCCTTTTGGCTGTTCCCGAATTCATCGCCCGATAATATGAGCGGAGTGGATTGGGTAATCATGTTAAATACGATCGCATTTCTTATCTGTCGTCGTCTTAGCCTTCCGACGGCTTTGCGCGTGGTCGATCCCTCATAGCCGCAGTTCCACGAAGCATTATACGGATTGCCGTCCGTATTGTTCTCACCGTTTGCCTCATTATGCTTCCTGTCGAAGCTGACAAGGTCCATAAGGGTAAATCCGTTGCAATTGGTTATATAATGAACTCTTCCTATCTTGTCATCTACATACCTTAAGTCTCCGAGCACATTACGTATCATGCCCTCATCACTCTTAAGAAACCTCCTGATATTGAACATATAATCATCATTGCAGATCGCCAGGTTCTTATATCCGGGAGTATTGTTGCCGTATATCTCACTGGCAGGGAAGCCGTAATATAACAGTTTGGTGCTCGCAAACATAGGCTCGCTCCCTAAGAGCGCAAGCGGTATATTCTCACCCATGAGATGGAATCCGTCTACATGGTACTCATTCACCCAGTATTTGAGCACTTCCAGGATATGCGAGTGATTAATGTCATTCGGGAAATAGAACTGCATGATAAGCTCTATACCTGCTTTATGCAGTTTACAGATCATATCCTTGAAACTGTCCACAGGGTTTATTCCGGGCGCAGCATAACTGCTCTTCGGAGCAAAATAAAAGCTTTTCTTATATCCCCAGTAGTTTAGCTTGGGCTCTATCGGCTTATATGCATCCATCACATCGGATTCATTTATCTTAACAGGTTCCAATTCAATGAATTCATAAGCAGGCATTATCTCAAGTGCCGTTATTCCGAGTTCATTAAGGTACGGTATCTTCTCAGTGATACCTTCAAATGTTCCCGGATGACTCACACCGGATGACCTGTGACGCGTAAATCCGCGCACATGGATCAGATAGAAGATCGAATCCTTATAATCGCGGATCATCGGTTTGTCTTCGGATCTGTCAATACCGTTATTCTCGATGACAAAACGCGAGCGAAAGCTGCCCGGAAGCTTGCCCCACTTCTCGTTTCCGGTCATGAGTTTGCCCCTCGGATCCGGAAATTCATCCTCTCCTTCATACAGAGTATATTCATACCTCGAAACATCTATATTAAGAAGACGCATGCAATCGATATTGCCTACTCTGTATGACGCTGGGAAAGCTATCCTTCTGCAGCTTGTGCTCTTCCTGTCATACAGTATGACTCCGGCCGGTGCATCAGACATGCATACGACCGCAATATTTACTTCATTGGCATTAACACAATATGCTCCGAGCGGATAGGGATTGCCCGGAACGACTCTGATGTCATCCATGCGACTGATGTCCTCTTTCTTGAAAATGACCGAAATTCACGTACATTTTATCACAGTACCGATATTTAATCTATTGAAATTGTATATATTTTACCGTAAAATTATTAATGAATGCAGATGAAACATGATAATACCAAACAATTGCGACATTTTACATGCTAAAAGGAGGAATTTCACGATTATGGCTGATATGCAGACCCCCGACGAGGTAATGAAAGTTGAACTGGATCTTACAGACGGAAGTAAGGTAACATGCGAAGTCATCACTATCATAGAAGTGAACGGCAAGGATTATATCGCTCTTCTTCCCGACGGACAGGACGGCGAAGAAGCCGATGTATGGTTCTACGGCTATTCCGAGAATCCCGACGACCCTAACGAAGAGCCGGAGCTTACCTATATCGCAGACGACGATGAGTACGAAGCCGTGATCGATGCATTCGACGAATATCTTGATGAATGTGAGTTCGACGAAGTCGA
>CAMNDJ010000009.1 GCA_946535225.1 uncultured Lachnospiraceae bacterium
CATATTAGAGAAAATGATGAATATACGGTGATATGGCTCTTCAATATCGGCGTGGAGAAATACTGGAATAACAATGTGTTTACGGTAAAAAGCGCAGGCGATGACATTGTTGTAGCCCATATGGAAGAGATGAACCTGTTGATAACAAGGAAGCAGGACATCATGATCTTAAGAGACGAACCTGATGCTGCATATCTTGAAAAGATGCATCAATTCGGTGCAGAGATCCCTTCCATAGTATGCCCTTCGGTTAAGGATGATGATAAGAGCATATCGGAGATAGTCTTGGAAGACGAAAGCCTGACAGACAGGATAAAGGAACTGTGCAGGGACAGGGAGAGAGTCGTCTTCGTTCCGTACGGAGTTTCTGTCCTTGAAGAGAAGATAGCACGGAAACTGGGTGTAGATATATTCGGGCCCGGATCTGCAGATGCGATCAAAGTAAATGACAAGGTCTATTCGAGAAGATTTGCGATAGAGCACGGATTCAGAGTTCCTGAAGGAAAGATATGCCTTGGATATGATGAACTGTGCAGCATATCGGGAGAATATCTTGAGAGATTCGGCAGGATAATAATCAAGGAGCCTCACGGTGCGTCAGGCAAAGGTCTATGGGTTGTTGAAACGGCTGCAAAACTTAAGAGCACGCTTCTTATCATCAAGAGATTCTACGATGTATCCGAGGACAGGGAATGGATCGTGGAACAGTGGTGCGACAAGCTCACCGATCTTAACTATCAGGTCTATGTGGGAGATGACGGCGACAAGGTTCATGTTGAAGTTTTCTCCGTTAAGGAACAGAGAGTTAACGGTACCGTATATACAGGATCCGTCATACCGCCCTCATTTGACAAAAAGATCGTAAATGAGTGTGATGAATGCGGCAGGATCATAGGCGAAGAATTATACAGAGAAGGTTACAGAGGCATACTCGGCATAGATGCGATGATCTTAAGTTCCGGTGAACTGATACCGATAGTGGAGATCAACGGAAGGTTCACTTTGTCGACCTATCTATCATTTATTCCCGACAGATGCAAGGGAGTAACAGACAAGATCTTTGCTTCTTATCGTAAGATAAAGCTTGATCCCGGTGACAGATATATCACCTTTGTGAACAAACTGACCGATGCCGGGATAGCATATAAGGATAGAGACGGTGTGTTCATCTACACATCCGAGACCGTGAATTCAAACAGAACAGGGGAGTACGGCAGACTCTTCACCCTGTGTCTGGGCGGTGATGAGTCAAGAACAGATGAACTTGATGCAAAGTGCAGGCAGATCATTGAATAGAAAGGCGGATCAAGATGGAAGATAAGATCAAAGAGATAGTAGTAACTGTATTGGAATTATCGGAAGATGATGCGGAACAGATCACGGAAGATACGGATCTTCTGGAATACGGACTTGATTCCATGACCTGTGTGGAAGTGGTGGTCAATCTGGAAGAGGAATTCGGGATCACCGTGGATGAAGAGGATCTGTTGGTCGAGAACATGTCCACGATCGGAAAGATTAAGGATCTGGTCGAGAAGTACGAAGACTGATATATCATCTGATCAAAAAACGTAAGAACAGGCAGGATGCGATCATGAGTGATGGTTTTGAAGCCGGAAGGCGAATGTACCGGTTTGCTGAGAAGATATTCCCTTATACGAGGAGCATAACGGGAGAAGGTGTCAGACAGACATTAAAGGATCTGGCTGATTATATAAGGCCTGCGGGTGCAGAGCTTAAGGTAAGCGGTATACCGTCAGGTACTAAGGTGTTTGACTGGACGGTTCCCAAAGAATGGAAGATAAAAGATGCCTATATTGAGAATGAGTCCGGTGAGCACATCATAGACATGAAGGAGAACAACCTCCATGTTCTCGGTTATTCGGTTCCGGTTGATGAATGGGTGGACTTAGACGGACTTAAGGAGCATATCTATGTCGAAGACGGCCAGCCGGACGTGATCCCGTACGTGACGTCGTATTATAAGGAGCGTTTCGGTTTCTGCATGAGCAAAAAAATGCGCGACTCACTTCCCGAAGGCCGCTATCATATGTATATCGACAGCGAACTGTTTGACGGGGTGTTGAATTATGCAGAGGCTGTGATACCGGGCGAGACTGATGATGAGATACTGTTCTCAACATACTTCTGTCATCCGTCAATGGCAGATAACGAATGCTCGGGTCCGGCACTTGCCGCAGAGCTGATATCGACTCTTGCAGAGGCACCTCGACTTAAGTATACATACAGATTTGTGTTCGTGCCCGAGACAATAGGATCGATCACTTATCTTAGTCAGGATGACCATGTTCCGTATCTTAAGGAACATGTGAAGGCGGGTTTTGTATTATCCTGCGTGGGAGATGACCTTGATTATTCAATGGTCGAGTCAAGATACGGTGATTCATATGCGGACAGGGTACTTAAGAATGTTCTTAAGTACAAGGAGAAACATACGATATACGGATTTCATGAAAGAGGCTCCGATGAGAGGCAGTACAATGCACCGGGTGTGGACCTTCCGGTAGTCGTGTTCTGCAGATCGAAGTTCGGAGAATTTCCTGAATATCATACTTCTGCTGACAATATGACATTTGTGTCACCTGAAGGTTTTCAGGGAGCATATGATGCCATGATCGAGGCGATAGAGATACTTGAGAAGAATGCATATTACAGAGTGAAGGTCCTGTGCGAACCACAGCTCGGCAAGAGGGGGCTCTATTCAGACATAAGCCGAAAGGGGACTTATGACGGGATTATGGTACAGAGAGACGTGATCTCGTATGCCGACGGGCGAAACGATCTGCTCGATCTAAGTGAGCGGATAGGGGTTCCGGTATCTGAGATCGTTGATATAGTGGACAGACTGGTCGACAATGACCTGTTGGAGAAAGTAGGGGAATAAATTGTTCAGCCATAACATTAAGATAGGTGACAAATATATAGGTGACGATCATCCGGCGTTTATAGTAGCGGAAATGTCGGGTAATCATAACGGAAGCTATGACAGGGCAGTAGAGCTTGTACATGCGGCGGCAGAGGCAGGTGCGGATGCCGTGAAACTGCAGACCTATACTGCAGATACCATCACGATAGACTGTGACAAGCCGTGGTTTAGGACTTCGGATTCCAATATGTGGGCAGGACGAACCCTGTATGACCTCTATAAGGAGGCTTATACTCCGTGGGAATGGCAGCCGCGTCTTAAGGAAGAAGCAGAGAAACTGGGACTTATCTGTTTCTCTTCTCCTTTTGATCCTACGTCGGTGGATTTCTTAGAGGAGATGGATGTACCTGCATATAAGATCGCAAGCTATGAGATCAATGACATACCTCTTATCCGTAAGGTCGCATCGCTTCACAAGCCGGTGATATTCGCCACAGGCATAGCATATCCGGAGGATATACAGAGAGCTCTTGTTACATGCCTTGATGCGGGCAATGACCGGGCGATATTATTAAAGTGTGTGAGTGCTTATCCGACTCCTTACGACCAGGTAAATTTACGGGTCATGAAGACACTTGCTTCTGAGCATAACTGCATCGTCGGTCTGTCTGATCATACACCGGGATCGGTAGTTCCGGTAGGAAGTATAGTGATGGGCGGCAAGATGATAGAGAAGCATCTGACCCTGGATCGGAATGCGGGAGGTGTTGATGATGCATTCTCGATGGAGCCTGAGGAATTCGCATCCATGGTAAGAGATGTCCGTATAATGGAGCAGGCTTTGGGCTCGGATGTATATGCTCTTACGGACAAACAGAAGGAAGAGCATAAAGGCAGTCGCTCGCTTTTTGCGGTAACGGATATCAAGGCGGGAGAGATCATCACCACTGATAATGTCAGATCGATAAGGCCTGGCATTGGTATGCATACTATGCATTATGATGAGATACTCGGACGACCTGCCGCTCAGGATATAGAGAAGGGAACACCGATAAGCCCTAAGCTCATTGACGGAGTCAAGTGGGATGAACTGCTGTACGGCGGACAGGCGATTACGAAGCAAAATGGGGTGAGTGAGCCTCAGGGCAATTGATCTTATTTGAAACAAGAGGGAAATCTGACGGTAGACAGATGGTAGGTATCAGAACAGACGCCAATACGATAATAGCAACAGGTCACATGATGAGATGCATCACGATAGCGAAGTCGATCGTGAGCATGGGAGGGTCTGTGACCTTTTTTATTGCGGATGAAGAGTCAGAGATCCTTCTTAAGAAAAATCTCGGCGACTTAAATGACGTGAGTGTCGTTGTGCTGCACACTGCCTGGGACGATCTGATAAACGAGCTTCCTGTGCTCATAGAGCAACTTCAGTTAAGAAATGTTGACACATTACTGGTCGATTCATATAAGGTCACATATGATTATTTCAAAGCCGTGGACCGTGTATGCAAGACTGCATATATAGATGATCTGCATGAAGGAATATTCCCCGTGGATATTCTGATCAATTACAGCGGATACCATTATGTGTTTGATTATGCTTCGGATTATGAACGAATGCACGGACATAAAGATGAACCGACTAAGCTTTTGCTCGGACTTATGTATGCGCCGCTCAGAGAACAGTTCCATACGGACGTAGCAGCAGGTATGAAACGATCCGGTGAAGTAAAAGATATACTTCTTGCATGCGGAGGAGCGGATACTCAGAATATGATACTTCCTATGCTGGAAGTCATATGTGACAGAGGACTTAATACGGATGGCATGAACTGGCATACGGTAGTGGGGGATTATGTGGACAATGCTGAAGCAATAGAGGCATTTGCTTCAATGCATGAGGGGATAACGATCCACAGATCCGTTAAGAATATGGCTTCTTTGATGCGATCATGTAACATTGCGGTCGTTGCGGCAGGAACAATGCTCACGGAATGCGCGGCAGTAAGACTCCCTGCAGTTTTCTATCAGGTTGCCGATAATCAGAGATACGGTGTGGATTATTGGAGGCAGCCCGGGAGAATGATATATGCCGGAGATGTGACACAGGATAAAGATATGGTCATCGCAGCGATCGTTAAGGAAGTGATGAGGCTTATACACGATCATGACTTGATCATTAAGATAACAGAGGGATTATTAGGTATCACGGACGGACGAGGCGCCGAGAGGATAGCGAACGCTCTTAAGAGCGAAGGATAAGAGACTAAAAGGGAAGATCAGAAGAGTATCATAAGGGGATATATGAATATGAGAATGACTGTGATAGGGGCTTCAGATGAGGCCATACATACAATTGAATGTGCCAAACGATTGGGTATAGAGACCGTAGCTTTGGACGGAAATCCCGAGGCAGCAGGGCTTGAAGCGGCTGACATACCGATCGTGGTTGACATAACTGACGAGAAAGCAACTGCAGAGATCGTCGCAGAACTGGGAACAGATTGGATCCAGACCGTGCCGATAGGAAGGTATCTTACGACCACCGGTGCCGTCAATGACGAACTTGGACTTCCGGGCATTACCCGTGACATGGCGGTACTGTGTACGGATAAGTATGCTTTTCATAAGGCTCTGTCCGAAGCCGGTTTAAGAAACTGTCACTGCGCGCTGGTAAGGGGCGGAGCAATAGAATCCGAGTGTTCTT
Organism: uncultured Lachnospiraceae bacterium; assembly: GCA_946535225.1. Classification (GTDB taxonomy): domain Bacteria; phylum Bacillota; class Clostridia; order Lachnospirales; family Lachnospiraceae; genus Colinaster. The sequence goes on from CAMNDJ010000009.1 coordinate 5,598, forward strand.
ACCCTGTTATCCTTAAGCCCAGATACGGGTCAGGCAGCAGAGGGATAATGATAGCGAATAACGAGTCCGAACTTGCATCGATCTTATCGGATATGGAAGATATCGATGAAGACTATATCTTAGAAGAGTGTCTTGACGGGGATGAATACGGAATAGATGGCGCGGTTACGGAAGGTAAGTTTCATCTTATACTTGTTCGTTACAAGATCAATACTCCAATGCCTGACAGGCAGGCCGTGGCCTATATGAGCATCAGTACAGATTCAGAGATATATGATAAGATCCGTGACTATATGAGCCGGGTCGTTAACGTGATGGAGCTTGATGAATGCCTGATGCATGCGGATATCCTGGATTCAGACAGAGGTATATTCGCGATCGAAGTATCGGCCAGACCATCCGGTCATAATCTTCATAATCTGTTCACGCCGCTGTGCACCGGTGTAGATATGGCAGAGGAATACATCAAATATCGAATGGGAGAGACATATTCCTTTGAGCCGAAGCAGACAGAGAATATGATGATCCGCTACTTTGACATGGAAGGTGAGATAAGGAGTGTTCCCAAGGAGAGTCAAGTGCAGCAAACAGTTAAGGATCATGGAGCAAAGCTCGTTGACTGGAGATGCAATATAATGCCCGGTGATGTACTTGAACCCGTAACCACCGGCCATTCCCTTATGTACAGAGGATATTACATAACAAAGCTTGGCGATCGGACGGATCCTGATGCACTTCACAAGGATATATTAAACGGATTCTGATCTGATCGATCGTCAGCATTTGATCATGAAGAAAGAGAAGTTTACGCATCTTTAAGGATAAGAGATGAGATTAAGTATCATAGTTCCCGTCTATAATATGGCGGCAGATAACAAACTTACATATTGCCTTGATTCACTTGTCGCGCAGACTGTTGATGACTATGAGATCATAGCGGTGGATGACTGCTCGACGGATGATTCTTATGCGGTCATGCAGCAGTATGAGCGCAGGTATCCGGAAAAGTTCCGTGCGATCCACAGTGAGGTCAATCTTCATCAGGGCGGCGCCAAGAATATCGGGATCAGAGAGGCAAAGGGCGAGTGGATCGGTTTCATCGATGCGGATGACTGGATAACACCCGATTACTATGAGAAGATGATAGGAAGGGCACAGGATACCGGAGCCGATATAGTTGGTTGTGATTACAATATAGTTCACAGTCATACATTTGAGGTGGGCGAGATCGATCACAACAGCAAGCCCGATCAGGCAGGGGTCCTTGATCATGACAGAAAAAAGAGCATGATCTTAGACGGCGGCTCTCTGTGTGTCAAGATATTCCGAAGAAAGACCATCTTAGACAATAAATTGTTCTTCCCGGAGAATATCTTCTATGAAGACAATGCGATGGGTAATTCATATATGCTCACGGGAACCTGCTTCGAATATATAGAAGAGCCCATGTATTATTACTATCAGCACGGGGATTCCACTGTTCATTCATTCTCCAAAGCAAGATGCGAGGACAGGATGGAAGCCGGAAGGATAATGATATCCGAGGCGAAAAGATTGGGATTCTATGATGAGTTTAAGCCCGAGCTTGAATATAAGTTTACGCAGCTGTTCTACGTGAACACACTGTTTACCTATATGCCCTGTGTTCGCCCGACAAGGCTTACATTTGTAAGGGAGATGACAGCTGAGTTGCTCGCATTTTTTCCGAAGTTCAGGGATAATGCCTACTATAAGGAGCGAACAGGACAGGAAGAGAAACGCCTCATTGATATGGCTTGTTCCTCACCGCTTCGATTCTATATCTATTACAAGCTCCTGTGGGCATACAGAAATACAATGAAGAAACTTAATCCGGTAAGAGACGGAAAGATCGAATAATAACCGATGAACATAAGAGTTATCAAAAGCGGAAGAAGGACGATCTCCATAGAAGTCACACCCGAATGTGACGTGATAGTAAGGGCCCCGTATCTGACATCCAGAAGGGAGATCGCACGTTTCCTGGATGATAAGACTGATTGGATCAACAGAACGGTCCGCAGGATGGAGAAAAGAAGAATAGAGAGCGCGATCGACAGGGGTGATCGTTTAAGTGATGCGGATGTGTATGAACTGTCTGAGCAGGCAAAGGATGTTATCCCGCCGAAGGTTAAGCATTACGCATCCATGCTTGGAGTCGACTACGGAAGGATAACCATACGTAACCAGAAGACCAGATGGGGAAGCTGCTCATCGAAGCATAATCTGAATTTTAACTGTCTGCTTCTTCGTGCACCTGAGGAGATTCTTGATTATGTTGTGGTTCATGAATTGTGTCACATAAGGCATATGGATCATTCGAAAGCTTTTTGGAATGAGGTGGAGAAGATACTTCCCGACTACAGAGACCGACGCAAATGGCTTAAGGATCACGGGGACAGACTATATTACAACGATTCGAATATTCCGGGATACACATATGGGGGGAACAGATGATCTCAGCCAAAACTTCAAAGATGCTAAGAGGGATAGCGATCCTTATAGTTATCGCAAGTCATTATGCGGGATGGATGTATGTGGAACCTGTCCACGTGACTGCTCATGACTGGATACTCAAATGGGGTCCGGAAGGAGTGAGCATATTCCTGTTGATGTCAGGATACGGACTGCATAAGAGTGCGGAGAGAGGCAGACATACAAAGCACAATAACAGCGGGATAACCACAGGCTTCGTGATAAAAAGGGTGATCGGAGCATATATCCCGTATCTTATATGCAGATATCTCATAAATGCTTTTGACGGTACATGGAAGAGCGCTGCAGCCGACGGGGAGATGAAGGAAGTTCTCATAAGGTTCTTTACGGCCGGCGGCTTCTGGTATATGAACGTGCTCTTTACTATGTATATCGCGTTTATGGTGATATACAGATTCTTCGGCAAACTTCGGATCCCGCTTATGACTCTTGCTGTCATAGCGCAGACTTACTATCTGTATGATAAAGGCTATGCGGATTTCTGGTGCCTGTCTAATATGGCATTTGTCATAGGCATTCTGGCAGCTGCTGCGGAAGATAAGTTCAGAAGCTTTATGCAGGGACCGGTATTCAAAGTGCTGCTCGCTGCGGTGTCAGGTGCCGGTATGTGGTATACGTTCAGAGGCATTCAGCTAAACGGAGGCAGCAGAACGGAGACATCATTCGGATGGGAGCTGGCCTTTAATATATTCTTTTCACTGGCCGTTCTGTTTGTCGGATACATGATCCCTGTATACAAAGGCCTTATACTGACCACTCTCGGAGAATGCAGTTTGTTTATATACATATTACACACTGCAATGTTCTGGGTTCTCATATACAAGTTTGAAGAATACGGATATGCCGTATCCAATATCATCACAGGCTTCATCACTCTGGCGGTTGGAACTGTACTCGGAGTATTGTATAATAGTCTGATGGGCATTATCACGAAAAGGCTTAAGAATGCGTGATCATATCTATGGAGGAATAAAGAGATCGTGAAAAAGAATAAGTTGTTACGTAATATAGTTGTTACGCTGACTATGGTTTTTGTTATGTCAACCATATCTGCCTGCGGTAAGACCAAAGAAGCTGCGGTCGTTACAGAGACAGAGACAGCAGAAGATATACAGGAAGCATCTTCAGTCGAAGAGCAGATAGGCGATGCGGCTCTGCCCGAGTCAGAACCTGAGACAGAGGTATCGCTTTCGGAGCCTGCGCCGACTGCACCTGCACCCACAGAAGAAGTATCCGAAGAAGAGACAGAGGAAGAACTGACTGTGGATATGAGCAAGGTCAAGGCTTTTGATGCTCCGAAGACCATGTATGCCATCAAGAATGTCAATGCCAGAAAAGGTCCCGCAACCGATTATGAATCTCTGGGTATGATCAAAGCAGGAGAAACTCTTGAGGTGATCGGGCAGGACGAAGGCGGCTGGTACGAACTCAAATACAAGAATGAAACTGCATTTGCAAGTAATGATTTCATAAGTGAAGAAGATCCTGCACAGGCAGCAGCAGCTGTTCAGACACTTACAGATCCTGCACAGGCAGCAGCAGCCACGGATCAGACTGCGGCTTCTGCCGTACAACCCGAAGTTCCTGCAGTCACTCCGGCTCAGGATGTCAAGGTAGTTACGGCACCTGCGGGAGTTCTTATAATCGGTGATTCAAGATGTGTTCAGATGAGGGATGTGACCGGAGGAGGCGGATGTTCATGGATCTGCGAGAAGGCCAAGGGTTACAGCTGGTTTGAATCAAATGCTCTTCCGAGAGCCGATGAGAGCATAGGCAAAGGCACCAAGGTGGTCATCGCCCTTGGTGTTAACGACGTGGGTAATGTTAACAGCTATGCTTCCATGATCAATTACAAAGCTGCAGAATGGGCAGCCAGAGGAGCCAAGACATATTTCGTATCAGTCAATCCCGTATGGGAGAATCCGTATGTTACTGAGGAACAGGTAGAGAATTTCAATGCCACTCTGGCCTCACAGCTTGTCGGTGTCAGATGGATCGACACTCACAGTTATCTTATGGCTAACGGATACAGTATGGTTGACGGGATGCATTTTGATGATGCGACCAATTTAAAGGTATATCAGCTTATTATCGGAAGCCTGCGATAGGGTTTCTTAGCGGAGAAGAATCAAATGAGAGTATTGGCTATAATAACCGCCAGAGGCGGCAGCAAGAGGATACCGAGGAAGAATATCAAGGAGTTTAACGGCAAGCCCATAATGGCTTACTCTATTGAAGCGGCAGCAGGCTCAGGCGTGTTCGATAAGGTCATGGTTTCAACCGAGGATGAAGAGATAGCTTCGATAGCAAAGGAATACGGAGCAGAGGTTCCATTTTTAAGGAGCGAAAAGACGGCCGGAGATTTTGCCACTACAGCTGATGTTATAGAAGAGGTCCTGTCAGAGTATCGCAAACTCGGTGAAGAGTTTGATATAGCTGCCTGCATTTATCCTACGGCGCCTTTTATCACTCCGGGCAGACTTAAGAGTGCGGTTGAAGAACTGGTTGATTCTGATGCGGACTCACTTATTCCGGTAGTCAGGTTTTCCTTCCCCCCACAGCGGGCAATGGAGATCCGTGAAGGAACTCTGGTTTTCAGACAGCCTGAATACTTAAATTCCAGATCACAGGATCTGACCCCGCATTATCATGACGTGGGGCAGTTCTATATATTCAGAACTGAGAGTTTTATGAATAACCACAGGATAATGGCAGGTAAGATGATACCGCTTGAGCTGTCGGAGATAGAAGTTCAGGATATAGATAATCCGGTGGACTGGCAGCTTGCGGAACTTAAGTACAAGCTGTTGCATGAACAGTGATGCGGATTGAAACGGCACTGAATGTTTGCCGTGGTGTATTGATATGAAAGACAGAATATATATATGTCATACGTTTTATCATGTATATATATCGGTGATAAAGGAATTAAACCTCCCCAGGGAAGCCCGTAGTAATGCTTCGATCATCTTAAGTACCATGTCCAATGATTTCGGGAACCTGGATGTCAAGCTTAAGAAATGCGGACTTTTTGAAGAAGTATTTCTGTTTGATGAGAAGGAGGATGTGTCTCTTCCGGAAGTGATGAAATATCACACAGACCGGGGCAATCTGCTCCTCAATCTCATTCAGAGGATAAGATATACCAAGGCTTTGGGGATGGCACAGGAAGAGTACATACCTACAGATCTTAAACAGTATAAGGATATATATGTATTCTGTGATTCGGATCCAATTGGGTTTTATCTCAATTATAAGAAGATAAGATATCATGCCGTAGAGGACGGATTGGATACGATACTGTATTGTGACAGTGCCAGATACAGTAATATCGGACACTTCGGTATCAAGGCATTTATGGCCCGTCTTGGACTGATCTTTATAGAGAACGGTTATTCTAAGTACTGCATCGATATGGAGGTCAATAATGTACGGGATATCAAATATCCCATGCATTTCTATAAAGAGGTTCCGAGGAAAGTCCTTACGGACAATGTCTCAGAGACAGACAGATATTATCTGACGGATATATTTATGGAAGATCCGGACCGGCTTCTTGCCCAGGTTGCACAGATAGACAGTGACAGACGAAAAGTTCTCATCTTATCCGATCCGGTCTGCGATCTGGATACACGTAAGATCATAATGCGTGATATAATTAACGAATATGGGCAGAACTCGGCAGTGTTCATCAAGCCTCATCCCAGGGATGTGCTGGATTATGAGTCAGATGATTTTGCCGACTGCATAGTGCTCAAAGGAAGATTTCCCATGGAGATCATGAATTATTTCCCTGAGCTGCATATGGATCTGGCACTGTCGATATTTACGACTGTCGACAGCATAGAATTCGCTGATGAGAAGCGTAAGCTCGGTGCGGATTTCATGGACAAATACGAAGACCCTGCCATACACAGGGAGAACGAGCAGATTTAAGACGATCCGCAGATCGACTTACGGAGTTATGTAAACTATGATCAAGATCCTCAAACGACTAAACATACTGCTGGATAAGAAACAAAAAAGAAGCATGGCACTTATCGTAGTGCTCATGCTTATCGGCGGTATATTGGAATCCTTAAGTATATCTGTGGCCATTCCCGTTATGCAGGTGGTCATCGATCCGGATTCCGTTCAGACCAACAAATATCTTCATGCGATATATGAGATGCTTCATCTGACCAAGCCGATACAACTGACGGTCATTTTCATGGTGGCCCTCATACTGGCTTTCGTACTCAAGAATCTTTTCCTTTTCCTGATGACCAGGGTTCAGTTGCGCTTTGTATATACCAACCAGTTTGCGACATCCCGCAAGATGATGATCAACTTCATGAAGCGTCCGTACGAGTATTATCTCAATGCCGACACATCCGTCATTCAGCGCAATATCACTTCGGATGTCAACAATATGTATGCATTGATACTTACGATACTGCAGCTGACTTCAGAGGCTGTGGTCTTTGTATGTCTCGTAGCGGTCCTTATAGTCGTTGATGCGGCGATGATCCTTACGATCACCGTGCTCTTAGTGGCGATGCTGCTTATCATCAAAAAGATCATCCAGCCGATAATGTATAAGGCCGGTCAGGAGAATCAGGATTATTATTCGGGTCTGTACAAGATAATCGATGAATCGGTTACCGGTATCAAGGAGATCAAGGTAGCCGGCAGGGAGAGCCATTTTATCAACAAATATGCGGACTGCGGCGCAGGCTATGTCGGCGCGGTACAGAAGTACAGCATGTATAACTCTACTCCGAGACTGCTCATCGAGACCATATGTATCGCAGGTCTTGTTCTGTACATGATAATCGTCATGGTAGGCGGAGCATCCATGGAGGATCTGATCCCCAAGATCGCCGTTTTCGGTCTGGCAGCAATGAGGCTCATGCCTTCTGCCAACAGGATCAATAACTACACGACTTCTATCAGTTATCTTGAACCTTTCCTGTGGAATATAAGTGACCATCTCCAGTCCGATATAAATGACACTAATGTCGTATACGACGAGTCGGCATACAGAGGCAGAGTGACTGTGGAAAAACTGCCCGTGACTAAGGAGATCAAACTCTCAGACATTTGCTATAAGTATCCGAACACCGATGTCTATATATTCAACGGAGCTGAAATGACTATCCCTGTAGGCTCTGCAGTCGGAGTCGTAGGTACTACCGGCGCCGGCAAGACTACCATAATAGACATATTGTTAGGCCTTCTTGAACTGGAAAAAGGGAGCATTACGGCAGACGGTGTGGACATAAGCACTAATTATCAGGGTTGGCTTCGAAATATCGGCTATATTCCTCAAACGCTTTTTATGACGGATTCCACGATCCGCAATAATGTTGCTTTCGGTTATGCGGATGATGAGATAGATGATGAGAGAGTATGGGAGGTCCTTAAGGAGGCTCAGCTTGATGAGTTCGTAAGATCCCTTCCGGACGGACTTGATTCCACGATAGGAGAGAGAGGGATAAGGATATCCGGCGGACAGAGACAGCGTATCGCGATAGCCAGAGCACTCTATGATGATCCGGAGGTCCTGGTACTTGATGAGGCCACATCCGCTCTTGATAATGAGACAGAAGCAGCAATCATGGATTCGATCAATATACTGGCAGGTAAGAAGACCCTTGTCATAATCGCTCACAGACTGCAGACCATAGAGAAGTGTAATATGGTATACAGAGTTGAAGGCGGCAAGATCACCCGTGAAAGATAGGGAGCCTGCGAATACATAATATGGTCCCGCAGAGATTACGGGGGCTTGTAAGGAGCATAATTACATGAAGAAAATATGGGAACTGTACAAGAAGCATCGTGAGGTCGTAAGCTATCTCTTTTGGGGAGGAGTAGCCTTCGTCTTGAGTATGCTGCTGTTCTGGATATTTAACAGTAAGCTTGGAATGGGCGAAGTCACCGCCAATACCGTCGACTGGATAATAGTGGTGATATTTGCTTTCTTTACAAACAAGCTTTTTGTTTTCAGAAGTAAAGCAGGTTCGTTAACAGGATTTGGAAAAGAATTCGTATCTTTTATAGTGGCAAGGCTTTTTACCCTCTTGCTCGAAGATGCGATAATATGGCTCGGATGCAAGAAGATGGGCTTTGATTCGGAACTGGGAAGTCTGGTAGTCAAGTTCATCGGTCAGTTCGTAGTCATAGTGACAAATTATATACTGAGCAAACTGTGGATATTCCGCAAGCCTAAGGATAAGGGAGAAAAGCCGCTTAAAGAGGAAACAGGCAGCGAAACGGCATAGCGGATCGGGCAGAATGAAGCGGTCGGATATAAGGGATCTGATATGGGTGAAGCAAAAAACGGACAGATCAGACAATCGAATATAGAATTGCTCAGGATCATTTCAATGTGCATGATAATCGCCATGCATTATATGACAAAAGGGATGGTCCTGCCTAAGCTGTCCGATGATATTAGTTTACATAATGTAATATTCAGGCTGATCTTTGCTTTTTGCGCTTCATCAGTGAACGTATATGTTTTCATAAGCGGATACTTTGCTATCGATTCTAAATGGAGCATTGGCAAACTGATAAGACTATGGATCCAGGTCCTTTTATATTCGGTATTGGTACCTGTGGTCCTGTGGGCATTCGGAGCGGTTGACATAAGTTCGATGGATCTCGGGACGAAGCAACAGATATTTCTGCCCATAAGCTATGAGCATTACTGGTTTGCAACATCCTACGTATTGCTGTATCTGTTCTGTCCGGTATTGGCAGTTGCGATAGATAAACTCGATAAAAAACAGCTGGGAATCACCATCGCTGTTCTACTTACTGTCTTCTGCGGTTTCAAGTCGGTCAATCCATATCTCATCCCATGGGATAAATACGGTGATGACGTGATCTGGTTCATGGTATTGTATCTTATCGCAGGCTATATAAGACTGTACGGAGTTCCGTTCATAGACAAAAAGGATGAGCAGGATACCCGAGGATATGAAGATGAGTCCGAAAATGATATCAGGAGAAAGAGCGCTGGACGAAGAGGACTGGCAGTTTACATAATTTCAAGCATCCTGACTTTTGCCATAGCTCTCGTGGTATCATTCATAGTAAGAAACACCGGTAAACTGGAATATTACATGGATATGACCCTGTGCTATAACTACATTACAGTCCTGATCGCCAGTGTCGGTCTGTTCTGTGCTTTCAAAAACTTAAACATAAGATCTAACGGTTTTATAAACCGGATAGCCGGTTATACTTTCGGTGTTTACTTATTACATGAAAACATTGTCTTGCGTGATCTTTGGCCTCACATTCTCGGGATCGGATATGCCTCCGGCAGGTGGTGGCAGATAATTCATATGATCGTATGCATCATAGTGGTATTTGCGGCAGGCTGTATAATTGATTCCATCCGTGCGTGGTTGTTTGGCAAAGTGTGCTGAACTGACAGATATGACGATAGCGACATTAAGAAAACTTGAACAACTGTATAAACGGATACACAAACCCATAGAGGATCTGGCTTTTCCGCTTATTTTGCTTCTTTGGCCGTTAAATAAGATCACCCAGGGTATCGATGTGACTGACTCGACATACAGCCTGGGCAATTATCTCTTTGCCGACAGACTCAAAGGTACATGGGTCATGGCAACTTATCTGTCCAATTTCTTCGGGTCACTGTTTGTAAAGCTTCCGGGCGGTGATACGTTACTTGGGATGAATATATACACGGGCCTTGTGATCTCACTCACGGCATTGATCGTATACTACGGGCTTCGTAAGGATTTCACGGCCCCCGTGCTCTTTCTTGGCGAGTTCATAAGCATTTCCTTTTGCTGGATACCTTCGGGGATATTGTACAATTATCTGACTTATCTTTTCTTAAGTCTTGCGGCCATCCTGTTATATTACGGGGTGAAGGAAATGAAGATCCTGAATTTTTATTTTGCGGGTATGATACTTGGATTCAATGTATTTGTCAGGATCCCCAATGTGGTCGAGATGATGCTCATTCTGGTCGTATTGATCTGTGTCCCTATGGCTCTTAAACAGATAAATGAGGCCAACTGGAAGCGCGGAAATGAGCTCATGGCCATAATAGGTGCCTGCATCGTGGGCTATGTCATAGGCATGAGTATACCGATGGCGATGATGGCTACCGTTTACGGAGGGAATACTTTTGCAAGGATGTTTGCCGGACTTATGGCATTGTCAGAGAGCAACAGCGAGTATACTGCAGGTTCAATGCTCTACAGGACGTTCGCGGCATATTTGCACAGTCTTAAATGGACCGGTATCATAGTCGCGGTCATTTTTGCCGGTACACTCATGATGGCTGTCCTTAAATCACACACTGTACTCAAATGGATAGGAAGGACCATATATACCGCGGTTCTGGCCCTGATGTTAAGATTCATGTGGGGCAGAGGAATGTTCAGTTTCAGATACTACGAGGATTATACTTCTATGTATGAGTGGGGAATGATCCTCATAATGATCTCGTGGGTATGCGTATTCACAGTCCTTATAAAGCGCAATTACAATCTGCTCATCAAGACATATGCGACGATAGTGATGGTCATCCTGATCATAACCCCCATGGGCAGCAACAATTATACGATGCAGAACATCAACAACCTGTTCTTAGTCGTGCCGTTTACCTTATATGTCACCGGCGGATGGCTGTATAAAGGAGTCCACAGGATACGTCTTCAGAATGTACTGTACGGTTGTAATTTCCCGTGGATGAGCATGGTGCTGCTGATCTTTGCAGTGATCCTTGTTCAGTCGATCGGATTCCATACGGGCTTTGTGTTCAAAGACGGAATGGACGGGACCCCAAGAGATTCATCCATTGTAAAAAACGCCGCGACTGAGTCTGTGGGAGGTATCTACACTACCGGACAGAATGCACGGATCATAACAGAGCTTTGTGATTATACCTATGGTGACAAATCCATTAAGTCAATGGTTTACTGGGGCAATTGTCCGGGACTTGCATATATCCTGCGAATTCCTTCCGAGATAGGAACTACATGGCCGGATCTTGATTCATATCCTGTTGAGGATCTTGAGGCCGAACTCAAACTTATCACCGACAGACAGGCCAAGGGAAGAACGGCATTGGTCTGGAGAGAGTATTCGGAGTATTCGGGCGTGAATACCAAATACAAGGAAGATATGGTAAAGGAATTCATAGAACTTAATCATATGCGGGTAGTCTTTGAGAATGAGGAGTACAGGATCTATAAGTAGATCATAAGGATATTTCGGACAGAAAAAAGAGAGGATTTTTAAGATGATCAATTTTAACGTACCTCCGTTTACGGGCAGGGAATACGATTATATCAAGGAGGCCGTGGATAATCAGAAGATATGCGGTGACGGTCCGTTTACAAAGCGGTGCAATGAGTGGATAGAGAAAAAGACCGGCTGTAATAAGGCGCTTCTTACGACTTCCTGTACTCATGCTACGGAGCTTGCTGCTTTGCTGGCCGATATCAAAGAAGGCGATGAAGTCATAATGCCGTCTTATACATTTGTATCAACGGCGGATGCCTTTGTGCTTCGTGGAGCGACACCGGTATTCGTTGATGTAAGGCCTGATACCATGAACATCGATGAGAATAAGATAGAGGATGCTGTAACGGATAAGACCAGAGCCATCGTTCCGGTGCATTATGCAGGTGTCGGCTGTGAAATGGATGTGATAACGGATATAGCTAAGAGGCATGATCTGCTCGTTATAGAGGATGCAGCTCAAGGAATTATGTCAACCTACAAAGGTAAGGCTTTGGGAGCGATCGGAGATTTCGGATGTTTTTCATTCCATGAGACCAAGAATTTCTCCATGGGAGAAGGAGGCGCGATACTCATAAAGGATGAGAAATATGTCGAGAAGGCAGAGATATTCCGTGAGAAGGGTACTGACAGAAGTAAGTTCTATCGCGGACAGGTAGACAAATACAGATGGCAGGATTTCGGGTCTTCATACCTTCCTTCGGATATGAACGCAGCTTATCTCTGGGCGCAGCTCGAACTGGCAGATGAGATCACAAAGGCGAGGATGGACAGGTGGGAGCAGTATTATAAGAGGCTTACACCGTTAGCGGAAAGCGGTCGTATAGAGCTCCCTTACGTTCCTGAATACTGTACTCATAATGCCCATATGTTCTATATAAAGGCAAAGGATCTTAAGGAGCGTACGGATCTTATAAGCTTCCTTAAGAGCAAGGACATACTCGCGGTATTCCACTATGTTCCGCTTCATACCGCACCGGCAGGTCTTAAGTACGGAAGGTTTGACGGAACGGATGAGCATACCACGACTGAAAGTGACAGACTTGTCAGGTTGCCGATGTATTACCGACTCACCGAAAAAGATGTTGACTATATCTGTGATATGGTCCTTGAATTCTATAAAAAATAATGAAGAAAAATGACCGCCTGATAAACTGTATATTGGCAATAACGGGTTCAATATTGCTGTGGGGTATATTGGCGGTCTTTTTTGATCTCTATTATGACCTTAATGATGATGTGCTCATTAAGGATATTCTCGCGGGCTTCTATACGGGGACTCCCGATGCGCACAATAATCAGATGTTATATCCCATAAGCATTATTATATCGTGTCTTTACAGGATCACGGATAAGATACCGTGGTTCGGACTTCTTGAGGTCGCGGCTATGATGATAAGCTTCGGGCTTATCGGATACAGGATCTGCGGCCTGATCTGCAGGTTTTGGTTTAAGGTATTCTATATGGTCCTGCAGATGTTTATCTGCGCAGGACTTATGATGTGGGAGATCGTTAATGTCCAATATACTGTGGTTGCCGGGATGCTCACTGCGGCTGCCGCCGTATGGTTATATACCGGAGAACCTGTGGGTACGTCAGATCAGACGGTAGTCGGTCTGCACAGGGACAGATGGGGAAGGATATTCAGGATCAGACAGGACGCAGACAGAAATATAGACAGGGATAATACGATACCCAAGGTATATAAGAAAGCCACTTATGCGGAGATGGGAGCTTTTATAAGGCGTAATGTTCCGGCGATCGTACTCACGGTCATCGCATTTAATATCCGCAGTGAACTGGTCCTTCTGTTAAGTCCCCTGCTTGCTGCCGCAGCCATAGCAAAGTGGGTTGAGGAAGACCACAAATGGGATCATCTTGCGATCTGCGGATATCTTGGCGTATTCCTGAGTATATGCATATTGCTGCTGGCTTCATTATCATTGGACGGGATCGCTTACAGTTCGCCCGAATGGAAGGAATACAGGCGGTTCTTTGATGCGAGGACAGAAGTATATGATTTTACCGGAGTACCTGATTATGAAGAGAATAAAGCTTTCTATGAGAAGGCGGGGATAAGCGAAGAACAGGTAGGGCTCTTAACGGATTACAACTATTATCTGGATGAGAGTATAGATGCCGATCTGCTTGAGACTGTTGCAGAAGGTGTCAAGAGCGGAGCAGCTGTGGGAAGAAGAACCTACAGAAAGACGATCAGGGAAGCCGTATGGGAATATGTCCATAATTCACTTGATATTATGTCAACCAAAACTACCGTCTCTGCCGGTTCAGGTGAACATATATTTGCGGATGAGGCAGGTCAGCACAGGGGCTTTGTTCAGACGGTGATCATCCTGTATATCGCTCTTATCATAATTGCTTTTCTTACGGGAGATACAACTGTTGCGGTCAAGATACCCGTATTTGTCATCTTAAGGAGTATTCCCTGGATATATGTCTATCTTCAGGGAAGAGTGCTTGGCAGGATCACGCATCCGCTGTATATCCTGGAGATAATGGTATTGCTCGCGATGCTGTTTGCTGAGGGAATGAGGACAGAGGGAGAAGATAGCGGTATCAGACGTATGACCGGCGGATTCATTCTTCTGGCCGGATGTATCATAGCCATAATATGCATCGTGATGCTGCCCGTAAGATACAGGTATCTAAATAAGAGTGCAGCGGAAAGAGAAGCGGCCAATGCCGAATATTCGGTGATCACGGATAAGGTCACTTCAGCGCCGGATACATATTTCTATATAGATACTTATTCGACCGTGGATGCGACCGAGAAGATATTCGGTACAGAGCCGGTATCTAAGAAGAACATGCAGCTGCTCGGAGGTTGGATGGGCAACAGTCCGCTGGATAAAGACAAGCAGGATGCCTATGAAAAGAGTGAGGTTATTTTGACAAATATCGACTAAAAAAGTAAGATTATAAGTGGTTATCAATACGATTAAGGAAAGATCATTATGCAAAAAATATCATTTGTGATACCGTGCTACAGAAGTGAGAATACTCTGGCTAAGGTCGTGACCGAAGTGCAGGATACCATGAAGGGCATGGCGGATAAATATGAATACGAGATAATCCTTGTAAATGACGACTCGCCGGATGATACTTACGGCGTGATACGTACGATTGCAGATGCTTCGGACAATATTAAGGGCATTTCGCTTGCAAGGAACTTCGGTCAGCATGCGGCGCTCATGGCCGGATTCCACTATGTGAGCGGCGATATCATAGTCTGTCTTGACGATGACGGACAGACACCGGCTTCGGAAGTCGGTAAGCTTCTTGAGGCGGTCGACGGCGGGGCGGATGTAGCCTATGCCAGATATGCACATAAGAAGCATTCGTTTTTCCGTAATTTCGGCAGCTTCGTCAATGAGAAGATGCTGCAGTTCCTCCTTGGCAAACCCAAGGAACTTATAGTCAGCAGTTATTTTGCCGCCAAGAGATTCGTGATAGATGAAGTCATCAGATATGATAAGAGTTATCCCTATATGATGGGGCTTGTTCTGCGTACCACGAGAAGGATAGTCAATGTTGATGTCGATCACAGACAAAGAGAGGTCGGTCAGTCGGGATATACGCTAGGGAAGCTTCTTACTCTGTGGATGAACGGATTTACCGCTTTCAGTGTTACCCCGTTAAGGGTATCGACATGGTGTGGATGCATATTTGCGATCCTTGGTTTTCTGTACGGTATTTATACGATAATCAAGCATTTTGTCCTGGGTATAGCTCCCTGGGGTTATGATTCGCTTATGTCTGCCATAAGTTTCATCGGCGGAATGATACTCCTTATGCTGGGGCTTACGGGTGAATATATCGGACGTATGTATATAAGCATGAATAATGCACCGCAGTACATAATAAGAGAGACAACGGATGACAGTGCGCCTTCGCACAGCTGATGCTGTAACAGAGACCGGACATACAGGATGCAAAAGATTTCAGGTGAATCGAACAGAATATATATAAGACCTATCACGCAGGACGATACGGATCTTATCGTGGAATGGCGTAATCGTGAGGACGTGAGGGAGCATTTCTTCTTCAGGGAGAGATTTACGAAGGCCATGCATGAGAAATGGCTTACAGAGAAGGTCATGACGGGCATGGTGGACCAGTTCATAGTATGCCTTAAGGATGGTGACAGACCGATCGGAAGCAGTTATCTGCGGGACATTGACAGGGAAGCGGGTTCGGCGGAATACGGTATCTTCATCGGAGAAGCCGATGCAAGAGGAATAGGCTTGGGATACGACATCCTGTGTGCGACCATGGATCATGCGATCGATAAACTCGGACTTAAGCTTGTCAGAGCCAGAGCGATCTCGACCAATCTGGCTTCCATACATATATTTGAGAAATACGGTTTTGTGAGAGATGAACTGATAAGAAACGTCACCTGTTCCGATGCGAATATGGTCGATATGGTGATGTTAAGTTACAGGGTGACCAAGGACTGAAGGGAGAGACAGTTATATGAACGAAAAGGGTGAGATCTGCTTAGGTGTAGCGGGTGCGGGAAGAGCGACCGAGCTTCATATGAATGCGCTCAAGCGATTCAGCGGAGTGCCTGTATGCTACAAGCATATAATCGCCAGAAGGTTTGAACAGGTCGATGCTGCCAAGAGAAGATTCGGATTCAAGACGGCATCTTTGGATTTTAACGATCTGTTGAATGACCCCGAGATAGATGTGATCGATATATGTACACCTCCTTATCTTCATGAGGATATGATCGAGAAAGCGATACGTGCGGGCAAGCATGTCATTTGTGAGAAGCCCTTAAGCGGTTATTTCGGAAGACCCGGAGATAAGACGCCCATAGGTACCGGAGTATCCAAGGCTGTGATGTATGACGAACTGATGGCAGATCTTGATCGCCTTAAGGAAGTCATAGACGGATCGGATAAGATGTTCATGTATGCCGAGAATTTCGTCTATGCGCCGGCTATAATGAAGGCTGCCGAGATAGTGAACAGCAAAAGATCCAGGATACTTTTTGCCAAGGGCGAAGAGAGCCTTAAGGGTTCCAGCTCACCGGTTGCCGGAGACTGGGATAAGACCGGCGGCGGAACGTTCATAAGAACCGGAGCTCATCCCTTGAGTGCCATTCTGTGGCTTAAGCAGGTAGAGGCCAAGGCCAGAGGGGAAGAGATAAGGGTCGAGAGTGTATATGCAGACATGGAGACCATCACCAATGATCTGACGGAATATGAGCACAGACATATAGCGGCCAGACCTGTTGACGTTGAAGATATAGGAACGGTCATCCTTAAGTTCTCTGATAAGTCCAGAGCAGTTGTAATGGCAACGGATACACTGCTTGGAGGCAGCCGCAACTATGTGGAACTGTATTGTAATGATACAACGCTTAACTGCAGGCTGACCATGTCCGATCTCATGGATACGTATTTCCTCGATGAGGACGGCCTTGAAGATGTGTACATTTCGGAGATGCTTCCGTCAAAGACGGGATGGAATCATCCTTTCCTTGAGGATGAGATCATAAGAGGATATACGGATGAGATGAGAGATTTCATCGAATCCATCTACTATGGCAGGGAACCGAGATCGGGATTCGATCTTGCTTACGATACGATCAAGATAATCTATGCAGCATATAAGTCTGCAGAGTTGGGACAACCGGTGATCTTCTGATGAGATATATCAAGAGCCTTCCTGAACCGGAGCAGATAGCGCAGGCTTATCCGATCTCCGGCGCGGAAACAGAGAACAGAAAAAAACGTCTTAAAGAGATCAAGACCATACTTGAGGGCAGAGACGACCGTAAGCTTCTGCTCATCGGCCCGTGTTCGGCGGACAATGAGGATTCGGTGCTTGAGTATACGCTGAGGCTGCGTAAGCTGCAGGATGAAGTGGCTTCACGTTTCCTTATGATACCCAGGATCTATACGAGCAAGCCCAGGACTAACGGCAAAGGATACAAGGGATTAGTGCATCGTCCGGAATCGGACAGCGGTGAAGATGACCTTATAACGGGCATTGAGTCCATGAGAAGACTTCATGTCAGAGTAATAGAAGAGACGGGCTTTTTTGCTGCGGATGAACTGCTCTATCCGGAGCTTTACCGTTATGTGGAAGATATCCTTGTATATATCGCGATAGGAGCAAGATCTGTTGAGGATCAGCAGCACAGGTTGATCGCCAGCGGAATGGATATTCCTGTTGGAATGAAGAATCCTACTGGCGGGGATCTCGCCACTTTGCTCAATTCCATAGTGGCTGCCCAGAGCAGACAGCATCTTCCCTTCAGCGGATGGGAAGTAGAGACAGAGGGCAATCCCTATGCACATGCGATGTTAAGGGGATATACCAATGCAGAGGGCAAGAACGTCCCGAATTACTATTATGAGAATCTCTGTGATCTTCATGACGCATATGTCAGGTTGAACCTTAAGAATCCTTCGGTGATCGTTGACTGCAATCACAGCAATTCCGGCAAGAAGTATGAAGAGCAGATAAGGATAGCCGAAGATGTTATGGATTCCTGTGCCCGTAACGGCAGCATAGGAAGATTTGTCAAAGGACTGATGATCGAGAGTTATCTTGTGGACGGCAATCAGATGATAGGAGCCGGGACCTACGGATGTTCCATTACAGATCCGTGTCTGGGATGGGACAAAACAGAGAAACTGATCAGGAGACTGGCGGATGAATAAGTATCTGTCTAAGCCATATATACCGTATATCGTCGCACTCTTAGGAACCTACGGACTTGAAGGGGTGTCGGCTTTGTCAGTATCGGAGAATATACGTTTTTCCAACAGTATATTCTCATTTTTTGTGTTCATATTAAGCGCCGGACTGCTTAAGAAGATATGGAAGGAATTTGTCGATGGATCTTTGGGCCGTAAGATCTGGGCCGGCATTTTTGCTTTTTTGATATCGGTGGCGCTTCACTTCGGCAGCAGGCTGGAGGTTGTGGAGAATGTGAGACCTGCGAACATGGAAATGTGGATCAGGATAATCTTCCTCGCATTCTTTGTATGTCCCGTTGTCACGGTACTGTGGAACAGGGCAGACCGTTTAGATTTTTTTGTATTAAGAGACGGACAGACCGGATCGACTGAGAGCAAGAGAATAAACGGTTTACAGATCTGGGCGATGATCTTCCTTATGTGGATCCCGGTATTTTTAGCGCTTTATCCCGGAGCCTTCGTATATGATGCTCAGGAAGAATACATTGAAGTGATATCAAGGGCTTTTACCACTCATCATCCGCTTTTGCATGTACTTGCTTTGGGCGGTCTTGTTCACGGAGCTGAATATATCGGTAAGCATCCCAATGCAGGGATCGCACTTTATGTGATTATTCAGATGATCATAATGTCAGGGATTTTAGCCTACAGCATTAAGAAATTGGAGAGTTTCGGACTTAAGAAGGCATACCTCATTTTTGTCATGGCTTTCTACGGACTTTTTCCCGTATTCCCCATGTATGCGGTATGTACGGCCAAGGACGGACTGTTCACTTCATTCCTGTTCCTGTGTATCACAGAGCTTGCCGTATACGTTCTTGATGTCGAGCAGTTTGATCCGGTCATTTTTACCATAGGTTCCGTTCTTATGATGCTCATGCGCAATAACGGCATCTATGCATATGTTGCGGCCATGGTTGTCATAGCTGTATTCGAACTTATCCGATGCAGGACAAAAAATAAGGCGA
The DNA here is from genome assembly GCA_946535225.1 of uncultured Lachnospiraceae bacterium. Taxonomy (GTDB): domain Bacteria; phylum Bacillota; class Clostridia; order Lachnospirales; family Lachnospiraceae; genus Colinaster. Next base: position 25,100 of record CAMNDJ010000009.1, read on the forward strand.
CTAAGGATGATGGTTGTACAGACGCAGATAATAACGGGGCGAACACTCCGCCGATCAAGATGACTCATACCCGTAAGGGCAGAGTCTGCAAGCTCATTATGCTTGCGATATTATCGATCGTTCTGTATATCGGGTCCAATGCCGTTCTTAAGATCGCCACACATGCGACCGCTGATGAGCATCAGGAGATCCTGACCGTGCCGATACAGCAGCTTGCAAGGACATATACATATTCGGCGGACGTGTTCTCTGAAGATGATATAGAGACACTTCATAAGTTTATTCCGGAAGAGAGCCTTATCACATACAGATTCAGGATAAGTGATGTTTTAAAGAGCGGATTCAATAATCCGGCTTATGACAGAGATCCTGCCTCATTCTGGTCTCTGTGGAGGAAGATCGGGATCAGGAAACCGATGATATATCTCAACGCGTGGTTCGGAACATCATACGGATACTGGTATCCGGATGCGCTTAATAATGTATATGCGGGTAATCAGATGTATACATTCCAATATACAGACAGTTCGTATTTCGGATTTGAGACTGAACCTCCGGGTGTCAGAGACAGTAAGTTCCCGCTGCTTGAGAGATTCTATGAGAACTTAAGTCTTAAGCAGTTCCAGCAGAGAATCCCTGTGGTCAGTCAGTTATTCTCTCCGGGATTTATGTGGTGGCTGTGTGCATTTGTGATATGCTATCTTTTGAGCAGGGGAAATAAGTCCGTACGGAATCTGATCCCCTTATTGCCGGCAGTCTGTGTCTGGCTTACGGTACTGTTAGGACCGACAACACTGGTAAGATATGTATTGATACTCTGGTTCACGGTGCCGTTATACATGGCCCTGATCGTAAAGAAAGATGAAGCAGTATGAAACGAATAGCTTTTTATATAGGTGACCTTGGAAAGGGCGGAGCGGAACATGTTATCCGTAATCTGGCGGAATACTTCAATTCCAGAGGTGTAGAGACCTATATGGTAACAAAACTGAAAGAGGAGGATGAATATGAGCTGAGTGAGGGGATCACAAGGATCATAGCGGATATCGATCCTTCGGAAGAAAAGGGGCGTGTCCATAATCTTTTTGCCAGGATAAGAAAACTTCGTAAGATCTGGAAAGAGATACATCCGGATATAATCGTATCTTTTATTAAGAAGAATAATCTTATGGCACTTGCATCGTCGAGGGGACTGAATATCCCCGTGGTAGTCAGTGTTCGCTCGGATCCTGAAAGGGAGTTCGGAAGCGAATTTGTTAAGAAACTCTCTTTTGCGATGTTTAAGAAGGCTGCCGGGATAGTCGTACTGACCAAGCAGGCTGCGGAATTCTTCCCGCCGGCGCTCAGTGACAGGATCTCGGTAATGCCCAATGCGATCGATCGAAAATTTGTGGACGTTCTTGAAGCCAAGAAAGAATGGTACGGCATTGACGAGCATATGGATCCTTCAGAGGATCAGGTTGAATATATGTATGCCAAGAGAAGACATGAAGTGATAACCGTCGGACGCATCGATGAGAACAAGAATCAGAAGATGTTAGTCGATGCCTTTGCAATGGCAGCTGATAAGCATCCGGATTGGACGTTGCATATCTACGGTGACGGTGAAGGCAGGATGGATCTTGTTGAGTATGTCATAGGTCTTGACAAGCGTATGCCTGCGTCGGGAGATCACAAGCCGGGAAGCCGGGATGAAAACGGTAATTACATGAATATGTCTGACAGGATAATCTTTCACGGCGTGACGGATAATGTGGCAAATGTCATGGCAGGCAGATCGATATTTGTTTTGCCTTCCAAGCAGGAAGGAATGCCGAATGCTCTGATAGAGGCCATGGTCATGGGTATGGCCTGCATAAGTACGGATTGTCCCTGTGGCGGTCCGGCCGAACTTATCAAGGACGGGGTCAACGGACTCTTAGTACAGGTGACTGACGTTACGACCATGGCAGATGATCTGGATAACCTTATGGGTGATGATATGTTAAGGCAGATGCTCGGTACGCAGGCTTCTATGCTCATTGACAAGGTGCATCCCGATGCGGTATGCAAACAGTGGTATGACTATCTGGATGAGTTGGCTGTGTGATCGTAACATAAGGATAAATGGATAAGATAAGACAATTGATGAAAAACAGAATATATATTCCGGAAGCTGTTTGGGCGGTCGCATTTGCGCTTATGACAGTATTGAGCCGGCATACCGTTTACAGCGATGCCGTGGAAGCAAATATACTGACCGTATATGTCAGTCCGTTTAAGGCCCCGGACATTGTCATTTTCCCTTTGACGGCAGTTGCTGCATATCTCTGTCTTCAATTGATCAAGTATCTCTTCGGACGGATAAAACCTTATGTTTTAGTAAGTGAAGATAAGGTTAGTGCAAGAAGAGGAGCGCTCCTTTGGATAGTGGTATTTGCAATCATCATCATCTGTTATATACCCTATATGATGAGTTACTGGCCGGGAGGAATATATAATGATACCTGCGATACTATAGATATAGCGCTTGGCAAATCTGCGATGAGCGATCAGAATACTGTGCTGTATGCACTGTTCTGGAGATTTGTCTTTGCGATCGGGCAGGTTTTTGATCAGGGTGATTACGGCGGACTTAAGCTCATGACGGTACTGCAGTGCGCTGCTATCGCGGCTGTGGCTGCAAGCTTCGTAAAATGGCTTGCCGGTCGTGGGATCAGAAGATGGATTTGTGTTATGTTAACCGTTGCAGTCGCACTCTTTCCGATCTTCCCGTATTACGGTATCAGCCTCTGGAAAGAGACCTGGTTCGGTCTTGAATTGTTCCTCTACACCTGGATGTGGTGGGCGCTTTCGCTTAGGGTTTCGGCTCACGACACCGTCACGGAGCCGTTTTCGGGAACAGAGAGCAAAGCGGTGTCTGATGGGGATAGAGCGACTAAAGATGGATCGGATATTGACGGTCTGATGATCTGTACATACATTATGTCAACCACACTTGTGATCTTCGGGCGTAATAACGGCCTGTATATGGTCATATTTGTGATGGCAGTCTCGATGCTCATTCTCAGAAAGGCAGTACCAAAAAAGACATGGATGAAATTCGGTATAGTTAACATAACTATCGTGGTTTTATCGATCATCATAAGAGGTCCGGTATACGGAGCGGCAGGTATCAAGACTCCGTCGCCTGCGGAGAGCCTGGGTATACCGCTTCAGCAGACTGCATACATGATAAGCAGAAGTGCAGTCAGCGGTATGGCTGATGCGGCAGATCATACGGATACAGAGCCTTCACCGGATGAGAATGCTTATCTTGATTCTGTCGTACGTGATGCGCTTAAGTTAAATGACAGACAGTATGACGTGATAACATCCATCATGCCTGTGGATGCCTGGGTCAATCTTTACAACCCGGTGGTCGTAGATTCGATCAAGTTTGGTGAGTTTTTTGACAGGGAATATTTCGAAGAGCATACAGGTGATTTCCTCAGGACATATATCGGGATGGTGTTTAAGAATCCGAAACTTGCCATACAGGGCTATCTCTTATCGACGATGGGATTCTGGGATGCATACAAGTCAAGCTCAAGCGCATATATATGTACGGCACATACTGTTCAGGCGGAATACTTCATGAGCGATTATTTCAATATGGCGACAGACAGATATCTGTCCGATATAGTCGGGCCCAGATGGTATATAAGTGGCGGAGCGCTCGTATGGATAATGCTCGGACTGCTCGTGATATGCATGAGCTTAAGAAAAGATGACAGAGCAGATGCGACAGAGGGTGTCCGCCCCGGGGGGAAGGCGGATTCGAGCAGAGTTATGTCAATCTGTATATTTTTGCCGGGAATAGGACTATGGCTTACATATATGCTGGCCACGCCGTTATCATTTTCGTTCAGATATCTGTTCGGTCTGTTGTTATGTATACCAATCTATGTCATTACGGCCGTCAAAAAAGCGCAGTCCTGAGATGATCTCCTGACTGCGCTTTCATATTATGCCTGTATCTATTGTCTTGCAAAATCCTTGATCTGGTCCTTGGTGATGGCACCTACGGACTTGCCTGCCACTTCGCCGTTCTTAAGAAGGATGAGTGTCGGTATCTGCATGATCTTATATCTGGCAGCGATCTCTTCCTGCTCATCCACGTTGACCTTGGCTACTGCCACATCATCCATCTCGTCTGCAGCTTCGTCAACTCTGGGAGAGAGTATCTTGCAGGGACCGCACCATTCTGCCCAGAAGTCTACGAGTACCGGCTTGTCGCTCTCATTTATGAGCTTATCAAATGCATCTAATGAACCAATATTGATCACTGACATGGTTTGTTTCCTCCGTTTCCTGATATTTATTACTCTCTGCTAACTTGATTATAACCGCATTCACCGGATTTACACCATTAAAATTGTATTAAATCCCGAACAATGTCTGTTATGCGGTCTTCGGCTCACTGTCTGTTAAGCAAATTGATGGCAATATTTGCCTGTATGGATTATAATATACAGGATAAAAGCGAGGGAAGACGTTTTTGGTGACGTACGATAAGCATGAAAGGATGCGTTTTACATGAAGAAGATATACCTTTCATCACCGACGATGTACGGTGATGAACAAAGATTTGTTGCGGAAGCTTTCGATACCAATTGGGTCGCACCGTTAGGCCCCAATGTCAATGCATTTGAGAAGGAGATGGTCGAATATACGGGCTGTGGCCATGCGGCGGCGCTTTCTGCGGGAACCGCAGCACTCCATTTGGCAATGAAGTGTCTTAATATCGGTCCCGGAGACGTGGTGTTCTCTTCGGATCTGACATTCGCTGCAACCTGCAATCCGGTGACATATGAGAACGGAACGCTTGTGTTCATTGATTCGGAGTATGACACCTGGAACATGGATCCTGAGGCGCTTAAGAAGGCTTATGAGAAGTATCCGAATCCCAAGGCCATTGTGATGGCTCATCTGTACGGAACTCCGTCCAAGATCGATGAACTTATGGCGATCGTACGTGAGCACGGCACACCTGTCATAGAGGATGCCGCAGAGGCTTTAAGCTCTACATACAAAGGCAGACAGTGCGGAACATTCGGGGATATAGGTATCTATTCATTTAACGGTAACAAGATCATAACCACATCCGGCGGAGGAATGATGGTATCGAAGAATGAGGAGTACACGAAGTTTGCGGTATTCCTTTCGACACAGGCAAGAGATCCGGCCAGATACTATCAGCACAGTCACATAGGATACAATTACCGTATGTCCAATGTCGTGGCGGGCATCGGCCGCGGTCAGTTACTGCACTTAGAGGAGCATAAGGCTCTTAAGAAAAAAATATATGCGACTTACAGACAGGCATTCGAAGACATCTCGGATATTCAGATGAATCCTCTTAACAAGGACGGTGATGCCAACTGCTGGCTTTCCTGCATGACGATCTCAGACGGGTGTTCTGTTAAGCCGGATGATGTAATGGATGCTCTGGCTGAGCTAAATATCGAGACAAGACCCATATGGAAGCCAATGCATCTTCAGCCTGTATATGCGGATAATGATTTCTTTACCGCAGACGGACAGCAGGCTAATGCCGCCAGGGTTAAGGGCGATAACGGTGATGACTGGGATAAGAGTGCAGGCGGAGATATCTTCAGACACGGATTGTGCCTGCCGTCTGATATCAAGAATACAGATGAAGATATGGACCTCATCATCAAGACCGTCAGAAAAGTATTTGGGAAATAACAGTGAACAATCATAAACCTCACGGAATTTATGAGAAATGTATAAAACGCCCGTTGGACGCAGTGCTGGCAACGACTGCGGCAGTAGTGCTGTCCCCGGTTATGTTAACCACAGCGATCCTTGTACGTACCAAACTCGGATCACCGGTGCTGTTTACTCAGGAACGTCCCGGCAAGGATGAGAAGATCTTTAAGCTATATAAGTTTCGCACGATGACGGATGCAAGGGACTCTGAAGGTAATCTTCTCCCGGACAAGGACAGGCTTCCCGAATTCGGGCGTAAACTCAGGGCTACATCCTTGGATGAATTACCTGAGCTTTTCAATATCATCAAGGGCGATATGAGCATAGTCGGGCCGAGACCGTTACTTGTTAAATATCTTCCGAGGTACAATGATGTACAGAAGCGCAGGCACGAGGTCAGGCCTGGGTTTACTGGGCTTGCTCAGGTGCACGGCAGGAACAGTATATCATGGGAGGAGAAATTCGATTGGGATGTGAAATATATTGATAGGATCACGTTTATGGGAGATCTTAAGATTATCCTGGATACGGTTGGTACGGTGTTTAAGCGGGAGGGCATAAGTGCCGAGGGTAGCGCCACCATGGAGGAGTTCATGGGCAGAGAAGAGGAGAAATAACTTGAAAAAGGTAGTGATCATAGGCGCCAGTGGGCATGGCAAGGTGATAGCTGACATCATAAAGAAGAGTGGAGATACCGTTCAGGGGTATTTGGATGATGATGAGTCTTTGGGAGATGAATTCTACGGATATCCGCTGTTTGGTAAGGTGGAGTGTTTTGCTGATATGAGAGGCAGCGCCTTTGTTATAGCCATAGGTAATGGAGCAATTCGAAGGCGTATCACCGGAATGATGGGGAATGTTGACTGGTACACAGCAATACATCCGTCTGCTGTCATAGCTGACGGAACAAGTATCGGAGAGGGAACTGTGATCATGGCAGGTGCCGTTATCGGCCCGGATGTCAGAATAGGGAGACATTGTATCATCAATACCTCTTCGGTTGTAGAACACGACAATGAGATAGAGGATTTCGTTCATATTTCAGTGGGAACTAAACTTGCCGGGACAGTTCATGTCGGAGAAGGATCATGGATAGGCATTGGAGCGGTGGTCAGCAACAATCTCAGTATCTGCGCAGATTGTATGGTGGGCGCCGGTGCGGTAGTCATTAAGGATATTGACAGTCCGGGAACTTATGTGGGAGTTCCTGCCGCGAAACTGTGAGAATATATGAAGAAGATAATGATTATATCCAATTTGGCAAGCGGATTGTATGATTTTAGAAGAGAATTGATAGAAGGTTTTCTCGGGGAATATGAAGTTTTTGTCTTGTTGCCGGATAATGAAGACGATAAATATGTCCAGACATTTGCCAGGCTGGGCTGCAATGTGATCCATACCCCGTTTGAGCGTCGAGGCATGAATCCGGCAAGGGATCTTGAATTGCTTAAGACATACAAAAAGATCATGAGTGACATCCGCCCGGACGTAGTATTTACATATACGATCAAGCCCAACATATACGGAGGTCTTGCGGCTAAGAGCCTTAAGATACCGTATTTTACGAATATCACAGGATTGGGTACTGCAATCCTCGGTGGCGGAACATTTGCTAAGGGTCTTCTGTTCCTGTACAGACTGGCAACAAAAGAGGCTGCGTGCATTTTTTTTCAGAACTCATCGAATCAGGAGTTTATGACATCCCACGGGATCAAGGGCAAGGGGAATATAAGACTTCTGCCGGGTTCGGGCGTGAATCTCAGTGTACATTCCTACAGACCCTATCCTTCGGATGATGACGGGATAAGGATCCTTTCGGTCCTGCGTATCATGGAAGATAAGGGAATGGAAGAACTGCTCAAGGCCATAGATGTGCTTGGTACACCGGCCGAAGCTGACACAGGACAGGCGGAGAATGCAACCGAGGCGACTGCAGACAAACGCATACACTTCACCATAGCAGGCAACTACGAAGAGGAGACAAGGGCTGTATATGAGCCTGAGATAGTAAGGCTTGCAGAAGAGGGCAAGCTCACATATGCGGGGTTTGTGGATGAGATGGATCCATTATATGCGGACAGTCACATCATCGCACATCCTTCATATCACGAGGGCCTTTCCAATGTGTGTCTTGAAGCGGCAGCCTGTGGACGGCCTGTTGTAACAACGGATATTCCAGGTTGTAGGGAGACAGTGAATGACGAGTCCGGAATTTTATGTAAACCAAGATCGTCATTTGAGTTCATCCGTGCACTGGAAAAAATGATCGCACTTACGTCTTCTGAGCGCGAAGCTATGGGCAGAGCGGGGCGAACACATGTCGAGAAGAATTTCGACAGAAATCTCGTTATCAGAGCATACAGGGAAGAACTCGACAAGATAAAGATCGGAAACAGAACTTAATGGATAGAGAAAAAGCCCGTAAGATCGGCAAAGGACCGGGCAATTTCATATTTCAGGCGGGTATACTCGCGGCAGCGGGAATCGTCGTTCGTATCATAGGCATATTGTATCGAAGCCCTTTGGTAGCCATAATCGGAGATGAGGGCAACGGATATTACAATACAGCCTATGTTATCTATACTATCATTTTGCTGGTATCTTCTTACAGCATTCCATCGGCCATATCCAAAGTCATAGCGGCCAGACTCTCGGTAGGTGAATATCGTAATGCCTTCAGGCTTTTCATAGGATCGATCGTATATGTGGTCGTAATGGGCGGAGCAGGAAGTATAGTCTGCTTTACCATGGCAGACAGACTTGTCGGAGCCAATTCCGCGCAGGTACTTAAAGTCTTTGCCCCTACTATTTTTTTATCGGGATTTTTGGGGACTTTAAGGGGTTACTTCCAGGCGCATCATACGATGGTATATACATCGTTCTCACAGATACTTGAGCAGATATTCAATGCGATCGTCAGTATCGGTGCTGCATTTATCTTTGTCAGGGCATTAGCGGGAAAAGACGAGACACAGATCGCCATAGGCGGAGCCAAGGGAAGTGCGATAGGTACGGGGGCCGGTGTCTTAGTCGCTCTCATTTTTATGGTGCTCGTATATATGTCCAACAGGCCTGAGATACATGAGAGGATGAATAAGGACAGGACACACAGGGATGATCTGTTATCTCCCGTAAAGATCGCCATGATAATCTTCGGGATGGTGACACCGGTGGTGCTCAGTACATGTATATACAATCTGAGCATGGCATCGAATCTTAAGATATATCAGCATATCATGATGGAATTCAAGGGATACAGCGAGGCGGTCGCGACTACAGACTACGGTCTGTACTCAGGTAAGGCGATGCAGATAGTCAATATTCCCATAGCACTTGCGACAGCCATGTCATCGGCGATCATTCCTTCGATCGCGCATTCTCACGAAAGAGGTGAATACAAGGAAGAACGACGCAAGATCGGATATGCCATAAGGGTGACGATGCTGCTTGCCATACCTTCGGCTTTCGGTCTGTGCGCGCTGGCTGAGCCTATAACGATGTTACTGTACCCGCAGAGAGCATCATATAAGACAGTATCGCATCTGATCATGGCGTTAAGTATAACTGTCGTGTTCTACTGTATGTCGACCCTGAGCAATGCCATACTTCAGGGCACGGGTAATGTGAACATTCCGGTGGTGAATGCTGCGGTGTCACTTGTGGTACAGGCCGGGTTGCTCATTTTACTGCTTCAGAAGACACAACTTGGCCTTTATGCATTGTGCATCGTGACTATCGTATATTCGCTTATGATGTGCCTTTTAAATTCCTGGGCGATCTACAGAAAACTCAGATTCAGACAAGAGTACTCACAGACTTTCCTCCTGCCGGTATTTGCTTCCGTATGCATGGCTGTTGTCGCATGGGCGAGCAGTTATCTGGTCACTTATATAGTAAGGAGTCGTGCAAACGATCCTGAGCTTGTGATCTCCGGTATGAACAATGTGATAAGACTTGTGTTCAGTATTATAATGGCGGTTCTTACATACGGACAGCTTACGATAAGACTGGGTATAATCCGTGAGAATGAGATAAAGCTTTTGCCTAAGGGCGAGGCATTGGCGCGTTTCCTTAAAAAAGTAAGATTATTAAGATAAGATTAACGAAGGCATAGGATTTCCTTATAATAGGAAAAATGGGTAGATTTTTTCTTATATTAGTTGTAGAATTACATGGATGTACGGGTTAGTTACATCGGGATGAAACGGAGTATCAGGATGTTTTTACACAGAAAATATAATCGGATATTGATAGCAGCGATCATGTCGGCGGCACTTTTGCTTGCAGGTTGTGATACCTCCAAATTTGCACCTACTTCCGGCGTCAAGGAATCTGAAGAGGAGTCGGCTGCGGATGCTGCAGATCAGGTGGCCGATGATCAGAGCGGTGATAATGCGACGGATGATGCGTCCTTGACTGCTTCAGAAGGAGACGGAGAAGAAAGTGACGGATCCGGTGAAGAAGCAGAAGAAATTTTTTATTCGAATTTTACGGGTCTGCCCATTACATATAACTGGCTTGACCACAGACCGTTGGCAGTGATGCTCAATAATATCGAAGCAGGCTGTCCTCAGTCGGGAATAGAAGAGGCTTCCATCGTCTATGAATGCCCCGTAGAGGGCCGTATCACAAGATTGATGGCTATTTTTGAGAAATACGAAGAGATCAAAAAGATCGGTTCCATCAGATCGAGCAGAGATTATTTTGTATATTATGCATTGGAGTTCGATGCCATCTATGCTCATTTCGGACAGGCGACGGCATATGTCGGAGAACTGCTTAATTCAGATGCGGTAGATAATATATCCGGAGCGGTTTCCGGTATCAATGAGCCGGCGACAAATGCGTTCTACAGGAGTACGGATCGTAAGGCTCCTCACAATGTTTATATCGATAATGAAGGCCTTATCCGGGACAGAGACGGATTCGGTTACAGAACGACTCTTAGAATGGGCTTTGAGAAGAAGTTCCTTTATCCCGAGGATGGCGGACGCGTGACATATGATGATGCGCCTTCTGCTATGGTATTGTATCCCGGTGGTAAGGAATCAAATAAAGCAAACGGATTTGCCAAGGTCAAGGCCAGATTCGAATACAACCCCGAGGAGGGTAAGTATTACAGATTTCAGTACGGCGGTCCGCATATTGACTTAGAGACCGGCAATCAGCTCAAATTTGACAATGTCGTATTCCAGTATGTTGACGGTATCGTGAGAGACAGCCACGACTATCTGGGATTCGGAACTCTGTCCGGCGGATCAAATGACAAATGTATCGTATTTACAAATGGTAAGATGATAGAGGGTAAATGGGTCAGAACCGACATTTTCGGTCCTGCCAAGTATTATGATAATGACGGCAATGAGATAATGGTCAACCCCGGCAAGACATGGGTATGTACCATATGGAATGATTTTGCCGATGATGTAGTGATCGAGTGATACGGAGGGGATTCAGTCTATGAAGACCATAGGGAGAAGTTTTGTAATGGCTTTCTCGGGATATTCCATAAGTCCCAAGTCAAGTCTTGAAAGAAATAAGGAGAATTGCGGTTTTATTCTCACGTTCATACCTTTGATAGGAGCGGTGATCTGTATCCTTATCAACAGATGGGCAGTACTCTATCCCTATGCTTGTGATTTTGCGGTTCTTCCGGCTGTTGTCGGGGCTGTTGTCCCTACGATCCTTTCCGGCGGTGTTCATCTCGACGGTTTCTTCAGGACCACTGATGCGCTCAGTTCTCATAAATCAACAGAAGAAAAACTCAAGATATTGAGCGTGGATGCGCACGGCGGTTATTCGGCGATCATTGTATGTGTGTGCACATTCCTGATCGCTGTGGGTATCTGGAGTGAGATGCCGATAGACGGGATCTTCGTGATCGCATTCGGATATGTTATTTCAAGGGCTTTGTATTCAATATCGGTCCTTACGGTTAAGCATGCTCCGGTACAGGGAAGCAAGATCGCAAATTATGTTCCCGACAGCAATGCGGCCAGATGGGTTCAGGTCATCATCAATGTGCTGTATATTGTTTTGAGTGCAGTTCTCATGATACAGATCGCAGGTACCTACAGTGTGCCGAGACCTTCGGTTGCGATAGCAAGTCTTGCAGGAGCAGCCATAACATATGTTTATTATCTTATAGTATCGTTCAAGAATTTCGGAGGTATCACGGAGGAGACAGGTGGTTTCTTTGTCGTACTCTGTGAAGTGATAATACCAATTGCCGCACTCGCGGCTTTCAAGAGTCCTTTCTAGATCGGAGTAAAACATGTTAGCACAGAAGTATATTGATATGCTCGGACGCAAATCCGTGATCAGAGAATTATCGGAGTATGCCGTAGCAAGAGGTAAGGAGATCGGATACGAGAACGTATTCGATTATACTTTAGGTAACCCTTCGGTACCGGTACCGGACAGTTACAATAACAGTCTCAAACGTCTTATAGACGAGAAGTCATCCATGGATCTTCACGGATACAGCCAGAGCCTGGGTATCAGAGAAGTCAGGGATGCGGTTGCAAGGTCGCTTAACAGACGCTTTGGGATGAACTATACCCTGGATAACATTTTCATGAGCAGCGGTGCCGCAGGCGCCCTGGCACATGCGATAAGACTTGTGACCGTACCGGGAGATGAGGTGCTTACATTCGCTCCTTACTTCCCTGAATACGGACCGTATGTCAATCATTCCGGTGCAGTCTTAAAAGTTGTACCCCCGGATACCGAGACGTTCCAGATCAACTTCGAAGCGTTCGAGAGTATGATAAATGAAAAAACGATGGCGGTACTCATCAATACTCCAAACAATCCTTCGGGAATAGTTTATTCGACTGCGACTATCAAGAGACTTGCTTCGATACTTACGGTTAAAAGTAAGGAATACGGACACATCATCTATCTCATCTCGGATGAACCGTACAGAGAGATCGTATTTAAAGGTGTCGATGCACCTTTTGTGGCAAAGCATTATGATGCTACGATAACATGTTATTCATTCTCAAAATCCTTATCGATACCCGGAGACAGAATAGGCTATGTAGCGATCAATCCTGCCTGCCCCGATGCCGAGATGATGACGGTCATGTGCGGACAGATATCAAGAGGAATAGGTCACAACTGTCCTTCTGCGATAATACAGTGGGCTGTATCGGAGAATCTGGATATTACCGCAGATATATCTGTGTATGAGAAGAACATGAACATTCTTTATGATGCACTTACCGATCTCGGATTTACCGTGGTAAGACCCGGCGGGACATTCTATATCTTCCCCAAAGCATTGGAGGATGACGCGGTCGCTTTTTGTAATAAAGCCAAGGAATATGACTTCATATGTGTGCCTGCGGATTCGTTCGGAGCACCCGGATATATCAGGCTTGCATACTGCATAGAGACCGAAAAAGTAGAGCGTTCGTTAGAAGCGCTTGAGAGATTTGTGAAAGAGAATTATTGATCCGTTTTGTTTTTCAAACACACTTATGACACAAGTGTCACATATACAATGTGTACAAAAAAACAGCACAAAATGTCAATAAATTCGTGCGTGTAGTATTGACACATACGTCAAAAAGTAATAGACTCACTAATGTACTGATAGAAAATGACAACAAAAGATTTGTCATAGATTGTGATTTGCGTTTGAAAGAAGGGAGAGACAAGATGGCAATCGAGAAAGTAACTGCTACTCTTAAGAAGGACGTAGCACCTGTTAAGACAGCTACAGCCACTGTTAAGGCTGACGCTCTTAAGACAGATATCAAGACACCTGAAGTTAAGGCAGCAGCTAAGCCCGCTGCAAAGCCCGCAGCTAAGAAGGCAGCTAAGCCTGCAGCTAAGAAGGCAGCAGCTAAGAAGCCCGCAGCTAAGAAGACTACAGCCAAGAAGACAACTACAGCAGCAGCTAAGAAGCCCGCTACAGCAGCAGCTAAGAAGACAACTGCAGCAGCAGCCAAGAAGCCCGCTACAGCAGCTAAGAAGCCTGCAGCTAAGAAGACGACCAAGAAGACTGCAGCTAAGAAGACTGTACTTAAGACAACAGCTTTATTTGCGGTAGCAGAAGGTGAGAACCTTACAGCTGATGCACTTATGAAGAAGTACCTTAAGACAGCTAAGGATCGTTGCAAATATGATCTCGGTCTTAAGACAGCAGACGTTAAGAGCATTGACCTTTACCTCAACATCAAGGAGCAGATGGTTTACTCTGTTATCAACGGAGAGATCAACGATAAGTTCGAGATGTATTGATCAGTAAGAGAACATATGTAAATATCAGGGACTATTCCGGTTTCGGAATAGTCCTTTTTTATGCGCCGGTATTTATAAATTGTTAATAAATAGGGTGTTGACACTCGGGCACTACGGGTGTATCTTATGTTTTGAGGATGTTAGCACTCGAATATATTGAGTGCTAACAATACTAAAAAGAGGACACACTCATGGAATTAAGCGAACGCAAGATGAAGATACTCCGGGCGATAGTCCGTAACTATCTTGAGAGCGGAGAACCTGTAGGAAGCCGTACGATATCTAAATATACAGATCTCAACCTAAGTTCAGCCACGATCAGAAATGAGATGGCTGATCTTGAAGAGATGGGTTACATCGTTCAGCCGCACACATCTGCCGGGCGCATACCTACAGATGCCGGTTACAGAGTGTATGTGGATACCATGATGGCCGAGAAGGACAAAGAGGTCGAAGAACTTAAGTCCAATCTTTTGGAAAAAGAAGAACGACTCGATCAGTTGCTCAAGCAGACCGCCAAGCTCCTTGCAGTGAACACAAACTACGCCAGCATGGTTTCGGCTCCTTCGATAAACAGGAATAAGCTTAAACTGATCCAGCTTTCAAGAGTCAATGAGGATCAGCTCTTAGCGGTGATCGTTATCGAGGGCAATGTCATCAAGAACACTCTTCTTGATATCTCTGATGAGATCAGCGAAGAGACGCTGCTTAAGTTGAACATACTGCTCAATACTCATCTGACGGGATTATCGATAGAGGATATCAATCTCGGCATAATCTCATCGCTTAAGAAGCAGGCAGGTATCCATTCCGATATAGTCAGTGATGTGATCGATGCGGTAGCAAGAGCCATTCATGATGAAGAGGATCTGGAGATATATACCTCGGGTACCAATAATATATTTAAGTATCCGGAACTTACGGGTGACGGAGTAGCCAGCGAACTAATAGGTGCTTTCGAAGAGAAACAGGCACTTAATGAACTGGTCGTTAAGACTCTTTCGGAGACTGAGAATACAGGCATACAGGTTTATATAGGAAATGAGTCTCCCGTAGAGACAATGAAAGATTGCAGTATAGTGACCGCGACCTACGACCTCGGAGAAGGAATGAAAGGCACGATAGGTATCATCGGTCCTAAACGAATGGATTACGAGAAGGTTGTGGACAATCTGAAAGATGTTATGCGTCAATTGGATTCCATATATAAAAAGTAAGATAAGAGGATTGTTATGTCAGACGTAAATGAAGAGATCAAAGAAGAAGAGATCGGAATCGAAGAGCCGGTCGATCCTGAAGAGAAAATGACCGAAACGGAAGAATCCGACGCAACCGAAGAGACCGTGACGGATAATAAAGAAGATGCGGATAACAAGGAAGAGTCCGGGACGGAGACTGAAGAAGACGAAGAATCTCCGAAGAAGGGTAAATGGAAGAAGAATGACAAGAAGCTTGAAGCGCTTAAGCAGAAAAACGAAGAGCTCGAAGACAGAGTGATGCGTCAGATGGCTGAGTTCGAGAACTTCAGGAAGAGGACCGAGAAAGAAAAGTCCGTGATGTTCGAGATGGGTGCCAAGAGCGTGATCGAGAAGATACTTCCGGTAGTCGACAATTTTGAGAGAGGTCTTGCGACGGCTTCCGATGAGGACAAGCAGGATCCGATATATGAAGGCATGAGCCTGATATATAAACAGCTGTCAGACGAGCTGGACAAGATGGGTGTTAAACCGATAGAAGCTCTGGGAGTGGAATTCAACCCCGAATTTCATAATGCGGTGATGCAGGAAGAGAGCGATGAGTTCGAAGAGGGTATCATCTGCAAGGAGCTCCAAAAGGGTTATACATATAAGGACAGCGTAGTAAGACACAGCATGGTAGCGGTAGCCAAATAGGAACGTAAGAGGAGACGTTCTTAACAAATAGATAATAAGCATATTCATAAGGAGGAAATATATATGGGCAAGATTATAGGAATCGATCTGGGAACAACTAACAGTTGCGTAGCAGTTATGGAAGGCGGTAAGCCTACAGTTATCGCTAATACAGAGGGAGCACGTACAACACCTTCGGTAGTAGCATTTACCAAGACGGGTGAGAGACTCGTCGGTGAGCCTGCCAAGCGTCAGGCGGTGACCAATGCGGAGAAGACGATATCTTCGATCAAAAGAGATATGGGTACCGACAGAGGTCGTACGATAGATGACAAGAAGTATTCTCCTCAGCAGATATCTGCGATGATACTTCAGAAACTTAAGGCTGATGCAGAGAGCTATCTCGGCGAGAAAGTCACTCAGGCTGTCATTACGGTACCGGCTTACTTCAATGATGCTCAGCGTCAGGCCACCAAGGATGCGGGTAAGATTGCGGGGCTTGAAGTCGAGCGTATAATTAACGAGCCTACTGCCGCAGCACTTGCATACGGACTTGATAATGAAAAAGAACAGAAGATCATGGTATACGACCTCGGCGGCGGTACATTTGATGTATCCATCATTGAGATCGGTGACGGAGTAATAGAAGTGCTCGCTACTAACGGCGATACACACCTTGGCGGTGATGATTTTGACCAGAAGATAATCGACTGGATGCTTGCAGAATTCAAGGCAACAGAGGGCGTGGATCTTTCGGGTGATAAGATGGCACTCCAGAGACTTAAGGAAGCGGCAGAGAAGGCCAAGAAGGAACTGTCTTCGGCAACTACTACCAATATCAACCTTCCTTTCATCACGGCAACGAGTGAAGGCCCCAAGCATTTCGATATGAACCTTACAAGGGCTAAGTTTGATGAGTTGACTTCAGATCTTGTTGAGAGGACGGCCATCCCTGTTCAGAATGCCATGAAGGATGCCGGACTTACCAATTCGGACCTCGGCCAGGTTCTTCTTGTCGGCGGTTCGACAAGAATCCCGGCTGTTCAGGAGAAGGTTAAGCAGTTGACGGGAAAAGAGCCTTCAAAGTCTCTTAACCCCGATGAGTGCGTGGCTATAGGTGCAGGCATACAGGGCGGTAAGCTTGCCGGTGAGACCGGTACGGGTGATATCCTCCTGCTGGATGTAACACCTCTTTCACTCTCTATCGAGACTATGGGTGGTGTGGCTACAAGGCTCATCGAGCGTAACACGACGATCCCGACCAAGAAGAGTCAGATATTCTCGACCGCAGCAGATAACCAGACAGCAGTTGATATCAACGTTGTTCAGGGTGAGAGGCAGTTTGCCAAGGACAATAAGAGCTTAGGTCAGTTCAGACTTGACGGTATACCTCCGGCGATGAGAGGTGTGCCTCAGATAGAGGTTACATTCGATATTGATGCCAACGGTATCGTTAACGTATCTGCTAAGGATCTTGGTACAGGCAAGGAACAGCACATCACGATAACAGCCGGCTCATCAATGTCTGATGAGGAGATCGATAAGGCCGTCAAGGAAGCCGCTGAATATGAGGCTCAGGATAAGGCCCGAAAGGAAGCTATCGATGCGCGAAATGAGGCGGACAGCTTTGTATTCCAGACAGAGAAGGCACTCAATGAAGTAGGGGATAAAGTTGATGCGACTGAGAAAGCTTCGGTAGAGGCTGATCTTCAGGCCCTGAAGGATATCCTCGAAAAGACCAAGGATCAGGAACTTAATTCTGATCAGGTAGCTGAGATAAAGGCTGCTCAGGAGAAGCTTATGACAGGAGCTCAGAGCCTCTTCTCTAAGATGTACGAACAGGCACAGGGAGCAGCAGGCGCTTCCGGAGCAGGTCCCGATATGAGCGGATTTGCAGGTGCCGGTGATGCAGGATCGAATGCGACCGGTTCTAATGACAGTGCAGCTGATGATGATATAATCGACGGAGATTTCCGTGAAGTATAATAAGTAACAGGAGTAAGATATTCAGATCGACTTAAGGGGGCAGGCTTATGTCCCCTTAAGTGACGATATCGGAGAATGAATAATGGCGGAGCAGAAGAGAGATTATTATGAAGTGCTGGGCGTTGACAAGAACGCAGATGAAGCGGCACTCAAAAAAGCATATCGAGTCCTGGCCAAGAAATATCATCCGGATATGAATCCCGGAGATGCGGATGCAGAGAAGAAGTTCAAAGAGGCTTCGGAGGCCTATGCCGTACTCAGCGACCCTGAGAAGAGGCGTCAGTATGATCAGTTCGGTCATGCGGCATTCGAAGGCGGAGCAGGAGCGGGCGGCTTTGGCGGCTTTGATTTCAACGGTGCGGATTTTACGGATATCTTTGGCGATCTGTTCGGCGATCTGTTTGGCGGCGGAAGAAGGAGCAGCGGTTCCAGAAACGGTCCAATGAAGGGGTCAAATGTTCGTACGAGTATACGTATCACATTTGAGGAGGCTGTGTTCGGCTGTGAAAAAGAGATAGATCTGACCGTTAAGGAAGAATGTAAGACCTGTAAGGGCTCAGGAGCCAAGCCCGGTACATCACCGGTAACATGTACCAAGTGCGGAGGAAAGGGCCAGGTCGTCTTCTCACAGCAGTCTTTCTTCGGTACTGTGCGTAATGTTCAGACATGTCCGGATTGTCAGGGCACAGGTAAGGTGATCAAGGAGAAATGCCCGGACTGCCGCGGAACCGGATATATACCGATGAAAAAAAGATTTGCCGTTGATATACCGGCAGGTATCGATAACGGACAGTGTAAGAGGCTTTCGGGACAGGGCGAACCCGGTATAAACGGAGGACCGAGAGGAGACGTTCTCGTAGAAGTCATAGTAGGACGTCATCCCATATTCCAGAGGCAGGATATGAACATATTCTCTACGGTACCCGTATCATTCCCGATAGCGGCCTTAGGAGGCGAGATCGTCATAGATACCGTGGATGGCAAGGTCATATATGAAGTCAAGCCCGGAACTCAGACGGACACAAGGGTCAGACTCAAAGGCAAGGGTGTACCTTCCCTGCGCAATAAGGAGGTCAGAGGCGATCAGTATGTGACGTTGGTGGTTCAGGTGCCGGATAAGCTTTCGCACGAGGCAAAGGAACTGTTATCCCAGTACGATGCGGCTAATGATGATTCACTGAATGCGGCTAAGCGATATACCGAGTCCAAATCAGGTTCAGGGGCTTCCGGCCAGAGCAGGAAGAAAAAGAAGATATTCTGAAAAGAAGGATATTGAATTTTGCAGAGTCAAGGCACAATATATTGTGCCTCGGCTCTTTTTTTGACCGAAAAAATATGCTAGAATATAAAAGGTTATGGACACAGAGATACTGAGAATTGACAGAGATCACATCAGTGACAGTGATATCAAAAGGGCAGCCGGAGTGATAAGATCCGGAGGACTTGTGGCTTTCCCTACAGAGACTGTTTACGGTTTGGGCGGTGATGCGCTGAATCCCGATTCATCTAAGAAGATTTATGCAGCCAAGGGCAGGCCTTCTGATAATCCCCTTATAGTACATATATATGATCTTGGGCAGGTAGAGAAGATCGCGATGCTTGACGAAGGATCATACCGGATAGACAGAGTTCCCGACAAAGTTAAAGCGCTAGCAAAGAAGTTCTGGCCGGGACCGTTGACGATCATCCTGAATAAAAAGGAGAATGTTCCGTATGAGACAACGGGAGGGTTAGATACGGTTGCGATCCGTATGCCTTCAGACCCTATAGCAGCGGCGTTTATAAGGGAGGCGGGATATATAGCGGCACCCAGCGCCAATATATCGGGAAGGCCCAGTCCCACCAAGGTAACACATGTTATCGAAGATATGACCGGAAGGATAGACATGATCATCGACGGTGGCGATGTGGATATCGGCCTGGAATCGACGATCTTAGATCTTACGGATAAGGCTCCGGTGATATTAAGACCGGGTGCGATAACAGACAGGGATATCTCGGAAGTGATAGGCAAGACCGGATATGATCCCGGATTAAAAGGCGGAGAAAATGCGGCTCCTAAAGCTCCCGGAATGAAATACAGACATTATGCCCCCAAAGGAGAACTGGTAATAGTACGGGGAGATGGAGAACGGGTCAGGGATTATATCAACGCAAGGATCCAAGAAGACAAACACGAGCTTATTAAGACCGGCGTTATTTGCCCGGATGAGCACGTGCTCAACTACAGGGCATCAGTTGTCAAGTGTACCGGCAAACTGGGCGATGAAGAGGCTGTGGCGCACCGACTGTATTCCATACTCAGGGAATTTGATTCAGAAGAAGTACAGATGATATATTCTGAAGCATTTGATGATGAAGGCATTGGCAGTGCGGTCATGAACAGGTTGCTCAAAGCAGCCGGGCACAGAGTTGTCGATGCAAATGACAAGGAGGAATGATATGAAAATAGCGCTTGGAAGCGATCATGGCGGATTTGATCTTAAGATGTTAGTAGCTGCTCATCTTAAGGAAAGAGGAATAGAGTACAAGGATTACGGATGCAATGACAAGTCTTCCTGTGATTATCCCGTCTTTGGAAGAGCGGCTGCAGAGGCTGTTGCAAACGGCGAGTGTGATATGGGAATAGTCGTATGTACTACCGGCATAGGCATATCTATAACCGCCAATAAGGTAAAAGGCATAAGATGTGCACTGTGTTCGGAGCCTTTGTCTGCTAAAATGACCAGACTCCATAATGACGCCAACATGCTTGCGTTAGGCGGCGCTCTCATAGGGCAGAATATGGCGTATGAGATAGTGGACACTTTCCTGGATACACCTTTTTCGGGTGAGGAAAAGCATGTAAGAAGGATAGGCGAGATAGCGCAGACAGAGTCATGACAGCAAGCCGGGAAGTTTTGAATATCATAGTTGATAATTAATTCATAAATTAATAAACTACAAAAGAAGGGAGTACAATATGGCAAATGTAATGATCATGGATCATCCTTTGATCCAGCACAAGATCGGGTATATCAGGAGGAAAGAAACGGGCACCAAAGACTTCAGGCAGACCGTGTCTGAGATCGCTATGCTCATATGCTATGAAGCGACCAGACATCTGGAACTTACGGATATTGATATAACCACACCCATATGCCAGACAACAGTTAAGACTTTAAAGGGCAGAAAACTTGCCGTTGTTCCGATCCTTCGTGCGGGTTTGGGCATGGTAGACGGAATGCTGACGCTCATACCCACAGCCAAGGTCGGGCATATAGGACTTTACAGAGATCCTGAGACGCACATGCCGGTTGAATATTACTGTAAGCTCCCCGCAGACAGCGCGGAGAGAGAAGTGTTCGTGGTGGATCCGATGCTGGCAACAGGCGGATCGGCTTCGGCTGCCATACAGATGCTCAAGGATAAAGGATGCAAAAAGATCCACTTTATGTGCATCATCGCAGCGCCGGAAGGCGTTAAGGTTTTACAGGAAGCGCATCCTGATGTTGATATATACATAGGGGCACTCGATGAGAAGCTTAACGAGAATGCCTATATCGTTCCCGGATTGGGAGATGCTGGTGACAGGATTTTTGGTACCAAGTGATCGTTCACGGGGTATATCAGGTATTGTGAGGACCGGATAATGGCTAAAAGAGAAGATTATATAAGGTGGGATGAGTATTTCATGGGCATCAGTAAACTGGCCGGAATGAGATCTAAAGATCCCAATACGCAGGTGGGAGCATGTATCGTCGGAGAAGATAACAAGATCCTGTCCATGGGTTACAACGGTTTTCCAAACGGCTGCTCCGACGAAGAGTTTCCGTGGGACAGGGACGGCGACATGCTGGCGACCAAATACGCATACGTTACTCACAGTGAACTGAATGCGATCCTCAATTTCAGGGGAGGCTCGCTTGCAGGTTCCAAGTTATATGTTTCGCTTTTTCCCTGTAACGAATGTGCCAAGGCGATAATCCAGTGTGGCATCAAGACCGTCATATACGACAGTGACAAATACGCAGGCACACCCGGGAATATTGCGGCCAAGAGAATGTTTGATGCGGCCGGGATCGTATACAAGAAATACGAACCGTCCGGAAGGGTACTTACGATAGATGTTTAGCAGGAACATGTCGGGTATCGTTTGGGAAATGTGATATGAGAAGAGATCACGGTAAACTGCCCGGGTTGATCTGCCTGATAGTGTTATTATCGGGTGTTCCGGTCATATCTGCTTATGCGGATATCAAGGAGACACAGGAAAAACTGAACCAGGCACAACAGGAGCATGCCGACACCACACAGAAGCTGAAACAAACAAAGGATAATATAGATTCCCTCAATGATACCAAGGGTACACTTGAAGGCCGGCTTCATCAACTGAACGTGGAGCTGGCTGAAGTCAGTGATAATCTGACTGATCTTGAAAACAAGATCGATGCCAAGAATTCAGAGATAGAGCAGACGACAGCGGACCTTGATGAAGCGATAGCCATAGAGAATGCACAGTATGAGGCTATGAAGAAGCGCATCAAGTTCATGTATGAACGCAAGGATTATACATACGCAGAGATGCTCTTTACGAGCACGAGCTTTGCTGATTTCCTCAATAAGAACAATTATATCGAGAAATTGTCCGAGTATGACCGCAAGATGCTTAACAGGTATATAGAGACAAGGCAGAATGTGGAAGAGACCAAGGCTGTATTGGAAGCTGAGAAGGCAGAGCTTGACGGATTCCATGAAGAGGTGGCGGCTGAGCAGGCTAAGGTATCCGGATACGTCAGCTCCACTTCATCCGAGATCGGTAAATACGCAGGTGAGATCAAAGCTTTTGAGGCTGTGGCCGATGCATATGCAGAGCAATCTGCCAAGGAAGAAGAGAATATAGCTGCTCTTAAGAAGCAGCTAGCGGAAGAGATAGCCATGTCCAAACTTGCAGCACAATCCAAGTGGAGAGATATCTCTGAGGTCAGTTTCGAAGAAGGCGACAGATATCTTCTTGCCAATCTGATATACTGCGAAGCCGGTAACCAGCCTTATGAAGGTCAGTTGGCCGTCGGCGCGGTAGTCATAAACAGAGTATTGAGTTCGGTATATCCCGATACGGTAGTCGGCGTGATATATCAAAACAGGCAGTTCGCACCTGTCGGTGACGGACATCTGGCGCTTGCACTTGCCGAAGACAGAGCCACCGCAGCCTGCTACAAGGCAGCTGATGAAGCCATGGGCGGGCATACAAATGTCGGCAATTGCGTATATTTCAGGACACCGATCGAGGGGTTGACCGGAATACAGATCGGTGGACACATATTCTATTGATCCAAGAAGAAATCGGCTCGTAGAACTGCAAGTCGGCTTCTTCTGACATATTTGAATAATGGGGAGGAAGCGTGATGTATCCTACATTGTACAGGAAGAGGATTATCCCTGATGAGTGTGTAAAATTAAAAGACGATGTAATTTTATACATGGACAAGGACGTTTTGCTGACTAAGTGGCAGACTCTTAAGCCACGCAGCGATTTTCATCACGGTTATTCACTCTATATGCTTGGCGAGGGGATCAAAGTCAGCAAATTCCTCAGGGAGGATGACAGCCTCTATTATTGGTACTGCGATATAGTAGAGTACTCCGAAGATAAAGAAGACAATTCGATGACTGTGACCGATCTGTTGGTTGACATAACAATAGATGAAGACGGAAGGATCGACGTCCTGGATGTTGATGAGCTTTCTGAGGCTTACGAACGGGGCCTGATAACGGATGAACAGTTTCACAGATCCGTAAAAAGGCTCGGAAATCTTTTAAATACAATACATGAAGGATCGTTTGAACGATTTACGGATTTTATAGACAGGTATTCGTGATCCGGTCGCATCTGTATTTTGTTGGAGTTACGGGCCTTCTTCTTTACAATCGCCGTCACTTTTAGTATAATACCCATTAGTTGTAGAAAGGGACAGCGTGTGAAGGGAAAAAATAACAGCAATATTCGTATCTTGGCTTATATATCCCAATTCGCGATCAATATGCTGGTTCCTATTTTTTTATGTTCTGCAATAGGTTATTATATCGACCGCAGATTTGGCACGAGCGTGTTTTTTATCCTGCTTTTCTTTGTGGGAGCCGCGGCCGGAGCGCGGAATATATATATACTTGCCAAGAGAGAGTATTCGAATGACGGAGACGACAAAGAAACAAAAGATCGACAGGACACTGTCTGAGATTTTTCTTGGGGTGATCGCATTCGGCCTGCTCTGTCAGTTTACGGTGATATGGTTTGTTACGGAGAAACTGTTCTTTTCGATCGGGCTCTGGACAGGAATATTGACGGCGTGTATATATTCTTACCATCTTTGGTGGTCGATAGACAGGAATATGACGGTCAATGCGGATAATGAACGCGGCGCTCTTGCTTATTCGCTTAAGCACAGTGTTATAAGATACGGTGCAGTTGCACTTATACTTGTCGGTTTGTGGTATTTGGGCGGAAATACGGCGATGCTTTCGGGATTCCTCGGGGTAATGGGCATTAAGATAGGTGCCTACCTGCAACCGGTTACGAACAGACTATGCAAAAAGCGTTGACAGATCGCACAGATTCAGATAAGGAGGCGGGTCTATGAATCCGATTTTACTTGCGGCGGATGACGAAGTGGATTTTATGATCCATGGCATATTTTCATATAACTTCCTCGGGCAGAAGGTATGGATCACCACTACGCATGTCAGTACTTTGATAGTGCTCATTACGTTGATGATCTTTATGTATGTTGCCGGAAGAGCAATGAAAAAGGGCAAGGATGTTCCCGAAGGATTCCAGAACGTTGTGGAACTCATTGTGGAGAAACTTGACGGAATGGTGGATTCCACCATGGGTACAAAGGGCAGGAATTTCCGCAATTATATCGGGACGATATTCATTTTCATCATATTCAGCAATATCTCGGGCCTTCTTGGCTTAAGACCTCCGACGGCAGACTACGGAACAACGTTGCCGCTCGGACTGATCACGTTTACCCTGATCTTCATAACAAAACTCAGATATCAGAAGGTATCCGGTTTCCTTAAGGGATTATGTGATCCGTGGCCTTTCTGGGCACCTATCAATATCATAGGAGATGTGGCGGTCCCGATATCGTTGTCGTTGCGTCTTTTTGCAAATATCCTTTCGGGTACTGTGATGATGGCGCTCATATACGGATTGTTGAGCAAGATAGCCTATGTATGGCCGGCAGCTTTGCATGTATACTTTGACCTGTTTTCCGGAGCGATACAGACATACGTTTTCTGTATGCTTACGATGACATATATCGCAGATGCGATGGGAGACAATTAATAATCAATCTTAAACGGAGGAATGGATTATGGAATTCAACACAAACTTTATTCTCGGATGTTCGGCAATAGGTGCGGGACTTGCAGTCATCGCAGGTATCGGACCCGGTGTAGGCCAGGGAATCGCAGCAGGACATGCAGCTGCAGCCGTGGGACGTAATCCCGGTGCTAAGGGTGATATCACGGGTACCATGCTTTTGGGACAGGCCGTTGCGGAGACGACAGGTCTTTACGGTCTTCTTATTGCCATGATACTTATCTTCGTTAAGCCTCTGGCAAAATAATGCCTTCATAGGAATACTACAGAAAGGAGGCATAAAGGTTGAATTTATATACTAATGCAGGTTTGATACTTGCGGCAGCGGAAGGGATGACTCCCAGACTGTTCGACCTCGACATGCAGTTGCTTCATGATGCGCTGTTGACGTTGATCGCAGTTATAGCACTTTTCTTTTTTGCATCATATTTCTTCTTTAATCCTGCAAGGGAATTTTTGAAGAAACGTCAGGACAAGATAAAGGGTGAACTTGATGAGGCCAAGGAAAGCCTTGAGAGTGCCAAAGCCCTTAAGAGCGA
>CAMNDJ010000010.1 GCA_946535225.1 uncultured Lachnospiraceae bacterium
ACTTCGCCAAGATCATCGGAAGATGCAAACTCACGGCACCTATATTGAAACGTCCGACAAAGATCGGCACATCATCATCATCCGCCGGATGCATACCGCCCCTCTCATACCAGGGACTTAAGAACGCACGGCAGCCCATGGGAGATATTATCTTACCGTACTGCTTGTACATGCTGGCGATATAGCCCTTGCCCGTAAGAGAGAGCCAGTCGGGGTACATCGTCTTGGCAGAACACTCCACACCCGCTTCAAAAACATCCTCAAGAGGACCTCCCGGTCCGTGGAGATTCTCATCGTACAGGAATACTATCTTGGGGAAAAGTACGGGCTTCTTGCACTCAGCCTTGCCCTGTCCTCTCCTTCTTACATTGAGCATCGAAATGGTGGCAAGCTTGGCAAATCTTCCGGTACCTGTACCTGCTGTCACTGTTATGAAAGGATAATCGCCTCTGCTCGATGCTACGGTATTGAACTTATACTCCCAGCCCTGGAAGCCCTGCTCAAAATCCCTGACAACATCCGCATAAGCCTCCGCTTCTGCGGTCTCTCTGTCTATTCCCAGTCTCTCATACTTGGCGATATACTTCTGATATGACTTCTCGGCATAAGGCTCTAAGATATTATCAACACTCGGGACGGTGAATCCTCCGTACTGCTGCGATGCGGCACTTAAGACTATGTCTCCTATAACGTCAAATGCAGTATCAAGTGTCTTAGGCTCGTTATACCAGATATTGCCCATTTCGAAACCGCCACGCAATACATGTTCGACATCAAAAAGGCAGCAGTTCATGGTGTCACGTCTGGCGCTCATATCATGGATATAAATATATCCGTCACGACATGCCTGGATCTCCTCGGTAGTGAGGAAGAACTTCTGATACAACTCCTTGTTGAGCTGATTAAAGACAAGGGATCTCTTCGTTGAAACAAGTGCCGAATCGGTATTGGCATTCTCCTTGTCGCCTATATACATGATGGACTGACTCTTCTTATATACGTCATCCAGCATGCTGACAAAATCCTGCTTGTAATTACGGTAATCCCTGTATGACTTGGCAACAATGGGCTTGACCTGCTCAAGAGCACTCTCAACTATATTATGCATTATGGCAATGGGCACTTCGGTCGTATCAAGCTCATCGACCTTATCGCATACGAAGCGGCAGATGTCCGCCTTCTCCTCTTCCGAGAACTTGGTTAGAGCTCTGTAAGCACTCTTCCCAACTGCCACAATGACCTTCTGAACATTAAAGGCCTCCACACTGCCGTCTTTCTTGATCACAACGACTTCCTTATGGGGCTTGAAAGTCTCTCCGTAATAATTGTCGGAAACCGTTGCCGCAGATTCAGCATACTCTGCCATTATATGATCCCTCCCTGAAACGAAACTGACCACAACATATTGTGGCTTTATAATTATATATAAACTAAGTATTGTGTGTCAATGTAATAATCCGAATGTGAAGCAAAAAAAATAACCAAAAAACAAAGACGTTTTTTGGTTATTTTTTATACAGTATTACTTTAGTATCACACATCTATGCCGCAGTATCATCCTTAGTCTCTGAAGGCGCATCTTCTGCGGTCTTTCCGTCCTTCATATCCTTGCGCTTACGCATAGCTATTCCGGCAAATACCGCGCCGACGATACAGGCTCCGAATATTATATATATAAGCAGATATGAAGTAAAATAGTTGATAAATGAAATAGAATTGCTGCTCATTCTGTCCTCCGTCGCATATGAGAGGTCTCATATACTTCTAATATATTAGCATTCACTCTGAATATCGTCAAGAAGCTCATCCCCGTCGGCAGCTTTTGTCGCAAGTTCATCGCATCTTTCGTTCTGCGGATGCCCGGCATGGCCTTTGACCCATGTAAACCTGACCTGATGAGGTTTCATCGCTGCAAGGAGA
This sequence comes from uncultured Lachnospiraceae bacterium, assembly GCA_946535225.1. Taxonomy (GTDB): domain Bacteria; phylum Bacillota; class Clostridia; order Lachnospirales; family Lachnospiraceae; genus Colinaster. The sequence continues at coordinate 1,921 of CAMNDJ010000010.1, forward strand.
CGAAGCCAGAGATCTATGTTCTTGACCTCATTCTTCTTACCTCTTCTCCAGTTTTCTCTTACCCATGCATCTATCCAGTGTTCATTAAAAGCATCCGTAACATACTTGGAGTCCGATACTATCTCAACTTTGCAAGGTCTTATAAGTGCCTCAAGTCCGACTATGACTCCCATCAGTTCCATACGGTTATTGGTCGTCTTGCGGTATCCGGCGCTGAACTCTCTTTTATGCAATTTGCCCTGCGGGTCGATGTATTCGATGACTGTACCGTATCCGCCCGGTCCGTCCGGATTACCTCTGGCCGATCCATCCGTATATATAGTTACATTCATATTAACCCTTACTCCCTTATCTTATCGGCAGGTATCCATTTCTTTAGGATCAACGCAAGCTTTTCAGGCTCGACGGGCTTTGACAGAAAATCATTAAACCCTTCTCGCATAAGCATGTCTCTGGCTTCATCCACGGCATTTGCGGTGAATGCGATCATAGGGATATCCCTGTATGCCGGATACTTCTCTCTTATCAGGTGTGCTGCCTGGGCCCCGTCCATCTGCGGCATCATATGATCCATAAATACTATATCGTATTCTTCCGATCCTGCCTCTTTTATCGCTTCCGGACCGCTTGCGACCGAAGTCGGTCGTATATCATATGTCTCCAACATACCGCTCATTATAAACAGATTGACCTGATTGTCATCAACCACGAGGATCTTAGCCGACGGCGCCCTGAATCCGCCCGTATGTATAGACGATCCATCATCCTTAAGTTTTGCCGATTCTCCTTCGGCTATGATCTTTTGCGGCAACTGTACCGTAAATACCGATCCCTTGCCCAATTCACTCTCAACGCTTATGGTTCCGTCCATAAGTTCCACAAGTCTCTTGGTTATGGCCAGTCCGAGCCCGGTCCCTTCAACTTCTCTGTTTCTCGTACTCTTGACCTGCGAAAACGATTCAAATATATTATCCAGATCCTCACCGGCAATACCGATCCCGGTATCGCTGACCCTGATCTGTAAGATCACGTTTTCATCATCGGTTCTATCATGATCTATACTGACAAGGACTACTCCCTCCCTGGTAAACTTAAGTGCATTACTCATGATATTGGTAAGGATCTGTCTGATACGCGTATCATCACCCTTAAGTATTTTCGGAAGAGCCGGATCGATCTCAGTCCTTACCTCAATACTCCTGTTCCTGTTATTCAGGACTAAAAGATTGGTCACGTCCTCTACAAGTTTGGCCGGCTCATAGTCTCTGGGAACAATGTCCATATTACCGGATTCTATCTTCGAAAAATCCAGAATGTCGTTAATGACGGTAAGAAGTGTCTGCCCGGATGCCTTGATCTGTGAAGCATAGTCTCTGGCCTTGGGAGTTATATCCTCCCTTAAGATCAATTCGGACATTCCGACGACGGCATTCATCGGTGTTCTGATCTCATGGCTCATGTTCGCCAGAAAATCCGATTTCATGTCGGCTGCCCTCTTTACGGCTTCCTCATGATCCTTTATCTCTACTATCATATCTGCCGTATTTGTTGCAAGCGTACCGACCTCATCAGGCTCAAAGTCATAGCCTCTTATCGCATCAACGATCTCCGGAGCGCCGGTTGAAGAAAACGAATCTATCTGCTCCGAGAGATAGTTTATCTTCATGACATATCTGACGTTGATCACATGAAGCAGGAGGGCGCTGAAGATAATGAGCATGAAAGCCAGTCTTGTGCAGAGCATTATCGTGGTCCTTGCTATCTCGCGGTTAACAAATCCGACATCGATCTCGGCAGCTATCAGGCCAAGTTTCTGACCGTCTATGACAAGCGGTACGTAGTATGCATAAGTATGTCCCCAGGAATTGTCAAATTCCATGACATTGTTCTGCTCCTGTCCTGTGGACCAGGTATCCCAAAGTACCGTATATTTCTCGGGATCATTAAAATATGTATCGCCGAGATACATATAACCGGGATGATCCGCATCTTCGGTTCGCTCACCGTCTATCATATATACCACTTTATGCTCATCCTCATCAGGCAAAAGAAAGTAGGTATACGGCAGATCAAACGACTCCCTGGCCTTTTCAAAAACAAGGATCCAGTATTCATGTCTGTAAGTGTAGTACTCCAGCTTAAGATCATCAGGAAGATCAGATATACTGATATCACCGGAAGGCGTTTTTTTTGCATACCTTAAAGCAAGATCCCGCTCATATATCTCCTTATCATCCATATACCCTGTCAAGTCATAAGGGATACGCATCTCCTTGTAATGATCACGGTAATACTGCGTATATGCAACGAAGTCATCGCCCTCTTCACTGATCAGTCCGGATAAGTAATCGCCCACATCACGTATCCTGTCTGTACAAAGTTCACGATAAGTACGCGACTGACGTACATAGGTCGCAAGCGCCGAAATGAATATCATCACTACGACGAAAATACCGAAAAGTAAGGTGAGCTGATTTAGTATCTTTTTCTTCTTCCTGCTGTCATATGTCATAAAAAGCAGATGATCCCCCCGTTACAAAAGCGCTGTTTTAAAGCGTATATTCGCCGCTTTCAAGATATTTTGCCGCCATCCTGTCGGCTTCTGATACCAGTTCCTTATCGTACCCCATGATATCAAGAAGTTTTATGGCATTTCTGGTCGTTGCCCTTCCGGGCATAAGTTTATATGCAAAACTTATATCTCCGTCTACGACAGTCTCTTCGAAATGGCGATTATCATAACAGTCCTCTAAAAGCCCGGTAAGTTCAAGATCATGTGTCGCTGCGAGTATGATACCGTTAACGTTTGATAACTGTCTCATTATAACTGCAGATGCCGATATCCTTTCAACGGTGTTCGTACCGCGCAGGACCTCATCCACGCAGCCGAGGATCGGAGTCTCCCTGTCTTTTCCCGCATCGATTATCCTCTTGAGAGATCGTATCTCAGTCATATAATAGCTCTCACCCTTAAGGATGCTGTCATTAAGTGCAAGAGACGTATATACCCTGAAATACGGAGCGCTGTAGTTTTCGGCGCACACGGTAGAGATCGACTGGGCCATTATCGCAGCCACCGCGATCGTACGAAGCATCGTCGACTTACCCGAAGCATTGGAACCTGTAAGGAGCATTCCTCTGTGCAATTCTATATCATTGGCTACAGGATCGGTAAGCAGCGGATGATATATACCTTCAGAGACTATCCCTTCCGAAGAAAAAGAAGGCCTGCAGAAGGTCTTAAGGCTTGCCCTGTATGAGCTGATAGCCATACTTGCATCGATAAAACCCGTGATGGTCAAAAGCCTGTCTATATCTTCCCTGTGCCTGTCCACCTCATCTCTCATGTGAAAGAATTTGATGATATCTATATGCGTGAACATACGGATATAATCCATAACAAGTTCTATCGGATTACCGCTGTCGGATGTTCTGTTTAGGACAAGTCCCGACATCCTTGTAAAATCCGCCATGTTACGGACTGCCTGCTTTATTTCCTCCCGTTCTCTTTGGATAAATGCATCCTTAGAGCCAATGACAAGATCCATCCCTCTTATCAGTCTGAGTATATAAGAGAAGCTGACAACATACGGCTCTATCTCGGATTTACGGGCAAAATAGCTTATACCTCCGTAGATCAGAGCAAAAACAAGAAGTATCGCGCCGAAGGTCCTGTTTACAAAGATCGTAAAAAGTATACCTGCCGCATATGCCGCCAACAGGGCATACTCTTTCACAGCCGATCTGTCCTTGAGCACATCGAGATTATTGATATAATCATATATGCTGTACTTACCTGTACGCCCGACATCATGAAGCCTGACAGCCATATCCAGCCTTGACTGTCCGTCATCATGATAATGTGTCGCCAGTTCTTCCAGCCTCTGTGTGTCACATACGCCGGGACGGGGATTTCTCAAAAGATAATACAGATACTCATCTCCCGCCGACGATTCGGTATGATTGATCGACCTGTAGATCTCATCCAGATCAAGATCGTTCCAGGTGATATCATCCACGAAATAAATACTATCTTTATTCAAACCGGCTGTCCCGTTATCAGTCACATTACAGTGAACTCTGAAATATCCCTGGATATGTTCATATACACCGTCATCATATTTGCGGTCACACGGCTTACCGTAACCGTTTTTTATGCGTTCGATCTCGTATTTTCTCAGTTTTCTGTTACGCAATGAGCCATAGATTATGATGATGAGAGCTATGGCCAAGAGCATACAGATCAGTACAAGTGTGTCCATTAACGGAGCTTCTCCATGATCTCTTCCGATCTGCGATAGATCTCGTCCTCATCCGCATCAGTGAATCTTCCGTCATAGTATAATATCCTGCCGTCGATCATGGTCATCTTGACATTGGTCTTGTCACCGCTGTAAACGATGTTATTGGGGATATTTAAAACGGGCTGCATGTTCGGTTTATGAAGGTCTATCATTATGATATCCGCAAGCTTGTCTTCACCTAAGATATCCGAATTATGTCCAAGAGTCATCGAACCGTTGACGGTAGCCATCTTAAGTACCTCAGTTGCAGGAACTGCCACCGGATCCATCTCACGGATCTTGCCGAGAACGGATGCAAGATACATCTCCCTGAACATATCAAGGGCATTATTTGAGCTTGGTCCGTCAGTACCAAGAGCAACTGTGATACCCTTATCAAGATAATCTGTAAGCGGTGCTATCCCGCTTGCGAGTTTGGCATTGGAAGCCGGATTGGACACGACCATGATATTACGTCTGTAGAGGATATCCATATCTTCCTCACTCACCCATACTCCGTGATATATGACTCCGCCGTAGTCAAAGAGTCCGAGTTCGTCAAACAGAGCGACCGGACTCATACCGTATCTCTCCTTACATTCTTCGACCTCTGTCTTAGTCTCCGACATATGTACATACATAGGAGCCTCGTATTTTTTGATGAGTGCTGCCGTATTTTCAAGAAGCTCTCTGTCACAGGTATACTCTGCATGAAGTCCCATCTTGAATCCGATAAGAGGATGCTTGGCATTTAACTTATTGTACCTTTCCTCTAAAACGTCCAATGTCGGTCCGAACTTATTAAGACCCGAAACGAGTTCACAGCGCATGCCCATCTCTATGCAGGCATCCGATATGGTCTCAGGTGTAAGATACATATCCTCTATGGCGGTGATACCGCTCGTAAGATACTCAAGTATCGCAAGTTTTGTAAGCCAGTAACAGTCCTCGCCGCTCATCTTGGCTTCTCTGGGGAATATCTCGTCATTCAGCCAGTCCTGTAGATTGAGATCGTCCGCCAGAGAACGGAAAGCCGTCATTCCCGAGTGTGTATGACAGTCTTTTAAGCCGGGCATGAGAACATTGCCTTCACAATCGATCTCCTTATCGAAGGTTATACCCTTAGGAGCTTCATCCGAAGGACCCACATAACTTATGAGGTTCTCATCGGTATGTACCTCTCCGAAGAAGATATCTTCTCCTTCCGCCATCGTTAGTATTCTTGCGTTAAATAATCTGATCTTCACTTTCTTCCTCCTTGCAAGGTGCCATTTATACGGTTACATCCTTACAATACATACCCTTTTACTCAGAATCTCTTGACGGATTCCGTTAGCAGCTTCTTGAACTTCGGTGCCGCTTCATTTGCTGCCGCCTGTACTTCTTCATGCGTGAGCGGATTGTCCGTCATCCCGGCAGCCAGATTGCAGACACATGAGATACCGCATATCCTCATCCCCATGTGATTGGCAGCTATGGCCTCAACTACGGTAGACATTCCGACAGCATCAACACCGAGTGTACGCAACATCTTTATCTCGGCCGGAGATTCAAAGCTGGGTCCTGTAAGCTGTGCATAGACACCTTCTTTGAGCGTTATGCCCTCGTTAGCTGCAGTAGTTCTTATGATATCCTGAAGCTTCGGATCGTACACATGAGACATATCAGGGAACCTTGTGCCCAATTCATCTATGTTGGGACCGATAAGCGGATTCGGAGCAAAACAGCTTATGTGATCCGTGATCATCATGAACGTTCCGGCGCTGAAATCGGGATTGAGTCCGCCCGATGCATTGGTAAGGAAAAGTATCTCGGCACCAAGCAGCTTCATCAGCCTTGCAGGAAGCACCACATCCGATATGGGATATCCCTCATAGTAATGTACTCTCCCCTTCATGCACACTACAGGGACTTCACCGACGTATCCGAATATAAACTTGCCGGCATGCCCGGGCACGGTAGAAACGGGAAATCCGTCTATATCATGATAATCGATCTCGCATTCCACCTTTATGTCATTGGCGTAATCTCCGAGTCCCGACCCGAGTACTATGGCAACCTTCGGTACAAAGTCCGTCTTAGCCCTTACACTTGCCACACAACCGGTCAGTTTCTCATATATCTCGTTCATAATCATATCCTCCTGCATGTGATTTACTTCATTTCTGTCTGTCTTCAAACAACCTCATTCAGTATATCAAAAAACCCCGACCTTTTCCAGTCGGGGTTATTGTCTGAACGTATATTGATACTCATCAGTTGAGTGTTGTCTCACTCCAGTATTCTTCAGGTATAAGAGCGATATATGTCTTACCCGAATTGAGTGTTATCTCCTCACCGTTCTCGAGGAAGTAATGTGTGATACCGTTCTCGGTAGTCTTCTCCCAGGTTATCTTGACTGCCTTACCGTTGGTGATGTAATATCCGTCACCCTTACCTGTATCACCGAAGATGGTATATGCGCAGTATCCGTTCTTATCAAGCTGATAAAGACCTGCCTTCATGAGAATGACATTCTTGAATGTGAGAGCCTCGCCGGTCTTGCCGTCTGCATGAACCTTGCCGTATTCATAGTAAGTATAAAGGCCTGTACTCTCATCATACTTAAGCTCTGACTTGTTGTGCTTAAAAGCGGCACTCATATTGATATCAGTTGCTGCATCACCCTCAAGCTCGATGGGCTTGGACTCTCTTGCAAACTTAAAATGCGGTCCCTCATAGAACTGATCATACTCGGTAGAATATGATGACTTCTCAAATGCCTTCTCAAGATCACCCTTTAAGATGTACTCGGTAAACTCTCTCGCCTTACCGTTGTTCACACGTGAGAAGATACCCGAGAAATGCTGGGCATAGTCACGAGCCATATATACATCGATATAGAACGGACCACCGTCGTGACATATCACTGCATTATACTCACTTGCGATCCATATATGTGTAGGACGTACGCTTCGGATGGAACCGAGCTGTTCGATGTTGCCCCAATCCTTATAGAGGACCATGAGTCTGGTGATACGGTCATTGGCCGTACTGTTGACCATCTCATAAATGATATCAGCCGAATTAAGTCCGAAATGAGGAAGTGCCGTGCTCTCATTATCGACCATTGCAGCGATCGGCTTCTGGTTGGCGATTGACTCATCTATGGGCAAACCTGTGAGTTCACTGAACACCATTCCTTCCGGCGGTGCTTCATTGTCTTCCTCCACAACTTCTTCCTCGGCAGGTGCCTCTTCGGATGAAAGCGGCTCTTCAATAGGTATTATCTCTGCCGTTACGGCATCCGGTGCGGCTTCCTTCTCTTTATCCTTGTTGCCGCAGGCAACCAGTGAAAGCGACATAGAAAGTGCCAGCAAAGATATCAGTAATTTCTTCTTCATGTCTATCGATTCCTTTCAATATTTCCCATTAAACCTTGTATAGTATAACCAAAACTCATGGCAAGTTCAAGTATAATCTGTACAGATTATTCCTAAATATGGCACATGTCTTTGTGACAAAATACCATATATGCCGTTTTAGTACTTTACACGCTTATAATTCTTCTTGCCTCTGCGAACGACTATCCCGTCACCGCTTAAGTCCTCCGGCGAATACAAAGTCTTGATATCCGTTATCTTGACATCATCAACAGTCACACCGCCCTGTTCAACGGCACGTCTTGCTTCGCTTCTTGAAGGGGTAAGGCCTGATACCGTAAGTATGCCCAGGATATCTATCTTACCGTCTCTTAAGTCAGCATCCGTGACCGTAGCCGTTGGCATCTGAAGTGTACCTGCTCCCGAGAAAAGTGCCTTGGCTGACTCTTCAGCCTTCTTGGCTTCATCCTCGCCGTGAACGAGCTTTGTAAGTTCAAACGCAAGTATCTCCTTGGCCTTGTTAAGTTCTGCACCTTCCCACTTATCCATCTCATCTATCTCTTCAAGCGGAAGGAACGTGAGCATACGGATGCATTTAAGCACGTCCGCATCTGCCACGTTTCTCCAATACTGATAGAAATCAAAAGGAGAAGTCTTACCGGGATCGAGCCATACGGCACCTTTGACAGTCTTGCCCATCTTCTTGCCTTCGGAATTGAGTAAGAGCACCTGAGTCATGGCCTCGGCATCATTCTTGCCGAGTTTCTTTCTTATGAGTTCACGGCCTCCGAGCATATTACTCCACTGATCGTCTCCGCCGAACTGAAGGTTACAGCCGTATCTCCTGTAGAGTTCAAGGAAATCATAACTCTGCATTATCATGTAGTTGAACTCAAGGAACGTAAGTCCGCCGTCTCTGTCCATTCGCTGCTTAAAGCACTCGGCACGCAGCATATTGGTAACAGAGAAGTAAGGACCAACCTCTCTTAATACATCAACATAGTTAAGTTCTAACAGCCAATCCGCATTATTTACAAGTAATGCCTTGCCGTCCGAGAAATCTATAAATCTGCTCATCTGCTTCTTGAAGTTATCGATATTATGATCGATCTCTTCTTTGGTCAGCATCTTTCTCATATCGGATTTGCCGGAAGGGTCACCGATCATACCTGTTCCGCCGCCGAGAAGTGCTATAGGCTTATTCCCGGCCATCTGCAGTCTCTTCATAAGGCAGAGCGCCATAAAATGTCCTATATGAAGGCTGTCTGCCGTGGGGTCGAAGCCTATATAGAAAGTAGCCTTGCCGTTATTGACAAGATCCCTTATCTTCTCTTCATCCGTAAGCTGTGCAAGAAGTCCTCTAGCCTTTAATTCTTCAAATACGCCCATTTCTTTTCTCCATTATCTGATCTTATATTTACGCATATATGTCATAATTCTATTCTCACGAATGCTCTTTGTCAATCATTTTAGTCCTAAGAGAATACCGCATATGCTATATGGCAAAAAACAAGGAGTCTGAGTTATCTCAGACCCCTTGGAGGTTAATATATCAAACGAACGATCCGTCTTACAGGAAGATATACTTAAGTACGAAAAGTACTGCAAGTACATACATAAGAGGGCTGACCTTCTTAGCCTTGCCTGCGCATGCATTGATGATAACGTAAGAGATGATACCTACAGCGATACCGTCTGAGATGCTGTAGAGTATGGGCATAGCTACCAAAGCAAGATAAGCGGGAACTGCCTCTGTGATATCCTTGAAGTCTATATCAACAACAGCCGTGATCATTAAGAAGCCGACGAATATGAGGGCCGGAGCCGTAGCGAATCCGGGGATCGCAATGAACAGGGGTGATAAGAATATAGCAAGGAGGAACATAAGGCCGGTAACGATAGATGAAAGACCTGTACGTCCGCCTTCGGATACGCCTGCAGAACTCTCCACGAATGTAGTTGTTGTAGATGTACCGAGTACGGCACCTGCACTGGTGGCGATGGCATCTGCCAGAAGGGCTTCCTTGATCCTGGGAAGCTTGCCGTCCTTGTCGAGCATATCAGCCTTATTGGCACATCCGATAAGTGTTCCGATCGTATCGAAGACATCAACGAAGAGGAATGAGAACATGATCACTATGAAATCAAGAACCCTGAAGTTCTCAAATGCCGCTCCGGTAAAGCACTGTCCGAATGTAAGGCCGAGCGCTGCGAGATTGAAGTTGCTCCAATGAGGAAGAACTGATATCTCACCGGTATAGAGACCCGTAAGTTCGCAGATGATACCGAGTATCCATGTCGCGATGACACCTATGAGGATTGAACCCTTAACTTCCTTGTAATGAAGCACTGCGATGATCAGAGTACCGATTATGGCTAAGAGTGCACATATACCGACATTGGTGAAGTCCTCTCTGAAATTAACGATTGTAACGAGTGTTGCATCACTGTTAACAACGATAGAACCGTTCTGAAGGCCGATAAAAGCAACAAACAGGCCGATACCTACCGATACGCCCTTCTTAAGCGTAATGGGAATGGCATTGAATATAGCTTCTCTTACACTGGTGACCGACAGAATGATGAAGATAAGACCCTCAACAAATACCGCAAACAGAGCGAACTGCCATGAATAACCCATAGCACCGCAGACTGTGTATGCGAAATAAGCATTAAGTCCGAGACCGGGAGCAAGTGCAAAAGGATAATTGGCAAGTAATGCCATAGCACAAGTACCGATGAATGAAGCCAAAGCCGTAGCGATCATGATAGCCTGAGGATCCATACCCGAAGCTGACAAGATCGACGGATTAACAGCGAGAATATAGGCCATGGTCATGAACGTTGTAAGTCCGGCAATGACTTCTGTTCTGACGTCGGTATTATTCTCTTTCAACTTAAAGAACTTTTCCATACCTTGATACCCTCCTTCACATTGATCATGTATGAAACAAAAAATACACGACTATAATAACAACATTTAGTGGCCGTGTCAATAAAAACGCACTATATATGGGGCAAAATGTAAGATGATATCCGTCACCTGCCGGACATAAGCGTTGTCATGGCCTCATTTAACCCCCTGACTGTAAGCATATACATGGGGAAAAGTGTCTTGACTGCAGTCTCTGCTTCACGCCACGGAGCATGGCCGGGCGCCATCTTCGGATTCATCCAGACGACTTTCTTGTAATGACGTTTAAGAAGATTAAGCCAGTCCCAGCCGGATAAGCCTCCATTGGGTCCTCTGTAATTGCCTGTCTCTGAATACAGTTCCTCCGGAGCCATAGCGGCATCACCGACTATTATGACCTTATAGTCGCTGTCAAGATTACGAAACATCCACTCGGTATCGATCCAGTCTCCGTTCTCACACTCCGGAGTGTTGTATAGTTTGGAGTAGATGCAGTTATGAAAATAATATACTTTTACATCCTTATAATGATTGGATTTGTTGACGGACTGGAACAGTTCGTTCATGAGAGAACTGTAGGGTATCATGGTACCGCCGCTGTCCATGAGCAGCAGTAGCTTTACCGTGTTCTTACGCGGCTTATCCATCACGATCTGAAGCACCCCGCCGTTGTTGCAGGTCTTATCTATCGTGGCATCTATATCAAGTTCTGTCTTGGGAATATCAAGTTTGCTTGAGAACTGGCGCAGTTTGCGAAGCGCCTGCATGAACTGCCTGTTATCTATGATCCTGTCATCGCGGAAGTCTCTGTATTTCTTGGCTCCTATGACGGCAAATGCGGACTGGTACCCCGTCTGGCCTCCGACGCGCACTCCTCCGATATTACCGCCGGTATTACCGAAGGATGTCTTGCCCATCGTACCTATCCAGTGCGAGCCTCCGTTATGCTCACTGTCCTGGTCGCGCAGTCTGTCCTTAAACTTCTGCTCGACATCATCCTTGTCCACCTGTATCTCTTCGATACGGTTGAGCCACTGCTTCTCTTCCATCTGCAGCATCTCGTTGAGCTCGGGCTTATCGAGCCATTTAAGCATATTGGCACCAACTTCCGGATCCCATGTCTTGCCCTTGAAATTACTCTCGAACACCATATCGAACTTGTCATATTCGGTCTCCGACTTGACAAGTATCATACGTGCCAGATAATAGAAATCCGTCATCGAACTGTTATGCATTCCGCGATCAAGAGCCTCCATGAGTGTCAGCCACTCACCGAGGGTCACATGCAGTCCTGCCTCTCTCAGATCATAGAAAAACTTGGTGAACAAATATATTTCCTCTCCGTTATATCACAGGGTATAAAACGAACACTCCTTATCAGTGTTTAACCTAGACCATGTTTATCTTGGTCTTTACGGTCTCCAGATCCTCATCTTTTTTTACTATCACGCCCACAAAAGGAAGGCTCTTTCTGATCTCTTCGGCCGGTATGCCGGCGATCTGAAGTACATTGATCCAGTCGATGAGTTCTGATGTGGAAGGCTTCTTGCGGATGTCCCTCATTGCACGGATATCATAGAATACTTCAAATGCATTCTTAAGGACATTCTCTTTAACATCCGGAAGATGTACGCGAACGATCTCCTCCATGAGCTCTGCATCCGGGAAATCTATATAATGGAATATGCATCGGCGAAGGAACGCATCGGGAAGCTCCTTCTCCGCATTTGAAGTGATTATCACTATAGGTCTGTTCTTGGCCTTGACGGTGCGCTTGGTCTCATGGATATAGAATTCCATCTGATCAAGTTCCCACAGAAGATCGTTGGGGAATTCCAGATCCGCCTTGTCTATCTCATCTATGAGGAGTACGACCTGATTGTCTGACTCAAAAGCTTCACCCAGCTTGCCAAGCTTGATGTATCTTGCTATATCGTCAACACCCTCTTCACCGAACTGCCCGTCATATAGACGCTGTATCGTATCATACATGTACAGTCCGTCCTGAGCCTTGGTGGTGGATTTGATATTCCATATTATAAGCTTCTTATCAAGAGCCTTTGCTATAGCTTCGGCCAACATCGTCTTGCCCGTACCGGGCTCGCCCTTTATAAGAAGCGGCTTCTTTAGTGTGATGGCCACATTGACGGCATTGAGCAGCTGCTCGCTTGCCACATATTCGCTCGTACCGTTAAATCCCTGATTGATCCCTTCAGTCATAATCCCTCCGTTATCCTGTATTATCAGTCCCAGCCTGTACTTAAGTGTTCATCTTTCTTATCTCTGCCCATAAGTGCCGTGAGCGCCTCGATCGCAGGTTTATTATTAAATAACACGAGATTGACCTGTTCGATTATGGGAAGATCGACATTGTATTTCTTTGATAAGCCCATGGCCGCCTTGGCACTGTACACACCCTCTACGACCATCTTGACTTCCGCCATGGCCTCATCATAGGTCTTACCCTGTCCTATGAGTATTCCGGCCCGTCTGTTACGGCTGTGCATGCTGGCACATGTCACTATCAGATCTCCTATACCCGTAAGTCCGCAGAAAGTCTCAAACTTCCCGCCCATGGCCATTCCCAGGCGGCCGATCTCCGTGATGCCTCTGGTTATGAGAGCAGCCTTGGCATTGTCTCCGAATCCCAGTCCGTCAGCTATTCCTGCGGCAAGAGCCACAACGTTCTTAAGCGCGGCTCCGAGTTCCATTCCAAGTATATCCGAACTTGTATATACTCTGAACACATCATTCATGAACACATTCTGGAGATATTCAGCCGTGTCCTGATCCTTTGCTCCGACAACGACTGTGGTCGGCAGGCTTCTTCCGACCTCTTCGGCATGAGACGGACCTGACAGTACTGTCACATTTGCCATCGGCAGTTCTTCTTCTATAACCTGCGAGAGCGTATAAAGAGTCTTCTCTTCTATACCCTTGGCGACATTGACTATGATCTGTCCGTCCTTAACATAATCCTTCATTGAATGAGCGGTATTTCTGGTATAAGGTGACGGAACGGCAAGTACCAGTATGTTCTTGTCCTTACAGGTCGCCTCAAGATCCGTCGTATATTCTATATTGTCGGGAAGCTTTACTCCCGGCAGTTTGTCGACATGCTCATGCTTTGTCTTAAGCATCTCTATCTCTTCGGGTATGATCGACCATACCGTGACCTTATGTCCGTTATCCGCAAGGAGCTTGGCAAGGGCGATGCCCCAGCTGCCTGCTCCGATCATTCCTATTTTTTCCATGATCACTGATTCTCCTTTACAGTCTCTTTTTCAGGCTCGACTCCCGAATGTGTCGGATTCTGATAACCATCCGGCTTCTTGACAAGATAAGTCTTCCTCTCTTTGCCGTGTATCAGATTGACGATATTGGTCCTGTGTCTCCAGTAAGCCATGGCCATCAAAAAGATCGCAACACAGTACATCTCTATCCTGTCAGCCTGCGGCATCGGATCAAAGAACCCCGTCTCTCCCATTATGATGAGTTGTACGACATAAAGGAAATACACGAGCAGTGATCCGACAGATACGATATGTATCGTAAAGAACGGTATAAAGAAAGCCAAAAGGCCCACAACTATAAACGACCAGTGTGAAGAGAACACCAGGCCACCTGTACATGCTATGCCCTTACCGCCCTTAAATCCCATATAGAAAGGATAGTTGTGGCCAAGGATGGCACCTGCCGCCGTATACAAAACGAGCAGATACCTGATATCCGGATACTGCGGTCCGAATACGACCTTGACTATGCCTATCGCTATCATGGTCTTGGCGATATCGCCTATCATGACTATAAGCCCGGCCTTAGGTCCCAAGACTCTGAGCGCATTTGTCGTTCCTGCATTACCGCTTCCTGCCGTTCTGATGTCTATGCCGTTTAACTTGCCATAGAAGAAAGCTGTCTGGAACAGTCCGAAAACATATCCGATCAATATACACCAAATCCTTACCATATATCTATCTCTCCATTCTAATGTCAAAATCCCTGCAGTCCTTATACGTCCGCCGTCATCATTTCTCTTCCTTGCGTTCCCTTATGATGAACTTAAGCGGAGTTCCGTCAAATCCGAATGTATCTCTTATCTGATTCTCTATATATCTTGTATAAGAGAAATGCATCAGTTCTTTGTCATTTACGAATATCACAAATGTAGGCGGTTTGACGGCTACCTGCGTTATATAGAACAGCTTAAGCCGCTTGCCCTTATCGGTCGGAGGCTGCTGCATGGCCACCGCCTCTGCCATTATCTCATTTAACACTCCGGTCTGGACTCTGAGTGCATGATTCTCTCTTACGGCATCGATCACCTCGTAGAGTTTGGCTATCCTCTGTCCCGACTTGACCGATATGAACATTATCTGAGCATATGACATAAAAGACAGAGTTGAGCGGATCTTCTTTGTGAACTCATTTACCGTCTTGTCGTTCTTCTCGATAAGATCCCATTTGTTGACGGCTATTATGAAGCCTTTGCCTCTCTCATGAGCGATCCCCGCGATCTTGGCATCCTGCTCGGTAACTCCTTCCTCGGCATCGATTAGGAGTACAACGACATCGGCGCGTTCGACCGCCGAAACAGTACGGACGATCATATATCTCTCGAGTTCTTCTTTGATCTTGCTCTTACGCCTTAATCCTGCCGTATCAATGAATATATAATCCCTGCCGTTATACCTGACGGTAGTGTCAACTGCATCTCTTGTGGTGCCTGCGATATCCGATACGATAAGTCTGTTCTCTCCTGTCAGTTTGTTGATAAGAGACGACTTACCTACATTCGGCTTACCTATAATGGCGATCCTCGGGATATCATCATCTTCCTCTTCACCGGACGGTTCGGGGAAGAATTCCACTACCTTCTCGAGCATGTCTCCTATGCCGAGTCTGTTAGCCGAAGATATGGGGATCGGATCCCCGAGACCGACATTATAAAACTCATAGGTGTCCGCCATGAACTTATTGAAATCATCCACCTTATTGACTACGAGCAACACAGGCTTATGCGAACGCCTTAACATATCGGCGACCTTCATATCGGCATCGGTAAGTCCCTGTCTGACATCAGTCATGAACAGGATCACATCCGCTGTATCGATCGCTATCTGCGCCTGTTCCCTCATCTGACTTAGGATAACGTCCTTACTGTCAGGTTCGATACCGCCGGTATCGATCAGTGTGAAATTGTGATCGAGCCAAGTTACGTCAGCATATATCCTGTCCCTGGTGATCCCCGGCGTATCCTTTACTATAGAGATCATTTCGCCGGCAAGCGCATTAAAAAGCGTGCTCTTTCCCACATTCGGACGTCCCACTACCGCAACTATGGGTTTTCCTCTTCTCTTACTCATATATATGTTCTCAGATATCCTTTAATCTTAAAACGATCGCTGACCGCCTGTCCGATCAGGTCATATGACCGCATCAGTGTGCATAAAGCATGCACTTAAGCGCATCATACCCGCTTGATTTTACAATATCCACCTTTACTTGTAAAGCAGACTCGATATCGCCTACAGTCACATCATCAAGCAGCACATCGGTCCCGCTTCTTAACGTGTTCTCATTGATAAGGAGTCTGTCTCCGAGTTCCCCTCCCGAGGCAACATACTCTTTGCACTGCTCTATGATATCCTGTCCCGTGAGAAGACCCGTCACCGTTATCTTCTCTCCGAAGAATCTGTTGGTTATCGGCATCACATTTATTGATTTCTCCGGAAAAGCAGCCGTGACTGACTCCGCCATCTGCCTTATGTATCTCACCGCCAGACGACCCGTTATGACCGTGATCCTCTCTGCACTTACCGCTCTTATCTTAGGATGAGATGTGAACAATCCCTTTATCTTTTGTAATACTCCCGATCCTGTCCCTCCCGTATCATCATCTCTTATCTGATCCGATTCGCAGTATTGATAAATGTCCCCGCCTTCCTTTACTATATCAAGTCCGTCATAGAATTCCGTGAGTACGGAACGCATCATCCCGACACCGTTTTCGATCTGCAGATATCCGTCATATGTCTCTTCCGCCGGGAGCTCAACCCCCGCATTTATATACCACTCATCGGACGCATGAACAAAATGTGTTCCGTGTTCGGCATATGCCTTCTTTTGCCATCTGTCAATGACAGAGATCACTTCAAGTGCATCTTCCGGTGTAAACGGTTTGAGAGGGTACAGACCCTCCCTGTGGTCGCTCAGTCCCACCGGAACTACGGACAGTGATTCTAACACGGGAACATATTCATACAGTTTCTTAAGAGAATACTCCAGCTCCTTTCCGTCATTTACGCCCTTACACAGGACGATCTGTCCGTTCATTGTGATACCAGCCTCAAACAGTCTGTCCGCCTTTTTCAGTGCATCCCCGGCGAATCTGTTGTTTAGCATCGTACACCTTAACTCGGGATTCATCGTATGGAATGATATGTTGACAGGCATCAGCCTGTATTTGATCACCCTGTCTATGTCATGGTCCGACATATTGGTAAGGGTTATATAATTGCCCTGTAAGAAAGAGAGTCTGGCATCGTCATCCTTAAAATATATGGTCTCTCTCATACACGGCGGATTCTGATCTATGAAACAGAATATGCATTTATTTGAGCAGCGTCTGTATTCATCCATAAGCCCCGCTTCAAACACAAGCCCTATGTCATCATCTTCATCCTTGTCCATATGATATGACATGACACTTCCGTCAGTTTTTCTTACTGAGATATCCACCGATGTATTCTCGCACTGATACTGGTAGTCGAATATATCCTCAATCTCCTCGCCGTTTATCTTAAGGAGCACATCACCCGGACATATACCGCAAGACTGTGCTATTGAGTTTTTTCTGATGCTCTCTATCCTGTGTTCTGTCATGGTCACAAACTAACGTCCCGTTTTCGTTTTAGAAAAATCAAATAGTACATAGACCTGACATATCAGGCATATGTACTATCCGAATCCATTCTGTCATATCAGAGTCATGCATGCTCATCAAGTTCCTCAAATGCACGTGCATTGTAATTCTCGATCGCTCTGTGAAGCTGTTCCGATGAATCCATTACATTGCTCATGGATGCATCATGGTTCATCATGTGTATGATATCGGCTATAAAACCGCTCATATCCGCCTCGGCATAATAAGGTCTTTCCTTGAGTTGTGGCGGAAGGTATGTGAGATTGGTCGTAACCACCTTCTCAAACCAGCATCTCTCGTATGCATTGTCAAATGCCTTGAGACCGCTTGTGAAGAGTCCGAACGTACAGCACAGATATACCCGTTTGGCATTCATCTCCTTAAGCTTACGCGCCGTATCGATTATGGATTCTCCCGATGATATCATATCATCCATTATGACAACATCCTTGCCGTCTATATTGTCACCCAAAAACTCATGGGCAACTATCGGATTCTTCCCGTTAACGATTCTGGTATAGTCCCTTCTCTTATAGAACATACCCGCATTAACACCTAGTACATTTGCAAAATATATCGATCTGTCCAATGCGCCTTCATCAGGCGAGATGACCACGAGATGTTCCTTATCTATCGTTAAATCTCTTTCGGTATGAAGAAGCGCTTTGATGAACGGAGTCGGCGGAGTATAATTATCAAAATCACTGAGAGGTATCGCATTGGCCACTCTCGGATCGTGCGCATCAAAAGTGATGAAATTATCAACACCCATTTTTACGAGTTCCTCGAGCATATATGCGCAGTCAAGCGACTCTCTTGACGATCTCTTGTGCTGTCTTCCTTCATACAGAAAAGGCATTATCACGTTTAATCTCTTGGCTCTGCCCGCAGCAGCTGCAATAAGCCTCTTAAGATCCTGATAGTGATCATCCGGGCTCATATGATTGACGAAATTGTTCATCCTGTATGTGATGCTGCTGTTCGTCACATCTGTTATGATATAGAGGTCTTTACCTCTTATCGATTCATCGAAAATGCCCTTGGCTTCACCTGTTCCGAATCTCGGACAACGTACCTTGCACAGATAACTGTCCCTTATGTATCCGTGCATGGCCGGCTCTGTGGCAAACTTGTCGGGTTCTTTCTTTCTGGTCTGAACCAGATGTTTATCTATATCGGTCGCAAGCCGCCTGGCGCAGTCAAGTGTTGCTATCTCAAGCGGTGCGACAGGCAATTTGTATTTGAGTTCTTCCAGATTAGGCATTGGACATCTCCTTTCATCCGCACCAATAAATGTATCATTTTATAGCGTTTTTATCAACTGCGAATGTACCGGCTGTATTCCGTCTTTTTCTCCTCACCCTGTTTAGATGCCTTTCAAAATCCCCGCTTTTTAACAGTTCGGCCAGTACGAACTGATCGAATATCGGGACGGTACATGAATAAAACCCGAGTTTTTTGTTAAAGGTATCAACAAGCCTTAAAGGAAGCAGCATATATCCCACTCTTACGGAGGGAGCCAGCGTTCTTGTGAACGTATTAAGATATATGACATTCACATCGGCATCCATTCCGAAGAGCGGCTCCTCGACTTTTCTTGAGACTGTCAGTTCCGAATCATAATTGTCTTCTATTATCAGTCCGTTTCTTTGCTTTGCCCACCTTAAGTATTCCTTTTTCTTGGATATATCCGCAGTGACACCTGAAGGATAGCTGTTAAAAGGGGTTATATGAAGGACAGAGGCCCCGGTCTTTTTCAGTTCCTCAGTCGCTATTCCGTCCTTGTTCATCTTAAGAAGATCACATTTAAGTCCCATCGCCTCATATACCTTGCGTATTATCTTATACGAGGGATCCTCTATCGCGATCACGCTGTCTGTTCCGAGCAACTGGGCAATGAGTCCGTAAAGATACTCTGTTCCCGAACCTATTATCACCTGTGCAGGCTGTATCACTATGCCTCTGCTCCTTGCCAAATATCTGCATATCTCGCCTCTAAGCTCCGGGCATCCGTGATTCGGTGATTTGATCATTATCCTCTCACCGTAGTCAAGTATCACTCTTCTCATCGTCTTTGCTATCACCGAGAACGGGAATTCGCTCGTGATACCTGCAGGTGTCTCTTTTACCGCCTCATTTAATCCGCCGGCAGCCAAATCTCCCAGAAAGTCATCACCTTTGTATATGACAAAAGAACCGCTCCTTTCTCTGCCCAAAACATATCCTTCATCAGCAAGCAGCATTACGGCATGTTCAACGGTTATGACACTTAACCCTGTCTCTTCCGAAATGATACGTTTGGAAGGAAGTTTGCTCCCATAGGGATATACCCCGGCGATTATATCTTTCACAAGATATCTGTACAGCTGGATATATGCAGGCGATCTGTCATTCTTATCTATTTCATAGTTCATCTGGTTATATCATTTGCTCCTGTTCTGGTCATTTTTATATATCCAGATCTATATTACTATTCTACACATCGAAAGTAAACAGGAGATCGTGATAATGAACTCAAATAACAAACTCACCACGATAAGGATCACAACCACAGCAGTTTTCATGGCACTTAACATAGCCATGTCATCCTTCGGTATCCCGGTACCTGGAGGTCATCTCTATCTCTGCGATGCCGTTATATGTCTTGCTTCTATTATCCTCGGGCCGTTAGAGGCATTTGTCGTCGGAGGAATAGGATCGTTCTTAGGTGATATGATCTTCTATCCCCTGCCGATGTTCGTTTCCCTTGTTACTCACGGTCTGCAGGCGGTGGTCATATCTCTTATCTCACATAAGATGTTAAAAGAACATCCTAAGATCGCTTCAGGTATAGGTGTTACCATAGGAGCCTTCATAATGGTAACGGGTTATACATTGGGCAAGATATATGTGTACAGCACACTGGAATATGCGATCATCAAACTTCCTTATGAGATAGCTCAGGCTGTATTGGGAGCCGTCCTCGGAATGCTGCTTTGCTGGAAATTAAATATAAGATCCCTGTATATCAGAATGACTGAAGAAAAGGACTGAGCAAGCCGCTCAGTCCTTTTTCATCTACACCCTATATCTCATGATCATGGGGCAGTTCTTATGCTTTGTCGAATCCCAATACTATCTTGAAAAGATCTCCGTCCAATGCTATATCAAAGGTTCCGCCCATCGCTTCGGTAAGAGACTTGGCGATCGACAGTCCGAGTCCCGAACCTTCGGTCCTTCGTGACTGATCCCCTCTTGTAAATCTCTCAACCAGTTCATCCGTACTGATATTCAGCGGATCCGCCGAAATATTCTTAACGGATATCAGCACTCTGCTCTTTACTGCCTCATCCGATCCGTCTCCTGTAGTCTCCATGTCAACATACACTCTGGTACCTTCGAGCGCATACTTATAAACATTGTTAAAGAGATTCTCGACCACCCTGAATATCCCCCTGCTGTCTGCCATGATATAAGCGGGCTGGGACGGAAGATCCAGGATAGTCTTTAAGCCTTTCTGTTCAAACTTCTCAAAGAATTCTCCTAATGACTGATGTATCAGTTCCACTACATTGAGTTTCTCAATATTAAGAGATATGCTTCCGGAGCTTATCTTCGAAGCCTCAACAAGATCATCGGTAAGCTGCTTTAACCTCTGTGATTTCTGATCGAGGATGTCCACATATCCTCTTATCCTTTCATCTTCGATCTGTTCTCTTTTTAACAGATCCACATAGTTGATTATGGATGTGAGCGGAGTTTTGATATCATGACTTACATTGGTGATGAGGTCCGCCTTCATCTTCTCGTCTCTCATGGACGTATCGACAGCCTTGCTTATACCGTCGCCTATGTTGTTGACTGCATTGGCAAGTGCAAGATTATCTCCGTGCATACCCTTCGTATCCACTTTGTGAGATATCTCGCCTTCTGATATCCTGTTTATCCCACCGACTATGCCGTTCCTTGTTCTCGCATCCCTGTACAGTAACCAGCCCACAAACATATCTGCAACAAAGGCCACTATGATACCCGCAACTCCGAGAAGGACCAATACCAGATTGAATGCCAGAAACAGCAGGAACGGAAGCCAGATCCTGACTGCCAGCTGTCCGTTATCGTACATATCTGTCACGCCTGCATGTATCTTATCCGTAAGCCACTTAAGGATCGATCCCTTCCACATAAGTTTGCATTTGATCTTACGTACCAGGATGAGATAAAGCGGAAGCAGGATGATATTGCACAGTACAAGGGCCGTTCCCCATATCGGATAGAAGGCATTCCTGTCAAATCCGTGTCTTATGAGGCTGTCGGATTCCCAATATATGGTGGCGCACATTCCGCCTAACAGACCCACGGCTGCCGCAACTAACAGAAGATACACCTCGAACGGCATGGTGTCTATCTTGGATGCCCTTATCTCCTCCCTCTTTTCACCGTTCTCATCAGTCACAACGACTCTTCCTGCGAGTATCGTCATTATGACGAACAATATGATATAGATGATCACGCCGGTCGCGGCTGCGATCAGGGCCGGAATGAGCATAGCATTGGTCTTGTTGTATTCGGACTTAACAGCCGAGAATATATCATCGGCCGGGTATTCTTCGTCTATCGCCAGCCAGACTCTGGAACCGTCGCCGAAGGAATATTCATACTCCCCGATCACGCTCTTCATGAACACCGAATTAACCGCATCTATATTGGTGGCAGTCTGAAGTCTGTCCGGATTGAAGCAGACGTATTTTATGTGTCCCGTGAACTCCTTTGACAGTTCATCATTTGTAAGGCCGGCCACACTTCTGTCAAGATTTGAATATCTTACGCTCTTACCGTTGCGGTCATTTAGTTGATAACAGTACAATACATTGGTATTGCCGTCTCTGTATCTGTCACCGTACTCTATATACTCATTGTAATTATTACAGAGATCACTTGCCGAGGATATCAGGTTCTTGACAAGAGCTCTGTACTCCAGTCTGTTATTGACATGATCCAATAACTGCGACTTATCCATGGATCTGTATCTCTCTACGAGCACATATTCCGTGGTCACAGCGATTTCACCCGGGTCCGCATAAAGATCACTAAGGATGTCAAATGCCGTCGCCGCGCTGTAGTGCTCAGATTGTGATTCTGTTATAGAAGCAGGTACATCCACGCCGTTTATGAGCGAATAAAAATATGCATCCAGCTGTGCTTCGGTTCCTGTCACGGATATCAGATCGAATCCGTAATTGCCCCATTTGATAAGATCGTCAAGCTTATACTCGACATTCACATCACTCATATAATTATCGGTAACACTGTGACCCGTTCCCTCATCATTCTCCGAAGCATACATCCTGTATGAGTTTTTGGTCCTGTTGGCATAGGCATTGATATTGATCGCCTTGTCGGCATCGAAGCTTCCGCCGGTCTCCATCTGATTCTTGATCACGCACATCCTCGTGATATCATATATTGCTCTTTTATATGTCTCTGCGAAGATCTCGGAATCCTCGTATTTCTCGCTGCCTCTGTCAAACAATCCGCCCGCGAATACTATCTTAGTCTCTCCGAACGCATCCTCATATGTAATGGTCGACGACTGATATATCTGAACTACGGCCAGCGTGACCATCAAAACTGCGAGACTGCTTATCACGATGAGCAGCAGACTCTTGCTTCTACTCTTTGCTTTCATTTACTTTCCTCACTGTTTCTCGACCTTATATCCCACTCCCCATACCACTTTAAGGTATTTCGGTTCTTTGGGATTGATCTCGATCTTCTCCCTTATATGACGCACATGGACTGCCACCGTATTATCCGCGCCTAAAGGCTCCTCTCCCCAGATATTTTCATATATCTGATCGATCGAATATACCTTACCGGCATTCTTGGCGAGCAGAAGGAGGATATTGTATTCTATCGGAGTTAACTTTACGCTCTCTCCATCCACCGTGATCTCCTTGTTCTCGTCATTGATGACAAGTCCTCCCACACGGACCACATTAGCTTCCTGCCCGGCCACACTCCCGAGTTCTCTGTAGCGGCGAAGATTCGACTTGACTCTGGCTACGAGCTCAAGAGGATTAAACGGCTTTGTTACATAGTCATCCGCCCCGATATTGAGCCCAAGTATCTTGTCCGCATCTTCGGACTTCGCGGTAAGAAAGATTATCGGTATGCTGTTATTCTCTCTGATCTTTTTGCAGGCGTGTATCCCGTCAAGCTTCGGCATCATGATATCAATGATGGCCAGCTGGATATCGGTATTCTCACGAAGCTTCTTAAGCGCTTCCTCACCGTCATAGGCCTTGATGACGGCGTAATCCTCCTGCTCAAGATAGATCTCGATCGCATCCACTATCTCTTTCTCATCATCACACACCAGAATCTTAGTCATATGTCAGTCCTTTCTCTACTCTATCAATTAAAACATACAAATCTGATGAAAAACTCTTCATAAAAGTTAAGTATTTCTTAAGCCTTAAAAAGGGTCAAAATGCATTCCTGTACCATGTGATCTTCTCGCCCTCTATGGCGATCACATCAAATCTTATATACCGGTCAGAAGGTCTGTACGCCGTATAATATTCTGCGCAGCGCCTCAGTCTCTTTTGTTTGGCTTTATCCACCGCTTCTGCCGGAAATCCCCTCGAAGCGTCCTTTCTGTATTTGACCTCGAAAAAAATAAGCGTCTGAGTTTCCTCATCGCTTACATGATCTCTCCCCTCAGACGAACGCACCGGATCATTTATCCCCGTATCTTCGATGCCTATTATGTCGATCTCTCCGATCTTACCGCAGGTGACATTCCTGTCAACGATCTTTATCCCAGCATTTTCAAGAAAGGAGATCGCCGCCTCTTCAAAATGTGTTCCTATCTGTCTTTTGTTCATTTATACTTCCTGCATTGTGCCGTTCTTTATCTGCGCGCCTGTTTTTGCCTGCAGATCATGCTCTTGCATCAAACGACTGAGTACTCAACAGTATATTGTTCTTATCGCCCGTTATCTTCTCGATCACGCTCTTATCAGGTTCATCTTTATGTGTAACGGAAGTAGCGACATTATATCCCTTCTTCTGCAATCTTTCATTAAGCTCATCTATATGTGAGGCGATGAAATCGATCATCTCCTCTTTTTCGAGAGTGAACTTCGTATTGAGCTTCTGACCTTCGGACAGCGACAGAAATACATCGAGATTTCCAAGATGTTCCATGGAAAGATGAAGCAACGCGGTCAGTTTATCGTCTTGTGCGCCGCCGTTTCTGCCTTTTTTGCGCGCATAAACATACAGATCCCCGTTAGCCTGTGTCTCATTCATCTTAAGCGGGAGCTGTACATAATTGTACATGTCGTTTATATGGTTCATGAAGGTGGTATTCTCCTTCATTCCGGACATGCTTCTGGCAAAATCGGTGTCAGTCTTGCCGTTTTCTGCCATAAGCCTCTCAAGAGAGTCAGCAAGATTCATTGTCCGCTCATAATACTTCTGTACAAACTTCTCCTCTTTGATATCCTTCGGATTCATAAGGAAGTTGTCCTTTAAGAGTTCCGTCACGGCATCCCTTATCTGTGCTCTCACTTCGGGTTTTGCAAGATCCGACTTGTCGATCTCGGATAACTTGTCGAATATATTGAATTTGTCGATCTTAATGCCTTCTGTTTCGGTTTCGCCGGCATTCCTGCCCGATGCTTCAGGGAGCGCATTATCGCCCTTTATATCCTGTTCGTTTGCCTGTGAGTAAACGGAAGTAGTTGGGCCTGTTTGTTCTGACACCTGTGTCATACTGTTTCCGGATGCGCCGTCCTTGCCGGGTACGGGTATATCCTTGATATCAGAACTTATCATCTCTTCTTTATTAAGAGCAAGGCTTTCTTCAACCATAGCACCTGATCCATCGGCAGACTCTTTTCCCGGAGGCAAAAGTTCCTTTAATCCGTTTAAGATGTTCAGGGCCTGTTCAGAACCGTCAGACAAAGCGTCCGTGATCACTGATGTGAGTTCGGATGCAGAATCGGAAACATTCTCCATCATCCACTGATTGTTGTTATTATACAGATGCATCTGATGAACATTACCTTCATTAACGGGGATATCCATTTTGTGCAGCATCACTATATCCCTTACATCCGCATCGGGATACATCGTAAGCTCTCTGTTGATGGTATTTAACATCTCCTTATTGATCGGCATGCCGTTTTGCATAAGCGTATCCACCATCTCTACGGCTGTATCGCTCGCAGCGATACCGGCCGCATCAAGCGCGCTCATTATGGTTGTTGAATTGCTCATATTGGCAAAGAGCGGTCTTAAAGTCAGCTGTCCTCCCTGATTGCTCTTAACCTCAAAACTCATGAGCTGTCCCAAAGACAGATTCATGTCCTGTTCAAGCATCGTAGTGAGTCTTGCATTATCGCCAAGCAGCAGCTCTATTGAATTGCCGTCTTTACTCACAAGCTGTCCCTGAATGGTGTCACCGGCGCTTAAGCCGCTCACTTCCTTAAGTATCGCAGCCGCAGCCTGACGCATGAGTGCAGAAGTCTCTCCGGCAGCCTGTCCGGATGAGATCTGGCTGTTCTGATTTATATTGCCTATGGGATTGTTAAGTAGATTGATCGCCATTTACGAAATTACCTATAAAAGATCTTCTGTGGATCGGACATGGTCCAAGTTTCTTAAGCGCTTCAATATGCGCAGCGGACCCGTATCCCTTATTGGATGCAAATCCGTAACCTTCAAAGACCTTATCATAATCAACCATCAGCCTGTCTCTTGTCACCTTGGCCATGATACTGGCGGCTCCGATGGAAATACTCTTGGCATCACCCTTGATGATCGGAACCTGTTTGATATCCACGCCCGGTATAGTGACCGCATCATTTAATAATATATCGGGTCTTACGCTTAAGTTACTTATAGCTTCACGCATGGCTTCATATGTAGCCTGCAGTATATTGATCTCATCTATTCTCTCAGGGGATGCATATCCTACGGCCCATGCAACGGCCTTCTGTGCTATCACGTCGTAGAGTTGCTCTCTCTTCTTCTCGGTAAGCTTCTTGGAATCATTGATATACAGTATGTCACAGTCCTTAGGAAGTATCACTGCTCCGGCAACTACGGGACCGGCCAGAGGACCTCTGCCGACCTCATCTATTCCGCAGACATATCCGAGATGTTCGTATTCTCTTTCATATACCTTAAGGCCTTCTATACGCTCTTTCTCGGCTTTAAGTTTCTCTTCGGCTTTTCTTAAGCGTTCAGCCTCCTTAAGTTGTGCTTTGGTCATATGTAACAGTCCGTTTCTTATCTTACTTTTCCGAATTCCCTGAAAGGATAAATGCGGATAAACACCTTGCCTGTCAGTTCACTTTTCTTGATATTGCCGACATCTTCCCAGCGGCTGTCTCTTGAATTATTACGGTTATCACCGAGCACAAAGAACTCGTCATCCGCAAGAAGTATCGGTTCGATCGCACGCACCGGATTCTCAATGACCTCACGACCGTAGTACTCTTCAAGTTTCTCTCCGTTTATGTAGATATTACCTTCCGTATCGATCTGCACCGTCTCTCCCGGCAATCCGATCACACGTTTGATGTAATAAGTATGCTTGTCGTATCTGTAAGGAAAAACTACTATATCGAATCTCTCAGGATCGTGAAATCTGTAGCTTAACTTATCGACTAACAGATTGTCTCCGTCCATAAGAGTCAGTTCCATGCTCTCGCCTATCACTTCGGTTCTCTGGCCAACATAATGCACGACCAGGTATGCCACGAGCAAAACGATCAGTATATATACGCTGGTCCCGAGCACCTCCTTTAATACTGCTTTGTTTTTTGAATTGTTATTACCGCTTTCTTTACTCATTTCCATCCTCCGGACATTCCAAAGTCATTCTTCCGAGCCGTCCCGCTCTGAAATCATCCATAAGCAGCCTTGCAGCTTTGGCTGTATCCACGCTGCCTCCTTCCGCAAGACATCCTCTCACTCTTCCTATCTCTTCCAGAATATGATAGTCTTTTGGAGTTTTTCTGTCTATCAAATAATGATCCGTTATATTATCGGGATATATATCTTCCAAATATCTTATCAGATCGAGTGCCATTTCTTCCGTAACTATTATCTCGTCATTTATGGAACCCACAAAAGCAAGCCTCATCCCGACAGCTTCATCCTCAAATTTAGGCCATAGTATACCCGGCGTATCCAAAAGCTCAAGCTTTTTATCCGGTTTGATCCACTGCTTGCCCTTAGTGACACCGGGTTTGTTGCCGGTCTTTGTCACCGCTCTGCCCGCAAACGCATTGATAAATGTGGACTTTCCGACATTGGGTATCCCGACGACCATAGCTCTGACGGGTCTGTTCTTGATCCCCCTTTTTCTGTCTCTTTCGATCTTATCACTGCAGACTATGCCGATCCCGTTCCTAACTTCATCCATCCGGCCGTTTTTCTTAAGATCCGTCTCGATCGCATGAATGCCCTTATCCTTAAAATATGCAAGCCACTCTTTACTCACTTTCGGATCCGCAAGATCGGCCTTGCTTAAAAGGACCATCCTGGCTTTGTTCACACCCAGTCTGTCAATATCGGGATTACGGCTGCTAAGCGGTATCCTTGCATCAACTATCTCTATGATAAGATCTATTAGCTTAATGTCCTCCTGCATCTGACGCACGGCTTTGGTCATATGCCCCGGGTACCACTGATAGGTCATTTACCCTTCTCCTTATCTCCTCTTCCTATGTAGCCGAACTTGGAATCGCCTTTTGTAAGTTTGAACCACGCTCTCCCTTCGATAAGGTTTATATTGAGCGGTCCGATATTGCCGGATCTTGAATCCTCACCGTTATTGCGGTTATCACCCAATACAAAGTACTCATCTTCACCGAGAGTCAACGGGTTCTCGGCTATACCCGGATCTTCCATGAGGTCATATTTATCGGCATTGCTCTCCGGTTCGTCATTGATATACAGCCTTCCTGCCGAGATCTGCACAGTATCTCCCGGAAGAGCCACGACTCTTTTGATGTAATAATGTGTATGCTCATTGCCGTTTGGCAGGAATACGACTATGTCACCGTATCGGGGCTTACTGAGCAGATAGCTGAACTTGCTGATATAAATGGTCTGCCCGTTATACAAAGATGTCTCCATGCTCGAACCTATGACACTCGTCTTGTGTCCCCAGTTATGCACCAGGAAAAGCGCCAGACCTATGGCTGCGAGGATACCGAATATGTATCTTACGACCTCCATAAAACTGTCGCTTTCGAGTTTGTATCTTTTCTTGCGGAAATTTAAGCCCTGCGTTCTTCTGCTCATAAATTATATAATAACATAAAAAAGCGATGTATCAAACAGACACATCGCTCAGTACTCCTTATATCGTCATCATTACTTGATAACTTCTTTGACCTTGGCTGCCTTACCTACTCTGTCTCTTAAGTAGAATAACTTAGCTCTTCTGATCTTACCTCTGCGAACCACTTCAACCTTAACTACATTAGGGCTGTGGACGGGCCATGTCTTCTCAACACCCACACCGTTACTGTTCTTACGCACGGTAAAGGTCTCACGGTTGCTGCCGCCCTGTCTCTTGATGACCGTACCCTCAAATATCTGGATACGTTCCTTATTTCCCTCTTTGATCCTGTTGTGAACCTTGACGGTATCACCTACGCTAAACTCAGGTACTTCTGCCTTGAGCTCTGCAGCTTCGATTTCCTTAATGATCTCGTTGTTCATAATAATCTCCTTATCCATAATGGATGTTCTTGCCATTCATCATTATGGCAGAGGACCATCTATAATAGCGACTATGGTAGTATAACACACCATTATTTCCTGTGCAAGCACTATTTTATGTAATGTCAGGCCTGCTCTTTCATACGTTTCATATATGCCTCATACAGATCAGGTCTGCGTTCCTTTGTCCTTATAAGGCTCTGCTCATGCCTCCATTTCTCAACATTGGCATGATGCCCCGACAGAAGTATCTCGGGGACTTTCCTGCCCCTCCACTCTTCGGGCCTTGAATACTGCGGATATTCAAGCAGACCGTCATCAAAGGATTCTGTTTCGGAACTCTCCACATTACCCAATACGCCCGGAACAAGTCTTGCGATCGCATCCATGCACACCAGTGCCGGAAGTTCACCTCCCGTCAGGACATAATCACCTATGGATATATTGTCCGTTACGATCTCTTCAAGCACCCTCTCATCGACGCCCTCATAGTGTCCGCACAGAAATATGAGTTCATCCTCGGCTGCCAGTTCCGCCGCCTTTTCCTGTGAAAAAACGCCGGCCTGAGGTGTCATGTATATCGTTCTTATACGCCCGCCCCGAGACGAAGCATCAGAAGATGAGGATGTATTCGGATCGCCCGCGTTTTTTGCCGATATGATCTTATCGACAATGGCTCTGTGACAGTCATATATGGGCTGCGCCTGCATCAACATCCCGGCGCCTCCTCCGTATGTATAATCGTCAACCCGGCCGTGCTTATTCTCCGTGTATGTCCTGATATCGACCGCGTCCACGCTTATATACCCTGCCTGTATGGCTCTGCCGAGTATGCTGGTACAAACAGCGCCCTCTATCAGTTCGGGAAACAATGTCATAACATGAAAATTCATAATGATCCTTTGATCGGTGCCTAAGCCGGATCTAAAAGTCCCGGCAGTACATGCACCTTCATCTTTCGTGCCTTAACATCCACATCAAGGACACAGTCGGCAATAGCCGGCAGAAGCAGCTCACGGCCGTCATCCAATTTGATGACATATACGTCATTTGCGCCGGTCTGCATAACATCAAAGAGGCTGCCGCCTGTCCCTGTATCCGTCTCCACTTCCATTCCGATAAGGTCTGCGATATAGTATTCATCCTTATTTAATCGAATGGCCTTGTCTCTGGTGACATACAGTTCACACTCTCTCAGAGTCTCAGCTTCATTCATCGATCCATATTCTTCCATGCCGAGTATCACCATATTCTTCTGATACCGCGCACTTCGTATATGTACCTCACTCATATTGCCCTTCTTATCAAGGAGCATAGCACTCTTTAATTTAGAGAAACGTTTGATATCATCGGTAGTCGGATACACCTTTACCTCACCGTGTACTCCGTGAGGAGAGGTGATCACTCCGATACGAAACATATCATCCGCACCGGTATCAGCCGATCTCAACATCTACCCTCTGTTTCTCATTGGTGTTGGCAGCCTTGACAACGGTCCTTATCGCCTTGGCGATCCTGCCCTGCTTACCGATCACCTTGCCCATATCGCCCTCTGCAACATGCAGAGAAACGGTTATATTTCTGCCTTCCTGCTTCTCCTCGACAGTCACTTCATCAGGATTGTCTACCAAAGCCTTGGCAATCACTTCTACTAATTCTTTCATGTTTCCTCCAAACGGGTATTACTGTGTGATCTTAGCCAGCTTAAGGAGCTTGCTTACCATCTCTGTAGGCTGTGCGCCGTTAGCGAGCCACTGCTTAGCCTTCTCCTCATCGATCTTGAACTCTGAAGGATCCGTGTTGGGATTGTATGTGCCGATCTCCTCAATGAATCTTCCGTCTCTGGGGCTTCTTGAGTCAGCAACAACGACACGATAGATCGCATTCCTCTTTGATCCGATTCTTGTAAGTCTCATCTTAACCATTTTGATATCTTCCTTTCTTAATAAAAAAATAACTTGCTGTATGATCAACGGATCTCTCCGTTAATTCCCTGATATGTATCAGTTATGGATCCGTCCCGTCATAAGGGCATCCTGAATCTTCCCTTCTTGCCCATCATGCCCTTCATCTGTTTCATCATCTTCTGGCTCTGTTCGAACTGTTTGATGAAACGGTTGACATCGGCTATGTCCACGCCTGCGCCTCTTGCTATCCTGTGCTTACGGCTCGGATTCATAAGCTTGGGGTTCTCTCTCTCGGCTTTTGTCATGGACAGAACGATGGCTTCGGTACGCGCTAACTGCTTTTCATCTATCGCACCTTCCAAGTCACTGCTCTTTATGCCCATACCTAGTCCCGGCAGCATACCGAGTATCGAGGAAAGACCGCCCATATTCCTCATCTGTTTCATACTCTCAAGGTAATCGTTGAAATCAAACTTGCCCTTCTTCATTCGGGCAGCCATGTCACGTTCCTTGTCTGCATCTATATCTATGGCGTTCTGTGCTTTCTCAATGAGGGTGAGCACATCTCCCATGCCTAAGATCCTGTTAGCCATCCTGTCGGGATAGAACTGTTCAAGATCATCAAGCTTCTCTCCCATTCCGGCATAGAGGATCGGAAGTTCGGTCACTGCCTTAACAGAAAGTGCTGCACCGCCTCTGGTATCGCCGTCAAGCTTGGTGAGTATCACCCCGTCAAGACCTATCTTATCCTTGAAATCCGAAGCGACGTTCACTGCGTCCTGACCTGTCATCGCATCAACGATGAGTATCGTCTGATGAACAGTTACAGCCTCCTTTATGGACTTTAACTCATTCATCATGTCCTCATCAATATGCAGGCGGCCTGCGGTATCCAAGATCACCACATTGTTGCCGTTCTTGGCTGCATGTTCCAGTGCATGCTTCGCTATATCAACAGGACTTACATCCGTTCCTTCCGAATAGACTGCTACGCCTGCCTTCTCACCGTTTATCTGTAACTGTTTGACAGCCGCAGGTCTGTATACATCACAGGCGACCAGCAGAGGCCTTTTGCCTTTGAGTTTCATCTTGGCTGCGAGTTTGGCTGTCGTAGTCGTCTTACCTGCACCCTGAAGACCGCACATCATTATGACGGTTATCGCCTGACCGGGCTGATAAGCTATCTCTGTAGTCTCGGATCCCATGAGCGAAGTCATCTCTTCGTTAACGATCTTGATGACCATCTGTCCGGGATTTAAGCCGTTCATGACGTCGGCACCGACTGCTCTCTCTTCAACGGTCTTTATGAAATTCTTAACGACCTTAAAGTTAACATCTGCCTCGAGCAGAGCCATCTTGACATCCTTGCAGGCTGTATGTACATCCTCCTCGGTGAGTCGTCCCTTACTCCTTAAGTTCTTGAATACATTCTGAAGTTTTTCGGATAAACTCTCAAAAGCCATATCAAAGCAGATCCCTTATCTCATCAAGAAGTTTTGCAACTTCATCATCCTTTGTCATCGAATCGATTTCATCGAGTTTAGCACTTACAGCCCTGTCGCGTTCGATGAGTCTTAATCTTTCTTCGAATCTCTTAAGCTGTCTGTCGCATCTTAGGATCAGATCATGTACTCCCTGTCTGGATATGTCATATTCTCCCGCTATCTCCGAAAGCGACATATCGTTATATACTAAAGCTTCATATATCTGCCTCTGATGTTCGGTCAGCATGGCGCCGTAATAGTCATATAACCTTCCGCGTTCAATAATATCATCCATGTTTTTCACCGTTTCAAGTATTATTACTTTACACTGCGCACAATCTATAATATAGAGCACAAAAAAGAGGCTGTCAAGTATTTTCTCTTAACAGCCTCTGTCTTTTGTGCACATCGCTCTCCGTCAGAGTTTAAGGAATAAAACAGTGCGGTAAATCACCGGTCGATCAGATCGACAGATCAAGATTACCGCCGGGCTTGGAAACTACAGCTTCCAATCCCTTGTCATCAAGACTGCCTATCATCCTTATTAGTTCTTCTACCGAACCGGCTTTGATAATGCCTTTCTTGGGAGGAACGGCTGCCTCAAACTTCTTGGCTATAGCCTCTTCTTCCTCTGTCTCTGCATCCGCCTTGGCCTGTGCTCTGTTCTCAGCGCGCTTCTCCTCGATCCTTTCAGCCTGCTTTTCAGATACCTTTGCAAGTTCTGCAAAAACATCCACGCCGCCTTCTGCATTCGGTGTTATGGAAAGGTTCTGGAGAATATAACCTTTTTCAGCCAGTTCATCCAATTTAGCCTGGAATTCTTCATCATTCTCAAGTTTCTTGGACATATCGATGAGTGATTCTACCTGCTTCATCTGTTCAGCCGCATAATCATCATCTTCAGCCATCTTCTCAAGTTCATCTGCCGTGAATATAACAGTGTATTCCTTGTCTCCGACACCCTTCATCGTGGAGAATTCGGAGTCGGAACCTGCTACAGCAAATCCGTAATCGCCGTACTTGTCTTTGAGTTTGTCCAAAAGACCTTTGGCTTTATCGGATAATCCATCTTCAGCGGAGAATTTCTTAACAGACGATGAAACTGAACCTTTGACTTCTTCCGAAGCGGGTTCGGATACCGTTTTTTTGGCTTTGGGTGCCTTGTATCCTTCACCGGTCGGACGAACATCGAAAGCAGAATATAGACTGCCGATATTTGTTGCCATAGTTTGCCCTCCTTTGCTTAAATTTCGAAATCCTTTTCGATATAGCACAATATCCGTATGTATACATGCCATCTTCGGCCCTAAAGATACGCATAAATATACATTTCAAATTATATATCGGTATCCGTGTCCGGATACTTTATAGCAGATCTTAAAAAAATCAAAGATTTTTTTCTATCTTGTCAATGGACTCTTTGATACCTCTGGCGACCTTGGCCAGGTCCTCATATTCATACTTGGTCTTCTCCGAACCGTAGCCTTCGGAATGCTTTACTCTCAGTTCACCGTACGGTGTATTGACCTTGCTGACACTCCTGTTCATCGTATATCTGTGAGCCATATTCTCCCTTATACCGATCGTGGATGTATATTTGAATATGAGTTTGATCATTTCTTCGCGTTTATTAGGTTCGCACATGACACACAACTGTGTCGCAAGTCTGGACTTCTTCATCACTATGGGCACTGTATATACATCCAGGGCTCCTGCTTCAAACAGGCTCTCCATGCAGAAAGCTATCTTCTCCGGGGTCATGTCATCGAGATTACATGACAGCTCAACAACATCGGTGCTCTTCTCATCCGTCATACCGAGCATCACTCTCACGCAGTTGACCTGTTCGAAATCCTTGGTCCCCATCCCGTATCCGGTACGCACAACTCGCATAACGGGCATATCGCCGTATTCATTGACAAAATACTTAAGGCAGGCAGCACCCGTTGGCGTGCAGAGTTCGCCCTGTATCGTTCCTCCGTATATCGGCACACCTTTTAAGATATATTCCGTAGCAGGAGCAGGAACAGGCAATACCCCGTGTGCACATTTGACATGTCCGCTTCCTACATGAACGGGAGAAGCTATGACTCTGTCAATATTGAGTTTATCCATAAGAAGACACACTCCGGCGATATCGGCTATCGCATCCTTAGTTCCCACTTCATGGAAGTGAATGTCCGTAACAGGCACGCCGTGAGCGGCACTCTCCGCTTCCGCTATCATCTTATATATCGCCATTATATCCGCTTTGACATTGTCGGCCAAAGGCATATTTATGACTATATCACCGATCTCCTTTAAACTTGAGTGGTGATGCTCATGGTGATCATGGTGATCCGAATGCGCTGTATGAGTATGATCGTGCCCACCTTCACTGACTCCGTTAACCTTAACCGTCATATGAGTGCCCGTGATGCCCTGCTTGGTTGATTTCTGAGGCTCTACGGTCACTCCTTCAAGTCCCAGAGCGTTCATTGTAGTGATATATTCCGCTTTCTGCTCATTGGTCACCAAAAGCTCATATAAAGCGGCATTTAACATATCTCCCGCCGCTCCCATAGAAAGGTCAAAATACAGTGTTTTCATTGTCCGTCTCCCCTCATGTGATTGATCATACTGGCCATATATCCGGCTCCGAATCCGTTATCAATATTAACTACCGATACTCCGCTCGCACAGGAGTTCAACATCGACAGCAAAGCCGACAGCCCTTCAAAAGAAGCTCCGTATCCCACGCTCGTGGGCACCGCTATGACCGGGCGATCGGCAAGTCCGCCTATAACGCTCGCCAATGCTCCTTCCATACCCGCTATGGCGATTATCACCGAAGCGCTCATTATGACGTCAAGATTGGAAAGGGTCCTGTGAAGTCCGGCTACACCTACATCATAGACTCTTTTGACTCTGTTGCCCAATGCTTCGGCTGTTATCGCGGCCTCCTCAGCCACCGGTATATCACTTGTTCCGCCGGTCGCTATAAGGATAGTTCCAAGTCCGTCAGGTTCGGGAATCTTGCCTATCACGCCGATCCTGCCGTCTTCATTATATTCCATATCATAAGCATTTAAGATCAGGTCCGCCTTATCCTTATCCACTCTCGTGACTAAGATGGTATCCTGGCCGTTACGCTTCATCGCATCTACGATCCCGATTATCTGTTCCGCCGTCTTACCGGCCCCGTAAATGACCTCACTCGCTCCCTGTCTTAACTTTCTGTGAGTATCGACTTTGGCATATCCTATATCTTCAAAGGGGGCTTTTCTAAGCTGCAGGACAGCATCCTCTACTGCAATGCTTCCATCCTTTACTCCCTCTAACAGTTTTCTTATATCTGTCTGCATTTCGTTCCTTCCCTGATAAAAATCTGCGTTTGTACGACAAACAGATGCGATGCTCTGTTTCTCTTACTCTTACAAGTATAATACAACAGGCGCCTTGCCTTTGACAAACGATATTGCCAAACCTCAAATGTTGCCTTATTATAGTACGGTGATCGCTTAAGATCACTTCAATCATTTGACAGGAAAGCGTGGATATATGTACAGATATGTTTGTTTTGACTTAGACGGCACACTCACGATGTCCGAATTCGGCGTCGTAAGGAGCGTGGAATATGCCCTTAACAGGATGGGGATAGAAGAACCCGACAAATCTAAGCTCCTTCGATTCATAGGACCGCCGTTATATGTTTCATTTCCCGATTATTACGGATTAAATGAAGCTGATACGGAGACAGCCATAGAATACTTCAGAGAGATCTATGACAATGAAGGATATAAGGAATCACCGTTATATGACGGGATCAAAGAGGTACTCTCTGCCCTTAAAGATGCCGGCAGGCATATTTTCATAGTAACATCCAAGCCTCTCCCCATGGCACTTAAAGTTGCTGAAAATACCGGACTTGACAAATACATCGATGCGATCATCGGTCCGGACGGAGAAATGAAGGATGCGAGCAAATCTGCTCTCTTAAAAAGGGCGATCGAGCGCACCGAAGACGGAAACATCGGAAACATGATAATGATCGGCGACAGATGTTACGATATAGACGGAGCAAACGAAGTCGGAATGGATTCCGTAGGCGCTGTATACGGATACGGAAGCAGAGAAGAACTCACACGCTCCGGCGCTACTTATCTTGCTGATACTCCCGCGGATATCCTCAGTTTCATTTTATGATCATTCAGCGCAGTCTACCCATATCACGGGTCTGACGGCTCCGCCGGGTTTATTGACATATTTCTCTGACATAACGACTTCACCTTCTACATTTACGATGGGAGCCGTGATCTCATTTACCCCGCTCTCCCCCTTTAACCACCACCATGAAGAGCCGTAACCCTTCATGTCCCACTGGTGCATTTTGGTTATCTTATTCGTATTTGTTCCCTGTGCCTCGGCAACCTTCGTGATATCGATCTTTCGTTCTTCATCCGTCTTAAACAGTTCTTCGGCTTCACCCGGATTTAGCAGGCTTACCATATCTCCGTTCTTTTGTATGACTCTTTCATATTCGTATTTGCTGAAACTTGACAGCGAACTGTCCGAATTGAGCATCTGCCTTAAGTCACAGTTATGCCAGCTCACCTTCTCATGTTTCTGATGATAGTAACTCCCGGCGATGCCTTCCTTGGACAAAAGCCTCACTTCGTCACCTTCTCTTTCGATCACTATCCATTTGATCCGCTCCTGTCCGGGAATGGTCCAATCCTCTTCAATATGACCGAATCTTACTTCATCTCCTATCGCTGCATTCCTGAGTTTATTCATCTCTGCTTCATATTCAGATCTTGCAAATATCGTCCTTGCGAAAGTCATGATAAGAGTCAGGCTAAATACGATAAGGATTATCGCTGCTGCCAATATCTTGAAAAGCCTTACGTTTCTTTCATGTTTCTTCCTTGCAGCTTCACTTTCCAATGTATCGTTATACTTCTTCTCTCTGCAAAGAAGCCTGATCACGCCTGCCGTTATCTTCTTTATAAGCGGTGATATGGCAGCAGTGCATGCGATACTTGATATGAGAACGATGGCAAATATCCAGAAATCCTTCATATGAAGATCACTGAATATCCTGTTAACGAAATAACCGTGGATCAGGAACAGTTCGACGCTTATCCCGCTTAAATACTTAAGCACTCTGTTACCTATGGTGATACGCATATTGAGCAGAAGGACAAACATCACAAAAACGAGGCACGATACGGACTGAACGATCAAAGTGATGATCTCGTCACGTCTTCCTAAAGAATACATATGATCATGATAATAGCCGAAGCGAAGGACTACATATGCCGAAACAAAGAATACGACTATGACCGTGAGGATCGAAAAAACCGTCATCATGATCCTGTAACGATCTTCGCAGAATCTCTCTATCGCTTTCTTAAACCTTGCATACACCATTCCGAAAGAGAATGTGATCGTGGAATTGTACCACCACTCTCCTTTAAACCAATGGGATTTGTCCCCCTGTGCATCATGTCCTCTGAGTGAACTGTATATGATGAGCGCGATCACAAAGACGCACATCACAGACAGTGCAACATCCTTATTTTTTATCAGATTGAAAGTTGCATAAAAGAGAAAATATAAAACTGCTATCTCGACAATGAACCAGCCGTTGCTGTTGACTAATGTAAGACCGAAAATATCACTAAGCGCATCAGAAAGATTATATCTGATACCGTATCCCAAAGCGCACAGCAATACACCGAGAGTATTTATGATCCAAAAAGGTATGAGTACGGACGGAAATCTTCTTGCAGGGAATGTCTTAAGATAATCCGGTTTTTCAAGGAAGCTGATATACAGACCGTATCCGGATACAAAAAAGAAGATTGCCGTAAAGAGATAGCCCAGATAATTAAGCAGAGTGACAGGGCCTTTGTATGATGCCCCGAATCCGGTGACATGTTGAGTTAAATGATGGAGTATTATAGCCACACAGGCGACAGCCTGTATCGCCTTAGTCTGTTCGATGTTTAAATAATCGGGTGCATTCTTTCCCCTGCTTACGCGGGCACCGAAAAATGTGATGATAAGTAATACGATCGGATAAAAGAGCAACAGGATATGATAAATATTCATTCATTCTCCCATATATGGCAGTTTATTACTGAAGATGCATCGTTCCCTTCTGTCCCTCGGAATTCTTGGCCTGAAGAGACATGGTCCCTACAGACGCATCCTGCGGGATCTCAAATATCAATACTCTCTGCTGTGTCTGTCCTGCTGCAAAAGTATCATTGCTGGCAGCCATATCATCAAGCAACAGAGTATACTGCTGGTGCACCTTCTCACCGCCGTCGATCGAAAGATAGAAATTGGGATTGCGGTAGAACATATCAAAAACAGTATCCGCCGAAGAATTGTTCGTCACGGAGAACTTAAGAACACAAAGAGTCTTGCCGTCCGTAGCGTCCATCGCCATAAGCATATCCTCACCGGATGTCGGATAGGAATCGGTCAGTTCATATCCCTCATATGCAATACTGAAATCATTCATGCCGTAGAACTGAGCCAGATCACCTACAGCCTGCTCCGCATCATCTTTCTTCCCGGAAGAATCATCCTTCTTATCGGCATTCTTATCCGGGTCCTTCTCTTTGGAAGCATTCGCCTTCTTGGCCAGATAATCTTCTGCCGCAGCCTTGGCCTCTCTCTCTTTCTGTCTCTTGAGCGCCTCTGCAGCCGCCTGCTCATTCAGTTCCTCTTCATCTAAGAGGCTGTCTTCAGGCTTAAGAGGATCATATTTTAGAATAAGACCTGCAGCATATTCGGTCACAAGGGCCGTCTGTTCTTCAGTAAGCTCCGGTACCGAAACAATACCACAGCCACCCAGGGTAACTGCAGCTGCAACAAGAACAAGGGACAATGTTCCCGTCCTGTATACGTTCGTCTTTATTCTGTTATCATCAGTCTTATAAACTCTTTTTTTCATAATTACCCGGTACTTATCGATATGTCTGCCGAAGATATATATCATCCCCAAACATCATACTTACTATACCACCCCGCGCTAGCCTTTATCAAGTGTGAAGTAGAATCCCACACCGTTATCATAATTAGTGACTCCGTATTCCTGACCCATGGAATTACATATGGCTGCAACTATAGAGAGTCCTACTCCGCTTCCTCCGTAGGCCCTGGTCCTCGCCTTATCAACCTTATAGAATTTCTCCCACAGGTGCTCTAAACTCTCTTCCGGTATCCTGTCTCCGGTATTGAAGACGGTGATCTTTACTCTGTCCGTACCCTCGATATCCCTGACATCAATATCGATGTTCTTCTCATTGCTGCAGTGATTCATCGCATTTGAGAGATAGTTGGTGATGATCTCTTCCACCATGTATTCGTCTCCCCATACATATATCGGATCTCCGTTCGGAAAATGAACATCAATATTGTTCTGTTTGGTAAGTATCTCCGTTGTCTTGACGATACCCTGGATGACCTCCACTATATCAAATCTCTCCATGTTCACCGTATCGGATCCGAACTCTAACTGATTGAGCGTAAGGAGTTTTTTGACCATTTCATTCATCTTGGACGCTTCATCGCTTATGACATTACAGTAATATGTCATATTCTCGGGATCATCTATGACCCCTTCTGACAGCCCCTCGGCATAACCCTGAATGAGTGCGATCGGAGTCTTGAGTTCATGAGATACATTGGATAGGAATTCTCTTCTCATCTCATCGATCTCTGTCTTCTCTTCAATATCTTTGGTGAGTCTTGCATTTGCGCTCTTAAGTTCCGATATGGTACTCTCGAGCGATTCGGACAGCTTATTGATATTTCTGCCAAGCAGAGTGATCTCATTGTCGCCCCTGGGTCTGTATTTGGCATTAAAATCAAGCCTTGTCATCTTCTCCGATATCTCAGCAAGTCTTAAGATCGGTATGCTTATGGTCTTGGATGCGAGAACTATCAAAAGGGCGCTTACCAGTACAACGAATATAGATACGTATCCTAAGAATCTGTTGGTTATCGCCACACTGTTATCTATACTCTCCACGGCCGATCTTATGAGAAAGATATTGCCGCTTCCGAGAGTGCCCCACATCTCCATATATTCTCCGCCCGTTCTGACATCTTTGGTAAGACTCAGAGAATAATCTTCCGTAGATTCAAGCAATTCTTCCGGATCGGAAGGAGGCTTAGCCATACCCGGTACGGGGCTGTTGTCATTATGATCTGCCACAGCCGTCTCACCCTCCGGGATATTATCTGAGAATATCCTGTCCCACAGGCGCATCTTAAGCGCATTTGCATCTTTGCCTGTCAGCTTGATCATCTGAGAATTACTGTCCATCACCAGAAGGTCAAGTGAATATTTCTCGCATATCCTCAGAAGTTCATTATCATACTCATCCGTATCAAATTCATTCTCTGTCTCAGCCTGATTGATGCTGTCATATGCCTCGATTATCTCCTGCTCCTTGTTCCTTAAATAGAATTTCTTCAGCAGCAGGTTATTTGCCACATATAACATAAGTATCGCCATGGCGAACACGGCGATGAATATGAATGAATACTGTGTACTTATTGAATGCCTGTATTTTCTGTTGCACTTCATAAACTGTCTGTCACGTATATTTTATCTACTCTTCAAAGCGGTATCCCATTCCCCAGATAGTCTTAATGGCATTACCGGCCTCACCTAATTTGCTCCTGAGTTTCTTGACATGCGTGTCGATCGTTCTGGCATCACCGAAATAGTCATAATTCCATACATGATTGAGTATCATCTCACGAGACAGTGCGATGCCCTTATTCTCCATGAAATAAACGAGGAGTTCAAATTCCTTGAAACTTAGATCTATACTTTCCTGCCCGACAAATACGGTGTGTGCGGCCTTGTCGACCTTGATCAGACCGGCTTCCAAAAGGTCGGCGCCGGCTTCACCCGTCGTACGCCTTAATATCGCCTCTACTCTTGCGACTAAGACCTTGGGGCTGAACGGCTTGGTGACATATTCGTCAACTCCCAGATCAAATCCCATGAGTTCATCATGCTCTCCGCTTTTGGCCGTAAGCATGATTATAGGCACAGCTGAATATTGTCTGATCTCTTTGACCGCCGTCCATCCGTCCATTCTGGGCATCATTACGTCCAATATGATCAAAGCGATATCCCTGTGTTCCATGAACAAGTCTACCGCCTCTTCTCCGTCAGAAGCTTCCATGACTGCATATCCCTTCTTTGTCAGGAAATCCGCCACGAGCCTTCTCATTCTCTCTTCATCATCAACAACAAGTATAGTGATCTTTTCCATTCGGATAACCGTTTCCTTTCATATACATATCACAATGATAAAACGTAATTGTGTCTATTCTGTGATATGTTCGGGAGAAGATACGATGTTCAATTCCCTCTCCTTTTCTCTGATCTTCGTCTCTCTTTCCTTAAGATCCTGTTCCCATGATGCATATTCGTTTTCAAGGGCATTTCTGTAGTTTAATACCGTAGGTGTCGATCCCTTGATATTAATGACAAAAAGCGCGATTATCATAAGGGCAAGAATGATATTGACTATGATGAGATTGCGGTTCATCCTTATGATCGCACTTTTTTTCTTACGTTTCGGTACGGTGATCTCTCGTCTGGGTTTCAGTTCATCATCCAGATTACTGTTATAAACCTGATACAACGGAATGCCCGGGATCGAATCGGTCTTGACACCCATCGAAGCCATTTTCTTCTGAAGGTCATGCATATAGGCATAGCCCACCGGAGTCCTGAACATCTTACGTTCTATCGCTCCCTGATATACCGACATAAGAGTGTCTGCCCTGCGATTCTGTATCTTTCCTTCTATGAATCTGACAGTGGACAATTCCTGGTTGGCAAGTTCAACATCTTCCTTTGAACCGAACAGGAATCCGTTCACCGTATATTCTCTTCTTGTTTCCTCGTCCATGTCTATTCCTTTTGCTTGTTTTTCTCATTCTCCTCAACGAAGGCGTTCAGATTGGACTGTCTTGCTGCCTTTAGTTTTTCACGTTGCTTGTTATTGACAAATCTTGCTATCTCATTACTCTCCTGATTGAGTTTGCATCCGTACATGATCCTGGACCTCTCCATGTCCATACTCCGTACTATGATCGCCACAAGTGAGAAATTCGCTTTCGAAGTCTCATCCTCAAAATTGATCCTCACTATCGATCCGTCGGGGATATCCTGATCCTTTGAACAGATAAAAGCGATCCCGCTGACGCTTATGTCCTTGACCGTTACCGGAAAAGGCTCGCTTCCCAGTCCAAGGCTCGCATAACCTTCCTCCCCCAGCCAGACTCTGCAGGCTCCGCGCCTGTTGATCACTCTGCCTTCTCCTGCGCATCTGATCTCATGATAGATCTGGTCCTCTTTGGATGACTTTATCGTCCTTATCTTGACATTAGTAAACTTATATGCCCTTTCGCTGTCGGAATCCGTGACGATAAGATCGATCAATATCCCTTTTGTGGAAAAACCGACAACCTTGTCATCCTGCATGATCGGATCGATATATATACAATCGGCATAAACCTCTCTTATCGTCGTCGAAAACTCAAGACTCTGATTTCCGATGCTCACAAGCAACTGGGCCCCTGTCCCGGGCGCCAATTCATTTAACCTCATTTCATTACTACTCCCGCACCAAAATATATATCCGGAGCTTTAATGCCCCGTATCACTGCGATCACCTGCGGTCCATTCTGCTTATCCCTATAAGTACGCGTTCGTCGCCATCCTCTTCCATCATCACTGCCCTTAACCTGACCTTAACGGGCTCGTCATTTAACATGAGCCTGTATTGTGTCTCGAATACTCCTCTTGATGTTATCTCATCCAACACCTCTTCTTTGTTAAACACTCCCTTAAGTCGCTGCAGATCATTCGTATATATATGATTTTTCCCTGTCTCTAATGCTTTTTCAAAGAAGTGATCACCTTCCTCGGGGAATCCCAGGCTCTTAAATTCCGGTGTTGAATTGTATTCGATATAATGCCCTGTTTCCGGATGGACTGAATATAAACACAGATAATTGTCAGCAAAAGCTGCGATCCTGTTATACATCGCCCTCTCCTTCGCGATCCTGTCCATGACCTCCTTCTGACGCATCTGGGCATCTATATTGCTGACACCGATAACGATATGATCATCTTTATTATCGTTATTCATCCTCATTATCTTCATGTTCACATATACCGGCATGCCTTCTTTCATCATGCGGTAAGTGAGCGTAAACGTTCCCTGATCATCTAAGATACGGCCTATCCTCTCCTTGTTAAACGACCTTAAAAAATCATCCACATCTGCAT
The DNA here is from genome assembly GCA_946535225.1 of uncultured Lachnospiraceae bacterium. Lineage (GTDB taxonomy): Bacteria > Bacillota > Clostridia > Lachnospirales > Lachnospiraceae > Colinaster. The sequence goes on from CAMNDJ010000010.1 coordinate 45,843, forward strand.
CATACAGATATTTGGGTGTATCTGCGATACAGGTTTCAAAGAACCTTTTTCCTCTTCTTTCTAAAGCAAGCGAATCCTCCCCCGCCTCAGAAGAATACTCAATGAATTCTTCCGTCTTCATGTTAACGTAGAATATGTTGAAATAATCGGCCGCAAGTGATCTGGCGATATTGGAATAAGATATCTCGTCACTCTTATCCGTGATGCTTATCACGACAAATGCGATAGCTGTCCTGCCGTTTACCGGGTTATCGGCTACTTTCTTGAATACGTTATGGGAAGTCGAACCGTCCGGAAGCCTTTCATTGATGAACAATATCTTCCCGTCCTGTGCTTTCTTTGACATGCAGTCTTCCAAAGCCGCTCTTACCACTCTCGGAAGTGTTTCGAACTCAATACCTCCGTTCTCTTCTTCGGGGCCGCCGGTTTTTGCCATAAATTCTCTGAACGCGTGATTGCTTCTTGTGATATATACTCTGTTATCACCCACTTCGAGTATACACATCGGAAGAGCATTGAAATAGTGCTGCACGGGGGTGTCACCGTCACTGGCTATCGTCGAATAATCATACATATTGATCCTGCCAATGCTCTCATAATATGCCGATTCTCCGGGATCCTCAAAACCGATCTGATTACCTTTCCTGTATCGCTCAAGTATCATATCAAGAGGAATGGGCTTGGTATAGTAATAGCCCTGGAGTTTACAGCATCCGATCTCTCTTAAGAATTCAACATGTTCATCCTTTTCCACGCCCTCACATACTGTTTCAAGTCCGAGAGAAGTAGCCATTCTCATAAGTTCGGTAAGTATTATCTTACCGTTCTCTCCCTCATCAAGCTGTTGAACAAAACGCATATCGAACTTGATCAGATCGAATTCCAGACTCTGCAATACGTCAAGCGAAGAATAGCCGCTGCCGAAATCATCCATCCACACCTGGAACCCAAGGCTTCTGAGTCGTTCCACCTGTTTTTTCATGAACTCAAAGTTGGTCCCTACGGTGCTCTCCGTTATCTCTATCGTCAGAAGATCATGACTTAATCCCGCACGATCCATGCGCGTGCATATCTCACTTACGATATCACATGCATCAAAATCCGTTCTGGACAGATTTACTGACTGCGGTACGACTGATAACCCTGCTTTTTGGATCGTTTTTATCTTCTCTATTATCTGATCGACAACATACAGGTCAAGTTTGTATATATTGCCGGCTTCCTCAAGTATCGGAATGAAGTCACCCGGCGAAAGAAAACCGTTTAAGGGATCGATCCAACGCGACAGGGCCTCTTCATCACAGACCCTACCGTTTGTTGCTCTTACTATCGGCTGATAATATATCGTGATCCATTTCTCGGAAATGGCTCTTTCAAGATTGGATACGATGTAGTGCTGCCTGTCCTCTTCATCCTGAAGCGCCTTATTATAATAGTTGATCGCCGATACGTAAGTGTTGCGCAATGTGTCGCAAGCCAGTTTTGCACAATCGCAGGCTATACTTATATCGGCATCTCTTTCATGATTAAGATATATGCCGACTCTCACCGGAAGAGACTTGCCGCCGTTCGTACTCTGCCATTCTCTGAACAGTTCGTGGAGCGTGTCTTCTATACCGGATTCTTCCGTATAGATGGCAAAATGATCCTGCCCGAATCTGCAGCAGTTTTCATTGCCGAAATACCTCATGAGAACGCCGGCAAATGACCGGAGAAGAGTATCCCCCTCGGCAAACCCGTGCTTATGGTTAAAGAATTTCATGCCGCTTAAGTCCATGAAGAGGAATACCGGCTTGCCGCCATTATCTATCATAGACTTACATGCACTGTCTGCCAGTTCAAAGAAATAAGTCATGCTCGGCAGACCTGTCAGATAATCGAAATAGCTGGCTCTTATAAGGCTTTCGTCATGAAGAGCCATATTGAGAAGCCTGCGGAAAACGTTCTCTTCCGCTTCATCTCCGGGTATATACGGTCCTTCATCCGTATACCATACCTGAGCCAGCTGTATGCCGGTGTCAGTCAGGAAATGTTCTCCTATGGCATGGAGTATCCTGTAACCGTTTCCGTTCTTGTTCTTTGTCCTGTATATCGTCTCATACCTGCCGCCTTCAGTCGCAAAAGTATAAGCCGCATCTGCAACTCTGGCTGCATCATCCGGATGAGTATCCTTATACATATTATGATCCATGTCATAATATGCCTGTTCTCTGTTATCGTAGTCGCATAATTTACAGAAACCGTCAGACACGATAAGCGTCACAACACGCTTATCAATGAATTGATAAATAGCAAAAGGGATTAAAGACCGTTCAAGAAGTTCTCTTTTTTCTGCCGAATACTCATATCGTTCCATACACACCCTCCCCGCCCTTAAGGCCTGTGCCAAATATGGGTAAAATACAGGTATTCTAATTATAACACATGTCGTTTAATAATTGTTTATTATTTGATCAGATCTTTA